>DATEXA010000181.1:0-9850 GCA_035257465.1 Pyrinomonadaceae bacterium | reverse complement strand
AACCCGCCAATGCCGCCCACGAGTCCGCCAATGAAAACGATTACCGGCAAACTCGTGTGCGTAAACCCGATTGCTTCTGACAACTCCTCGATCGGGTACGGCGAATACCCATTGATACGTCTGTAGCCGGCTTCGTACACTTGACGTGCTGCATGAACCAATTCGTTTGGTCCCTCAAACTCGGCCATGATGCCGTAGAGTGGGATATGGAGGTGGCCGTGGTGGTGGGACGCCGGGACAGGGGGACGGGGTGACGGGGCGACGGGGTGACGGGGCGAAGCGGTGATCTTCGCATCTTCACCATCATCGCTGTCACCAGTCTTGAACTTGTCGTGCTCGTCACTCATTTTTATTTCACCGCGAAAATACGACTTCCCAGTCGCCGTCTCTTACTCGCCCCGTCTCCCAGTCTGCTATTCGCCCCGTCCCCCCGTCTCCCGCTACTCCTCCATCTCCGCCTCCGGCAGAATCGTTCGCATCTCAAAGATGGAGATCATTGGCAGGAAGCGGATGAACAGGAACAGTAGAGTAAAGAAGAACCCGATCGAGCCGATGTACATTGACCAATCCCACACGGTCGGCTGATACATGCCCCACGACGACGGCAGGAAGTCGCGATGGAGACTCGTCACAACGATCACAAATCGTTCGAGCCACATGCCGATGCTCACGATGAACGAAATTATCCACAGAGCGACCAGGTTGGAACGGATCTTCTTCGCCCACAAAAACTGTGGCGTGATGATGTTGCACAGGATCAGCGCCCAGTAATAAAGCGCGTATGGTCCGTGCATGCGGTTCCAAATCATGTAGCGTTCGTATCTGTTCCCGCTGTACCAACCAAAGAACGCTTCCACGATGTAGCCATAACCAACTATTAATCCGGTCGCTAACATCACCTTCGCCATGTTGTGCATATGCCGCATGGTGATGAAGCCTTCGAGACCGTAGAACTTTCGCAACGGGATCGTCAGCAACAAGACCATTGCAAATCCGGCGTAGATCGCGCCGGCGACGAAATATGGCGGGAAGATCGTGGCGTGCCACCCGGGGATGATGCCAACAGCGAAGTCGAAGCTGACGATCGTGTGCACAGAGAGCACCAGCGGCGTCGCCAACCCGGCCAACAGCAGGTACGCGGTCTCATAGCGGTGCCAGTGACGTGCTGATCCACGCCAGCCCATTGCAAGCCATCCATAGATCAACTGAAACGGTTTACTGCGCGCGCGATCTCGAAGGGTAGCGAAGTCGGGAATCAAACCAACAAACCAGAACATCGCAGACACAGTGGCGTAAGTCGATACCGCGAAAACGTCCCACATTAACGGACTGCGGAACTGCGGCCAGATCTCCATCGTGTTTGGATAAGGGAAGAGCCAGTACGCCAACCACGGTCGACCAAGGTGGAAAATCGGATACATTCCGGCCTGGGCGACTGCAAATAAGGTCATCGCTTCCGCGAACCGGTTGATCGACGTTCGCCATCTTTGCCGGAGGAGAAGAAGGATTGCCGAGATGAGCGTGCCGGCGTGACCGATTCCGATCCACCAGACAAAATTGAGAATGTCTATGCCCCACGCGACGGGAATGTTGACGCCCCACAATCCGATACCGACAAACACCAGGTTGGTGATCGCCAGCAACATCAACTGGAAGAGTGCGAACGAGATCGCAAAGCCGAAGAACCAGGCGAGCGAAGTTCTGCGCGTCAGAACAATCGAGCTGATCTTGTCGGTCACCGATGCGAACGTCAGCTCCGGATCTATAACCGGATGCGTCGAGTGCATCGGACCTTCCATGTACGGCTTTTGTGGTTCGTCTGCCATTCTTAATGTTCGATAAACTTTAGTTTGTCGTGGAGCCTCACTGAATCCTCACGTCTAAACCGAGCTGTGCTCTTTCCTCTTAGGTTATCGATACCCACTAGCGACAAACTAAAGTTTGTCGAACATCAGGACTTAATCTCCGGATTCGGATTTCGTAGATTCGACAAGTACGTCGTTCTCGGTTTTGTGTTCAGCTCTTCCAACAACGAATAGTTTCGTTCATTCGCCTTCAACTTCGAGACACGGCTGTTCGGATCATTGACGTCACCAAAAACAATTGCCTGGGTCGGGCAAACCGCCTGGCAAGCTGTCACGATCTCACCATCCTGCGCTCTTCGCCCCTCAATCTCCGATTGGATCTTCACCGCCTGAATACGCTGCACGCAGTAGGTGCACTTCTCCATGACACCGCGGCTCCGTACTGACACATCAGGATTCCGCATCAATTGATAAGTCGGAGTGTCCCAGTCGTTGTAGAGGAAAAAATTGAAACGTCGAACCTTGTACGGACAGTTGTTTGAACAATACTTCGTACCGACGCAACGGTTGTAGACCATGTCGTTCAAGCCTTCAGCGCTGTGCACTGTCGCATGAACCGGACAGACAGGTTCACATGGAGCGTTTTCACAATGCATACATGGAACGGGCATAAAGTCCGTCGCTTCAGGCTTGTTTGGATCAAAGCCCTTGAAGTAAGTGTCGACGCGAATCCAATGCATCTCACGACTGCGAGCCACCTGCTCCTTGCCAACAATTGGGATATTGTTTTCAGCCTGGCAAGCAATCGTGCAGGCATTGCAACCGACGCAGTTGTTTAGATCGATCGCCATTCCCCAGGCATAGTTCGGAGCGTTCTCCGCCTGCTTTTTGTAGGGGTACGGCTCGTACAGCGAAGGTTCTTCGTGATGCTCTTCGTGTTTCTTGCCTTGCCGGAATTCTTCGAGAGTTTCTGTTCGAACTATGTCACGTTCTTTACTGAAGTTGGTGTCCTCCAGCTTTTTACTAAAGTTGGTGTCCTCCAGGTTGAAGTGGAGTTGGGTCGTGGCGAGCATATGCTGTGCGGTCGCCTTCCTCACCTGGATGCTCGACGAGAACCACGGCTCATATGAAGTTCTGATCGCGTACGCGTTGTAGCCGACTGGCTGGTTGTTCAATCCACTGGCGACGCGACCACCAAAAGTACGACCAAATCCAAGATAGATTGTGATGACGTTGTCGGGCTGCCCAGGCATGATCCAAAGCGGCGCAGTGATCACGTTGCCTTGTTGGTCGACCAGATCGACTGTTGGTACATAGTGCTCGCGACCGATGGTGCTGCCGCCATTGTCTCGCACGCCTGCGAGTTGAAATGCGGAATTGGGGCTGACGACCGCGACGTTATCCCACGTCACCTTTGTTAGCGGCTTTGGCAACTCCTGCAACCAGCCGTTGTTTGCAAAGCGACCGTCGTAGATGGACGGATCGGTGCGGATGACAATTTCGAAATTGCCGCCAGCTGATCGCGGAGCTGCTTGAGATTGATTGAGTGCATCAGCTCGAGCCGTCAACGTTTTCGTGGGCAGCGCTGAGTTCGGCACAAACCCATCATGAATGGTTTGACGCCACCACGATTCAAAGTCGACAGAAGCTGGCGAAGCTGTTGGTACTGGAGATGGCGTAGCAACCGATGAAGCCACCGGTGAAGCCGCTGGCCGCGCCGTACCTTCACTCGCTCCTGGCGTCGGCCCTGCTCCTGTTGTCAGCTGGCTACCGTGCGTCTGCCAAAATGCTTTAACAATCTCGAGTGGTTTTCGATCGTACTGCTCTGAAAACACGGCCAGTAATTCCTGGGGAGTCTTGCCGTCGTAAAGCGGCTGAATCAGCGGCTGCAAAATGGTTACAGTCCCATCATAAGAGCGAGCATCGCCCCACGACTCGAGATAGTGGGCCTCCGGAATGTGCCAGTGACAGAGCCGGCTGGTTTCGTCTTTGTACAAGCTGAGATGAACACGTCGTTTGACCTTCTCCAGCCTTTCAAAGGTGAACCTTAGATCGGACGGTGTGTTGTAAACCGGATTGCCGCCTAAGATCACAAGCAACTCAACTACGCCTGCGTCTATGTCTTTAATCAGTTCTGTTAATGACTGCCGTTGATCGACGGAATTAACCTCAAGAGGCTCACTGTAGAAAACAGTCTTGCCAACGTTTCCGAGTGCGCTATTCATCGCATGAGCGATGGCATGAATGATCGGGGGCTGCTGATCGCCAGCGATCACTATGCTCGCGCCTTTATGCTGGTTTAGATCGCGGGCGATCGCTTGTGTCCATTCAGGCCCACCTGCTCCTGCCGCAATCGCCCTTGCGATTCCTTCAAACTCGCTTGGTTTCACTGACCAGTTATGATCCGCCTTGGCTCCAGTGTTACTCGGCGTCGTCTCAATGACGTAGAGACGATTCATTTCCTTATTCTCTTCGGTGACTCGTCGCTTTGCGGCAAAGTCGCGTGCATATCGCAGTGAACCTGGTAGACAAGAAAGAAAGTCTGAGTCGAGGGACAGAACTCGATCGGCGAGATCAAACCGATATGTGATGTTTACAGGTTGGCCCAGCGCCATCATCGCGCCGGCTCGCGCATTGTCGCGATTCGCTGGCTCATATTGATGCCACTTCGCCTGCGGCAACGACTGGAGCAATTCCTTGATCTGAGCCCCAACGCTCGGCGAAGTAATCGTTTCAGTAAGGAAGCGAATGCCGGCGCCTTGCTTTGGACGCTGCTCATCCAAAACAGTTCGCATCTCGCCGACAAACGAGGTCCATGTGCGAATGTCTTCCCGGTACGTCAGCGAGTCGGAACGATCGGGATCGTAAAGGCCGAGTATTGAAGCCTGCGTGAAAATGTCGGTCGCGCTGGAACCACGCGGGTCACGCGCCGGGTCGTCAACTGGAAAGTCACCGGGTCGATTATTTGGATGGTCGGGATTACCTTCGATCTTTGTCGGGCGACCTTCGTTACTTCTCACCAAAACCGGCGTCGCCGCACCCAACAACGGAGCTGCTGTCGCGAAGAACAAAGGCTTTCCAGGTACTTCTTCTTCAGGCTGCTTGACGTAAGGAACAATCTTTTCCGGAGGCTGGAAGACACAGCCACTCAATCCTGCAAGGGCGAGCGACGCGCCCATTAGTTTGATGAATGTGCGACGTTCAATCGGATCGTTCCACTCCTCCGCCTGTTGCGGATACTCGCGCGTCACAAACTCCTGGAACGCAGGGCTGTCGGCAAGTTCTTCAAGACTGCGCCAGTATTGTTTGCCGGCACGAGTGTCCTTGCCGTCTTGAATGGCGAGGATGTGGTCCCGCATCAACTTGAAATTAATGTGACGATCGTTGTCGCTCATTTCCAACTTCTATCTCTATCGATGACAAGTAGAACAACTTGTCAGAATCTGAGGTCCTTGAATTCGATACTTTGCAACCAGGGTTTTTCCGAATTCGATTTCACTCTTAGTCTTGTTCTCTGGATGCGGCCAGGCCATGTTGAAGACCTCTTCCTTCGGTCGCACGAATCTCTCCGGAGCGCGGTGGCACTCGAGACACCACTCCATCTGTAACGTCGACGCCTGATAAGCAATCGGCATCTCGTCGACTCTGCCGTGACACGTAGAACAGCCGACACCCTTATTCACGTGAATGCTGTGATTGAAGTAGGCGTAATCAGGAAGGTCGTGAACACGAATCCACTCGATTGGTTTTCCGGTGCGAAAACTCGCTCGTACCGGTTCAAGGTAGGGGCTATCCGCCCAAATCTGTTTATGACAATTCATGCACGTCGAAGTCGACGGCATTCCGGCAGAAGCTGCAGTTTCAACAGATGTGTGGCAATAACGACAATCGATGCCGTCATCGCCGACGTGATGTTTGTGACTGAACTGAACTGGTTGCTGTCGTTCAAGCCACTGGCCCGTGTTCCAGGCGGAACGATTAAGCTCAACGGTTACCCACAAAGCAGCAACCACGATGAACAAGGCACCGTAGATGGTGATTTTTGCCAGCGCGTTAGTACTGTGGTGAAAAATCTGTGGCATCGCCGCAGGATTAATCGTGAGCTCAAATACTACGAGCGAGATTTCAAACTACAGATATGGGGCTGAGCGCAAAAAAATCGAAAGTGGGCAGGTGTGAATATGGTAAAGCAGACACAGCGGCCCGTGAAACCAACTGAAACGTCTGAGTTATTCCTGGTGCGGGGTACTTTACCAAATGCGGGAAGATTTTCAAATTGCGCAACAATTCACAAAGTTCTGTTCGGCGGTCTTCACTCCAGCGGAGTGAGATGTTTATAGCGATAAAATTCCAACGTGCTCTGGCTTCGTTCGGAGGAGCGCAGCGCGGCACAGAGAAGAATTAACTCCACAACATCCAGGCTTTCTAAAGAAGTTATCCGGAGCTAGTTTGAGCCGGCATCGTGGGCGAGCATTGCGGCGCCAATCGTGATCGCGTCACGACCTAGTTTACCCGCAACGATTTGAGTAGCTTCAAAGCAAGGTTGGAAAGCTCGGCGTTTTGCTTCCTGGATGATTGGGTTGAGGATCAGTTGCCCCGCATCCATTACGCCGCCACCCAGGATTATCCGTTCGATATTGAGGAGATTGATAACGCTGGCGACACCCGTGCCGATGTACTTTCCAGTTCGTTCAATCATCATGAGAGCGAAATCGTCACCTTCATTGGCCTCGTGAGCAACGTCGTCGGCGGTGAAATTTTTGTTTAGACCTAACCGGGAAAGTGAGGACGTAGCATCGCGATGCAATCGTTCACGAGCGCGTCGCACGATGCTGGGGGCGGATGCGACTGTCTCGAGACATCCCGTGTTTCCACAGACGCATTCCATGCCTTCGGTATCGATCGTGATGTGTCCCACCTCGCCGGCGAAACCTGAAGAACCCGTCCAAAGTTTTCCGTCCAGAATGATTGCACCGCCGATGCCGTTACCGATCATCATGTAAAAGATGTCGCGACTACCTTGTCCAGCACCAACTTTGAACTCGCCATAGGCAGCTGCATTGGCGTCGTTCTCAATTTCAACTCGCAAACCGGTCGCTCTTATTAGCTCGGCATGAAGACCTTCACGTATCGTTGAAGGCACAGCCGGAGAAATCATAACCACGTCAGTTTGACGATTGACTAAACCAGGAATTGCAAAGCCCAGCGCTGAGACATTTCCACTCTTAGCAACTAACGCTCGGGCAACACTTGCCGCCCGCTCAATCATATTTTGCGGCGATATTTCCGTTTCAACCCTCTCCGACACGTTGCCGGAGGTATCGACCAAAGCTGCCTGAAGCTTAGCCCCGGATACATGCATACCGATTAAGAGAGGTGTTTGACTCATTGAGTTCTTTTGGACCTGAAAAGGGTAAGACGTGCTTGAGCGAAGCATAGACGAGGGTTCAGAGGCTGTCAAACGAGTGTTTCTGAGAGTAGAATTTGACCAAAGCCGCCTTTGGTCTTCGGTCCTGCATCTGGATTCAACGCTAACTAATGCCAAAGACCTAAGATCAAAAACCAAAGACCATGTTGAATATTCGTTCAATTCTTCTACCAACCGATTTCAGCGAATGCGGAAACTACGCGCTTTCCTACGCCGCCTCGTTGGCACGTACTTTTAAGGCTTCAATCATCTGCCTCAACGTGATCGAGCCCATAGTTCCCACCGTCGGGTATTCAGGTATGACCGAACCTATGCCCATCGCAGACATCGCAGAACAACTGGAAGACTCAGCCGAACGAGAGCTACCAAAACTTGCCGAGTGCGATGAGTGCGCCGGCTTGAATGTTGAGGAAATGGTTGCACACGGTGAGGCGGCCTCGGAAATAGTTAGAGTTGCCAAGGAACGCGCGGTTGATCTCATTGTCATTGCGTCCCATGGCCGAACGGGTTTAGGACGTATTCTGTTTGGCTCAACCGCTGAAGCTGTGGTCCGGCATGCAGCGTGTCCGGTGCTGGTCGTCAAGCCTCCTCTAATTGAAGAAGGCCGGCAGTAGTCAATAGAGAGCCCTCCAGTTTATGCTGTCAGCCGCCGAGTTACTGACAGACCCACTTTCTTCGTCAGACATTTAATGCATAGTCTTGATTTTCTTTACGAACTGATTCGTCAATACGGGCTTTACGCAGTCTTTATTCTCGTTATGGTGGAGGGCGATATCACCCTGTTACTGGCGGGAGTGATGGCTCACAGTAATTTCTTCGACGACTACAGTTTTGCTCGAGTCCTGGTTTGGGGAACGCTGGGAGGCTGTGCCAGCGACAATCTCGCCTACTTTGCTGGACGTGGGTTTTGTGAAACTGTTCGTGAGTTCCGGTTTTATCGCGCAGCCCAACCGCGGCTTGAAAGACTCACAAACAAGTTTGGACCGCTTTCTATTTTCCTTTCGAAATACATCTACGGTTTGCGTTGGGCGTCGTGCGTTTTCTACGGAGTCGGCCGAATGCCATACCTACGGTTCCTTCTGGTGTCGCTTGGTAGTTGCTTTCTTTGGGTCTTTATTCTCTCAGGAGCTGGTTACTTTTTTAGCGGTGCCGTGATGGGGTTAATTGGTGACTTCCAACGCCTCGGCAAAGTTCTCCTGGTCATTGTTATAGTTGGCATCGTTACTTTCTATCTAACTGAACGTTTCTGGCTGTCGAAGAAAGTTGAACAAGCGAACCCCGAACGGCTACAGGAATTTGAGCACGCCGCGAGTGAGAAGTTTCAGGATCTGCGCCAGGAGTTTCAGGAACACATTCCCTTCAAACCTCAACGACGAGGTGATCATAAAAAGCATGCGGTCGGCAAAGGCGACAGTGATGGCGGCGACTGACGACATTGCCGATTGCCGATTGCCGATTTGCCAACACCGATTTGAAATTGTTACTTTCCCACGGCCCTTTACCATACTTGTCCGGTTCAAACTCCGTTAAATAAGACCAATCGGAAATTGGCAATTGGAAATTGGCAATGATCATAGAATCTTCAGCACCCCCACGTGTCGACCTCGCTGGCGGCACGATCGATATCTGGCCTCTTTATCTTTTTCATCCGGGCGCCACGACAGTCAACTTTGCTATTTCGCTGCACGCGCGTTGTCGGATTGAAACGCGCGACGACGGACGAATTGTCCTTGAGTCACGCGATCGCAAAGTTTCCTTCGAAACCGATCTGTCAGCACTCGAAGACCTGTTACAGGAAGAGCGACTCGAGCTCGTCTCAAAACTAGTTCACTTCTTTAAGCCAACAACCGGTTTTCACTTGATTGCAGAGAGCGCAGCGCCGGCCGGCGCAGGGTTAGGAGGATCGTCCGCCCTGGCTATCGCGTGTATTGGCGCGCTAAATCGACTAGTAGGCAATCGATACGACGAAGGTCAGTTCGTGACCATTGCAGCAAACATTGAGTCAACCGTTATTCGCGTACCAGCAGGCTTCCAGGACTACTATCCACCGCTTTACGGATCGGTTTCGTCGATTCATTTTCGACCAGACGGAATGGAGCGGGAAGCGTTGGACGTAGACATCAACGAGTTAGAAAAGCGCATCGCGATCTGCTACACAGGAGAGCCGCGAATGTCGGGAATTAACAATTGGGAGATCTTCAAACGTCACATCGATGGCGACCCTGAGTTGTTTGAACTGTTTGAAGGGATTCGCGACTCAGCACGAAACGTGCGCGAAGCATTGCTTGCAAACGACTGGGGACGCGTGGCGGAGATAATGCAGAACGCATATCCCAATCGCCGCCGTCTGGCAGCAACGATTACGACGCCTCAGATGGATCTCTTGGTTGAGAAGGCCCTGGCGAACGGTGCTGAAGCAGCGAAGGTTTGCGGCGCCGGTGGCGGCGGGTGCATTGCGTTTCTCTGTACCCCGGGCCGGCGCTCCGAAGTTGAGAGAGCGTTGGCGTCAGAAGAAGGCGTTGAAGTGTTGGACTGGAAAGTGGCAAAGGAGGGGTTGGTAGTTACCGAACGGTACGAGTAAGAATTGTCACCCACCACCTTCTGCACGCTGCTTCGC
>DATEXA010000180.1:0-4288 GCA_035257465.1 Pyrinomonadaceae bacterium | reverse complement strand
ATGGTCGGTCCCAAACCGCCGTACCAAACCGTTAAGGCGATAGCAACCAGGAAGACGGGAAATTCGACGCCCCTAATACTGTGGCTGAACAAGAAGGAGCTAATTCCCAGGGCCAAGGCCACTGACAGAATGGCCAGGCCGTAGCGCCAAACCATGGAGGGGATGCGATCCATTGGTTTCTCTCAAGGTTCCTTTCGACTAAGCAGTCTGACTACTATAGGCAAGACCACTTCTAACTTCTCTTGCATCTATACCCAGTCTCTTCATGCGATCGAGGAGCGTGCTGCGTTTCACTCCCAGGCGAAACGCCGCCCCGTTTGGTCCACTGACGCGGCCTTTGGCCTCCTTTAGAGCATTTACAATCCTTGATTGCTCCTCATGGTTGCCCACAACTGAAGCAGCATCTATCGCGCCATTCATTTTCTCGGGTAAGGAAACTGACAGCAAGCTATTGTTAGTGAGAATCACTGAGCGCTCGATTAGGTTCTCTAGCTCACGCACATTTCCGGGCCATGACCAACGTTGCAGTTTATGTATCGTCGCTGCCGGAACCGCTGTAATCTGCTTACCCATCCGACGTGCGTACTTCTGAACGAAGTGTTGGACCAGTAAAGTAATGTCTTCGCTGCGTTCGCGTAATGGCGGAAGATAAATCGGAAAAACGTTCAGGCGGTAGTACAAGTCGCTGCGAAACTTTCTCTCCTCCATCATCTGTTCCAGGTCACAGTTAGTTGCAGCAACCAGTCGGACGTCGACGTTTCTGGTGCGTGAGCTACCCACACGTTCAAACGCGCGTTCCTGTAACGCTCGCAACAGTTTTGGCTGCATTTCCAGGGGTAAGTCACCGACCTCGTCCAGAAACAGTGTGCCGCGATGGGCCAGCTCCAGACGTCCCTCTCTCTGCATGTGCGCACCAGTGAAAGCACCACGCTCGTGACCGAAGAGTTCACTCTCAAACAGCGCACTGGGAACTGCTGCACAGTTGAGCGTCACAAACGTTTCCTTCAACCGCGCGCTGCGTTCGTGGATAGCTCGCGCAATGAGCTCTTTACCGGTGCCGGTTTCGCCCAGCAGGAGGACGGTGGCATCACTTCCGGCTACCTTGTCAACAAGTTGCAGGACTCGCCGCAGCGCCGCACTCTGCCCCACGATGCCGGCGATGTTTGACTCACTGCTGATATCTTCAGTCAGTGAAATATCCTCAGTCACTTTGGGCGACTCGATTAGACTCGGATACGCGACAAGCGAGTCTTCATACGACCGTGAAAAGGACAAAATGTTTGTACTCATTGCATAACTCCTCTTACGATTACGTCTGTACGACCGTCGTTACTGAGTCCTGGAAATGACAAGCTCTTTTCCAAGATTGCGTTTACCAGGAGGTATCCTCGATCACGATCGCGAATGACTGCACGCCGGGATTCATTCCGCTCTAAGCGTCTCTGCATCGTGAGCCTCTTCTTGATGATTAGTCTTCGCGTCATGATTTCCCCTTTAAAGTTCATCACTCCCTCATGTGGATTCTCTTGCTCAGGCTGCGTGAGCACTATACGAGCGAGCAGCGACCGGTACACCCCTAGATCGGAGGCTTTTTTGCTATTCCTTTCGAGCAAGGATGAGATACCACGATCGGGTTACAATTCGGGGAATCGAGATCTGGTTGGCTTACAAGCTTTCTTACTGCATTGCCTAAGAGTCCAAATCCCACCCACTGCCGTGGGTGGATAGTTTTCAGATCCTTTCTACAGCACGAACCGAGACTCATTACAAAATCCCACCCACGGCAGTGGGTGGATGGTTCAGATCCCGCCTACTCAAAAAGCATTTCTCGTATCATCCTGGGAATCCCACCCACGGCAGTGGGTGGATGGTTCAGATCCCGCCTACTCAAAAGCATTTCTCGTATCATCCTGGTAATCCCACCAACGGCAGTTGGTGGATTGTTCAGATCCTTTCTACAGCACGCACCGAGACTCATTACCAAATCCCACCCACGGCAGTCGGTGGATAGTTCAGATCCAGCCTACTCAAAAGCATTTCTCGTATCATCCTGTGAGGTGTACCTGGGAATCCCACCAGCGGCAGTTGGTGGATTGTTCAGATCCTTTATAGAGCACGCACCGAGACTCATTACGAAAATCCCACCCACGGCAATGGGTGGATTGTTCAGATCCCGCCTACTCAAAAGCATGGATTCTTCAGATCCAGCCTGCACGAGACTTGTGTTAATGACGCAGACGAATTTATCCTCCACTCATGAACCTCACAGTCTTCACAAGCCTGGTCTGGGCTTACCAGCTTCATTACTATCTTTGTTTTCGTACCCATCGCAGACGTCAGATCTTTCGTTCGCGGGAACAATCGCTGAAAGCGCTGATAACTGAGATTTGTGAACGGCATGAATATCACCTCTTGGAGTGTCAACCTCATGCCGCCCTGCTTCGATGCCTGGTGAGTTTGCGTCCAGACCAGGCCGTAGCTAAAACAATTCAGACGCTCAAAACCAATGCCTCACGAGAATGGAGTAAGCAATGGTCTCTCGATACTCCGGTGTGGGCTCGAGGATATCTGGCTCGTAGCGTAGGGAAAGTACGAATCGATGCGGTGCGACGATATCTCGAACAACAAGGAGCGCACCATGGTTACGATTCCCGCGTAGTACCACCGGTGTACCGCTATCGGGATAGCAAACCAGGAACTCTCGCCACTGCTCATTCGAACTTCGAACTGAATCATCATCTGGTACTGGCCACCTGCCGAAGGAAGGGAATCTTTGGCGCAAGTTTGGGAAAGGCACTAAGTGAATATTGGTTAAGAGTGGCGTCCAAGCACAGATTCGCGATTGATCAGATAAGTGTGGTTCCGGATCATATCCATCTGATCGTTAGGATTGTGCCGAGTATGAGCATTCAAGAGTGTGCTCTACTGCTTATGAACAATGGACAATACTTTGTCTGGAAAAACTACTCACAGGAATTGATTAAGGCGGGAATTGATCAGTTATGGCAGGCGAGCGCCTACGCCGGAACTTGCGGAGAATATACTTCGGCGTTGATAAAGAAATGGCTGAACTCGCCGGAGTAGGCAGGATCTGAACAATCCACCAACTGCCGTGGGTGGGATTTCCCTGCCTGGTCAATGCCTCTCTCAATGAGGGTGTGAAGCAATTGTCTTTTCGTTGAGCCTAACCGCTTTGATCAGAACTGAAGCTTGAGTGCGAATTGGATGGAGCGTGGTCCACCAACCTGGTAGAGCGGATTGAAACCGCCAGTAGCGCCACCCGACCCGAGACTGTTCGCCAGGGTTTGCGTGGAGCGGCCAAACAAGGGACTGTTGAGTGTGTTCACAGGATTGCCGAAATTTGGGTGGTTGAAAATGTTGAAGAACTCGGCGCGGAAGTGAAGCTCAAACTTCTCTGTGAGAGCAAATTGCCGCTGCAACCCAAGATCCATTTGTGAGCCTCCGAAACCTCGCAGCACATTGCGTCCAAGACTCCCCTGTTGCCCGGCGGGTGGAGCGGTAAAGGCTGCGCGATTGAATATCTTTCCACCCGGGAATTGTGAGTCGAAGATCTCAAGGGGCACTCCGGCGTTTACGTTTGGGCGAGGAGTGATCTGAGTTCCGGCAGCAAAGAAACTTGGGCCAATAATGTTAACGGGCGGCGCTGATCCGGCAAAAACGAAACCGTCGAGCGACCAATGTTCCAGTATCGCCTTTACAAGTTTCTGGGAACCAGGAGAGGGCAGATCATAAGTGATACCACCACTGAAAGAATGGCGGATGTCAAAGTCTGAATTTCCGCGGTCGACGCTCGCACTCGCGATTTGCCCCGGCGTGTTGGCGTTAGTATTTGAATCAGTTGAAATGATATCGATCGAGTGGGCCCATGAATATGATGCCAACGCTTGCAACCCGCGCGACAAACGGCGCTGAAACTTCAGTTGCAGCGCGTGATAATCCGAGGTCGCAGAATTGTCGGTTAGGGCGAGAAAGGCAAAATTCGGATTCGGGTTGACTATATTAGTTATGCGAAGCAAGTCGCGACCTATCGCGGCGACGTAGGTTGCCGACAGACTTTGGTTGCTGCCAATTGACTGCTCTAACGCAGCGTTCCATTGGTAGCTCCGCGGCAGCTTTAAATGAGGATCGGCTACTTGAATAGAGCTAACGGGTAGATTGGTTGTGAGAACGGGGGGAACAGCATTCCCAGGGCTTAACGGAAACGCTCCCGGCGCAAAGTTATTGTCTGCGGAATATGGAAAGAAACTGGAAACTGCTCCCAGCGTTC
>DATEXA010000179.1:0-2418 GCA_035257465.1 Pyrinomonadaceae bacterium | reverse complement strand
CGGACAATGCCCTTGAACCAGCACTGAGACATGACACGAAAAGTCGTCTGCGTTGTCCGCGGTTCCGCGAAACTGATGATATGGCTTCCAGCCGGTTTGCTCGTCGGGATCGAGCGGAATAGTCAATGGAATGATCCGACTTGTAAGACGTTCTTTTGAGTTAATCTTGTTCCTCACCTCCAAAGTATACCATTAACCGAGCGACATTCGCACGGTGATTCAAACGTGACAGGCGGCGAGTTTGCCGCGGCAATCGTGAACGTAGCGCGCGTCATTGCGCCCGTTCATATCAGTTTCTCATTGCTATGTGGAGCGCAAAAGCGGCAGAATCCGCCGCGTGAATGGCAAAGTCCCGTACTGCTTTCTGCTAATCCGAAGAGCATGGCGCGAGACATGGAGTTTGGTATTCGCAGCGCAACCTATCACCATCGGCATCGCAGTCGTGATTTATTTGCTCTCCTTTTGGCTCCACGAGCACAAGTGGTCTCTAGTTATAAACGCGACTGCAAGTGCAGGATGGACTTTACTGGCCATTGTGATCGTATTCGGAGCGGCATTCCTACTTTGTTTCCTCTACGTTACTCCGAAGCGAATGTACCTAGAGGTGCGAACACAACTGAAACAAAAACTGAATTATTAGATCAGCGGCAACAGCGAGGAGGAGCGCGCGACCATCTTAGTCGCCTACTGAATGCGATAGATAAATTCGTTAGAGTAATTAATGACCCGAATCAGCTAGTCCCAATAAATTACATAGATCTTTGGGAGGTAGATACCTGTAGCTATTTACGAGCGAATCTTTTCGAGGCTGACCAAAACCTTTTTATGAGTGAAACTGGTGCTACTCCGGTTCCTACCATGTCGATTGATAGAAGAAAGAGCAGGGCAACTCCGAAGATTGCATTACTGTTCCTATCAACTTCGTAAAATTCTAGACCGACTGAGCCTCACCACTCTTTGAACCGGCCCACGTGCTCCTGCGTTTCGATCACATTGCACACGGCTTCAATGGATCACGCCTTGGATTGGCGCGTAAAATGGATGGATGCTTTGCAACAGCATTGTCAAGCAGGACTACATAAACGCTGTGATGAAATTTCTGCCCTTCGGACGTTTGCGAGCCCTTTATTGTCAGAAACGATCCTAACGCGATTAAATGTGTGATTCGGGCGCGATTTATTGACGATCGCTCTTTGTCCACTTCTTTGTACATCGAGTATATTTTTTGAGCTCATTTGAGAACACTTGAGATAAACTCGCCCAACGGTTTTACCTATGAAAAAGCAGGTGAGAGCATGTGGGAGAACATGGGCGTATTTGTTAGGCGCTCATCGCGAACGAGACGCTCTACCAACTGAGCTATACCCCCGTTTACCTATGAAAAACGACTGAGAAATCACCCTCAAAAATTCCGCTTGTCCAGCAATTTTATCCACTGGCAATCCATCTTTCGCGGCACCCGCAGAACCAATCAGAGCTTCACGGAGACTCTCACACTGTCACGGGCGTCTTTTGCGGTGGGGAAAACCAGGTCTTTCTTCCGGAAAGAAGAGGGCTCCTGTGCATAACCTTGGGTCCTGCGGTTGGAGCTTCTTGCAGATGAGCGGGAGAAGGCAAGCCAAAAAAATCCTGGTCGTCGTAAGGGAACCTACGAATGACTTTTAACCTACAGCTTTTTGACGTAGTCCTCTCTGACGCTGCCGTGCCCGCTCTTCAAACTTAAGTATGCACACCATTGACGTCTCCCGTGAACGTGTCCGAACCGACCGAAATGCAGGATTGGCGATGCGCCCCGAGTCGTTATGTATGGTCGAGTTATTCATAGTTTCGCATTTCACCTAGCTATTCATAGCTCGCGGAAGGGAGCACATGGGTTTGTTCAATCGCCCGATAACCTCTCGTTGCCGTTGAAATAAGCTGTTCGACGTTGTCGGTCACCCTGGCTACATCACAACCCTGCTGCTTTCCCCACGCTTGGCGCTAACCACATTCGCGCCGTGTAATACGGTCGCACCGATCAATCGGGATTTTAGCAGAGCCGTCTCGTTCATGTGGAACCGGAAAGACAGACATCTTCTTCCTCAGCTACACTATGAACTGCATTAAGCCAGTCCAACGACCGAGTCCTGACCGGCTATACCGATTGTCGATGCTGGCTTCGCGTGGAGCGGTCCGTTGCGCGAGGCGATTTACTAAGCGCTTCCTGTGCATGGTACTCGGCAACGATGCGTTGCAACTCGCGCCGGACGAAACTTGAACGACTACGATCTTGCCTGGCAGCGATATCATCGATCGCCTCCAAAACATCGCTGGGAACGTTGCTGATCGACAGTATCTGAACAGCCGGCGTCTTCGCCAGTCGAGTAACGGTTCGGGCCCACTGACCAGGTCTTGTCTTAAAATGAATCCTGGGCCGCC
>DATEXA010000178.1:0-18355 GCA_035257465.1 Pyrinomonadaceae bacterium | reverse complement strand
CATCGTTAGCGTGTTCGCCAGCCGCAAGGAAGAACCCGAGGTAGTGGTGATCAAGCTGGAGAATAGACCCGAGCTCAAACAGACAGTAACAGCATCTGGAGAAGTTCGACCAATACGCTATATCAAATTGACCAGTGAAGTCCCAGGCCGCATTGAAGAAATCTTCGTAAACGCCGGCGACCAAGTCACAAAAGGAAAGCCTTTAGTCCGAGTTGACCCAACTCAGTTGCAATCGAATCAGGAAGCCCAGTGGGCAGCAACTCAGGCTTCTCTTAACGACGTTCAGAATGCTCGAAACGCTGTGAACCAGGCTCAACAAGCTTTGGTTGTCGCAGAAGCGTCGGTCGCGGCGTCGCGTCAACAAGTCGTTGCAGCCCAAACGAGCGTCGATCGATCCCAGGTCGATGTAAACACTGCACAGCGCGAACTTAAGCGAGTCACGGAGTTAATCGAAGCGGGCGTTTCCTCGCGTTCAGAATACGATGCCGCTCGTGACCGGATGGATACTGCCAAGATTGCACTCGAAACGGCTAAAGCTAACCTTGAGTCGCAAAAACTTTCGGTGCAAGAGGCGACAGAACGAGCCAACCAGCAACGTATCGCGGTGAAAGAAGCACAAACCAGTATCAAGTCGTCAGAGATGCGCGCAAATCAGCAACAGGCAGTATTACGTGGTCAGGTCAGCCAACGATCTAAAGCGACTCAGGTGTCACCGTTGAATGGAGTCGTGGCAGACATACCGACGCGCGTCGGAGAGTTTGCTGTGGCTGGCTTGTCAACTACACCGTTGATGACCATAGCCGACATGTCTCAGATCAACGTCGAAGTTAACGTGGATGAAACTGAGATCAATAATGTCGAGGTCGGACAGCCAGCCAAAGTCAAGGTTGATGCTCTGGGCGATAAGGAAATCAAGGCAACTGTTATCCAGAAAAATCCATTGGCGATTGCAAAGTCAGATCAAACAGGCGGCCTCTCGAATCGTGTAAATGTGCAGGAGGCTAAGGAGTTCAAAGTAACTCTCCAGCTGAATGAGATTACAAATGAGACCCATGACGCTCTGCGACCGGGGATGAGTTCAACCGCAACGATTACGACCAAGACCAAGAACAACGTACTTGCTGTCCCACTCGAATCGATCGTTGAGAAGTCAGCCGCACCGCCGTCGGCATCACCGTCGCCAGGTGTTGCATCAAATGCACCCACACCCGTCGGCAGTGAAAACAAACCTAAAACGCAGAAAGGGGTCTACACTCTCGACGCCAAGACCAACAAGGTCCGCTTCATTGAAGTGACTACCGGAATCACAGGTGAGGCCGATATCGAAGTTATGAGCGGTGTGCAGGCAGGTATGGAAATCGTCAGAGGACCAAGTCGAGTTTTGAAGACTCTTAAAGACGGTATGACGGTGAAACGTCAAACGAAGAAGCCAGGCGGTAATGCGAATGGAAACGAGGGCAGCTAAATGAGTAGCAACCTAACAATCGCGTCGCCAGTTGAAAACGTCATCCAGGCAAAAACCGAGGTCAACGGGCACGATCCAAAGTCGTTGATCTCGATGCGGAACATCTGGAAAACCTACCAGATGGGAACGGAATCAGTTCACGCTCTTCATGGCGTTTCATTCGACATTCCTCGTGGCGAGTACATTGCGATCATTGGGCCGTCGGGTTCTGGTAAATCTACCCTAATGAATTTGATTGGCTGCCTCGACACTCCTTCGCAGGGAGAGTACTGGCTCAACGGTAAGAACGTTTCCGAGATGGACGACGATGAACTCGCGCGCATTCGCAACCAGGAGGTCGGTTTCGTATTTCAAACATTCAACCTTCTCGCGCGAGCAACGGCACTCCACAATGTCGAACTGCCCCTGATTTACGGCGGCGTAGGCTCATCTCAGCGACATGAAATGGCTAAGAAAGCACTGGCTTCAGTTGACCTCACCGAACGCATGATGCACAAACCGAATGAGCTCTCAGGCGGACAACGTCAACGCGTCGCAATTGCGAGGGCCCTCGTAAATCACCCTTCGATTCTTCTTGCTGACGAACCAACAGGTGCGCTCGATTCACACACCAGCATGGAAATCATGGATCTCTTCGAGCGTCTACACTCCGAGGGCAACACGATTATCGTCGTTACCCACGAGCATGACATCGCCGAACGTGCCCACCGCGTCATATCCATTCGCGACGGCCAGATCGAAAAAGACGAACGAATTAGATAGGAGAAGAGAATGAACGAGCGAGGTGGCGGCCAACACGAGCCACGGCGCTACACGTATGCCCGCGCCGTACTACCCGCTCGGATTCGTTCTTTTTCACTCTTCCGCTTAACGGCGATTTGGGAAGCCTTCCGCGTTGCGACCTCAAGTTTACGTGCCAACAAACTGCGAACTTCTCTCACCTTGATGGGCATTGTCGTCGGTGTTACAGCTGTAATCGCCGTCGTGACCATCATCAAGGGATTAGACAAAACTGTCGCCCAAACGTTTTCGTCGCAAGGTTCGACTGTTTTTACGGTTTCGAAGAATCCACAAATCATCAAGTCACGCGAAGAGTTCGTAAAGTTCAATCGTCGCAAAGACGTTACGCATGAAGATGGAGAAGCGATTCGACGGCTTTGCATGGCTTGTTGGCGAGTTGGCCTGGCAGCAAATTCGATTGAGACAATCAAGTACGCTGATCAAAAAGCTGAGAATGTCCGCGTGCGAGGAGTCGATCCAATCACGATGTTTGATATCGATGGAGTGTCAATCGATGCAGGTCGCATTTGGACTGAGAGTGAAGGCGGATCTGGTCGAGAAATCTGTGTCGTCGGTCCTGACATCCTCAAGAATTTGTTTGGAGATGCAGCTCCTGAGAGGGCGGTGGGTCAGGAAATTCGAATTGCAGGTCGACCCTATCTGATCATCGGGGTACTCGAACCATTGGGATCAATCTTCGGCTTCTCGCGAGACAACGTTGTCTACATTCCGTATTCAACGTATCAGAAAACATATGGACCTCGGCGTTCCCTGGTCGTGTTCACACAAGTGGCGGACGCGGATCAAATCGAAGCTGCAGAGGACCAGGTCAGAACGATCATGCGCAACAGACGTGGCCACACGATTGATGATCCAAACGACGAAGGCTTTGCTCTCGAAACACAGGATGTGTTTTTGAATCTTTACGGCTCGGCAACCTCGAATATTTATATCGTGACAATTGGGGTGGCGGCGGTATCACTCGTCGTAGGTGGCATCGTCGTCATGAATATCATGCTGGTGTCAGTCACTGAACGCACGAAAGAGATTGGCATTCGAAAAGCAATCGGCGCGCGACGTAAAGACATTCTCACACAGTTTTTGATAGAGGCAGTGACGGTGACCGCGATTGGCGGAGCTATTGGTGTAGGTACGGGGTTTGGTCTGGCGTACGTTATATCGGCACTGATTGGATTTCCTTTATTGATCAGCATTGCGTCTGCAGTGTTGGGCGTGGGTGTTTCGTCCGTCGTGGGGATAATCAGTGGTTTATGGCCGGCATGGCGTGCGGCGAAGCTTGATCCGATTGAAGCTCTGAGAGCGGAATAAGGAGAGTGCTGATTGCTGATTTCTGATTGCTGATTGAACATTACGACGCAATTAGTAAGTAAATCAGCAATCAGCAATCAGCAATCAGCAATTAACAAAGATTCATGACCCTCGATGACATAAAAGAATCCGCAGTGATGGCGCTCGACACTTTGCGCGCCAACAAGCTGCGTTCATCGTTGACGATACTTGGCGTTAGCGTCGGCGTCATCACCGTGATCTTCATGGTCTCGATCATTCAGGGACTGAACAAAGCTTTCGCCGATCAAATTGAGTCGCTCGGATCAAACACCATTTTCATTTCCAAGTTTGACCCAAGCTTTGGACGTCCACCGGGACCGGAGGAAATTCATCGCAAGGACCTGGGCATGGAGGATGCCGAGGCACTGCGTCGCGAGGCTCCCTCAATCGCCGGTGTCTCACCGATACACCGCAAACTCTCGTCCACTGTTCGTTACCAGGAAAAACAAACAGACACTCCAATCCTTCTCGGAGTCACTCCTTATTACGAGTTCGTGCAAACCCAGTATGTTGACAGTGGACGGTTTATTAACGAGATCGATATGCAGGACCGTTCAAACGTCGTGATCCTCGGTGTTGACGTAAAGCGGGCTTTGTTTCCTTACGAGGATCCAATCGACAAGGACGTCAGAATAAATGGCAATCCCTATCATGTGATTGGAGTAATGGAGCCACTCGGAAACTTCTTTGGACAATCTCGCGACAATTCTATCTTTGTGCCGATAACGACGTTCGACAAGTATTACGCGGAAGGTCCATTCCCTGAAGTGGTTTTCTTCATGGTGGTGCGGCCGCAATCTCGAGCCTACGTGAAATCGGCGATGGACGAGATTACGGATATTCTCCGGCGCAGGCGACGTGTGCCGCTCGATGCGAAGAACGACTTCGGCGTTTCATCGCAAGACTCGCTACTTGATGTTTACAATCAGCTCACGGGCGCCACTGCATTAGTTCTAACTTCAATATCGTTCGTGGCGCTGATGATTGGCGGGATCGGTGTCATGAATATCATGCTTGTTTCTGTCACCGAACGAACAAAAGAGATTGGTGTTCGTAAAGCCGTAGGCGCAACCAGACTCAATATCCTATCGCAGTTTCTCATTGAAGCTGTCGTGTTAACTGCGATTGGTGGACTGGCGGGGTTAGCAATCGGCGAAGTCGCCAGCATCATTATGAACAAGTATTCGCCGCTGCCGGCGTATGTGCCGCTTTGGGCAATTGGTGTTGGCGTCGGAATTTCCGCAGCAGTAGGAATCGTCTTTGGCTTGTGGCCCGCGTGGAAAGCTGCACGTCTGAATCCAATCGATGCTCTCCGTTGGGAGTAACCGAACAAATGAAACTTAACGATCGAGTCGCAATCGTGACCGGTGGTGGTCGCGGCATTGGACGGGAGATCACCCTGGCGCTCTCTCATGAGGGAGCAGACGTTGTCGTGTGTGGCCGCCAACTCGACGTGCTCGAACAAACCGTAACTGAAATTGAAACGCAAGGACGTCGGGCTCTAGCAATCGTGACCGATGTCTCCAATGAAGTGCAGGTCAATGAACTCATCAACAAGACACTGGCAACCTTTGGACGCGTTGATATCCTTGTAAACAACGCCGGGATTGCCGGGCCAACTGCGGCGGTAACCAACCTGAGCCGCGCAGCATGGGACGAGGTGATGGCCGTCAATCTCACTAGCGCGTTTCTATGTTCACGTGCGGTGATTCCCCATATGAGCGAGCGCAGCTCAGGAAAGATCGTCAACATTAGTTCTGTGGCGGGGAAAATGGCATACGCGCTGCGCAGTCCTTATGCGGCTTCGAAGTGGGGCATGATTGGGTTGTCCGCGTCTCTTGCCCAGGAGCTTGGGGCTTTCAACATTCAGGTCAACGCCATCTGCCCGGGCCCCACAGCCGGAGAAAGAATGACTTCAGTAATCGCGGGGCGGGCGAAAGAATTGGGGCGTAGCGCTGACGAAGTCGAACGACTCTACTTAGAAAACACCGCTTTGAAGCGCATGGTCGACCCCAAACACGTCGCTGCTGCAGTTGTGTTTTTCTGCTCCGAAGCTGGAGATAGCATCACCGGTGAGGCGCTCGAAGTCAGTTCGGGCTATGCGCTTTGAGCGATGTCCGATATCCTGAGCAGGAATGTCCGATATGCTTTAGCTTGTCGCTGGGCTTCTGCGTCCGGAACGACAAGCTGAAGCATATCGGACATAAGAACGTAAGCAACCCGATACCTTAGAAACATCGTGAAATTCATCGAAACTCTGAAACTCGCGCTATCTGCAATTTGGGCGCACAAATTACGCTCAGCGCTAACTCTACTAGGCATGATCGTCGGCGTTACCGCGTTTGTCGTTGTCGTCTCGTTGATCCAGGGCTTCAACCGCTATGTCGATGAGAAGATCGCCGGCATTGGAGCAAAATCCTTTACTATTCAGCGCTTCAATCCGCTCGAAGATTTCAAAGACACTGACACCATTGCTGCAGCACAACGAAGAAACAAGGAAATAACTCTCGACGATTACGATTACCTCAAACAGCGGGCAAGTCTAATCGGGAAAATTGGCGCGAAGGCTCGTGGAACTCCGTCTCAAGTCAAGCGCGGCACCGAGGTTCTCGATGACGTGTTTGTCTCGGGAGCGACGGCAAACTGCGTTGATATTGAGAATCGCGATGTGGCGGATGGTAGATTTCTCGCCGACCCCGAAAACGAGAACGCAGCGCGAGTCGCCTACATCGGTACAGATGTCGCCAATAAAATGTTCCCGGCGGGAGGAAGTCCCGTCGGTCAGGAAATCACAATTGCGGGCCTACCTTATCGAGTCATTGGAGTGGAAGCGCCGAAGGGTACTGTCTTTGGAATTCCGCAGGATAATTTTATTGTTCTGCCGCTCAAAACATACGCGCTCAACTACGGCGGCCTGATCCGTCAGCGGTCACTCTATTTTATTGCGACTTCGCGCACAGACGGCGAGTTCAACGACGCAGTAGACGAGTCGAGATTCTTGATGCGCGCCCGTCGAAAACTTCAGCCGAGCGAAAAAGACAATTTTGGAATAGTGACGCCCGACGCAATCACAGGCCTTCGCGATCGAATCTTCGGCACCATCTTTATCGTCGCGATGCTCGTTCCGGGAATTGCACTGATCGTCGGCGCGATCGTGATTATGAATATCATGCTGGTATCGGTTACGGAACGCACGAAAGAGATAGGTATCAGAAAATCACTTGGTGCCCGTCAGGTAGACATACTCAAACAATTCCTCGTCGAGGCTGTTACGCTCGCGTTCTTCGGTGGCGCGATTGGAGTCCTTCTGGCGTGGTTAATTGGGAATGTAGTCACACGTGTATTTTTCCCAACATACCTGTCGCTATTTGCAATTCTCGGAGCGATGGCCGCATCAGGTGGCGCCGGCGTTGTATCAGGTATCTTCCCAGCGTGGAAAGCCGCGCGACTTGATCCGATTGAGGCACTAAGGGCCGACTGAAGGCTCCCAGCAGGAATTATTCGATATGAAAATTATCCGCAGTGACATTTACGAAAACTTCATGATGGCGATCGCCACGCTGCGCGGCAACAAGTTGCGATCGTTCTTGACCGTTTTTGGAGTGGTCATAGGCATCATTACAGTGATGCTGATTGCTTCGATCATCAGCGGCATCGACGTCTCTGTGAAACGCGAAGTAGAGTCCTTCGGAACGAGATCAATCTACATCAGCAAGTTCAATCCAGGCATCCACATTGGGCGACTGTCGCGTGAAGAGCGAATGCGCAAAGAGTTGACCTACGACGATGCAATTGCGCTTCAATCGCTACCGACCATTGAGCTGTCGGTCCCCTTTCTCGATATCACCAACAACTTCTTCGGCGGAAAGTTACTGGTGTCAGGTGGCGGTAAAACGTCTGCCCAGGTCGCGCTACAGGGCACACTTCCGGACTTCGAAAGAGCCGGAACGCAGGTGATTTCAGAGGGTCGCTTCTTTACTACCACTGAAAACGATAGCAACCAGGAAGTATGTGTTGTTGGTTCAAAAGTCGCTGACGACTTCTTTAAGGTGGGCTCGCCTGTCGGACAAACAATTAAGATCGGCCCAACGGAGTTTCGCGTGGTTGGCGTCCTGGAGAAACGCGAGCAGTTTCTAATCGGTGGAGGCAGCGACGATCAAAACAACGTAATCTACGTTCCATTCTCAGTGGCTCAAAAACTCAAGCCAAATGCCGACGACATTTACATTCTAACTGTCGCCAGGGTTGGGATGATGGACGAGGCAAAGGACCAGGTTCGCGACATGCTGCGTATTCGTAGACAGGTTGCCTTTGCAGCAGACGATAATTTCGGCATGCAAACGTCGGAAGGTATTCTCGATAACTTCCGATCCATCACTGGCGGACTGGCGATCGCGATGGTAGTTATTTCGTCGGTTGGTCTGATGGTTGGCGGTATCGGTGTAATGAATATCATGCTGGTGTCAGTGACCGAACGCACCAGAGAGATTGGCGTGCGTAAAGCCATCGGCGCAAAGAGAAGCGACATCATGTGGCAGTTCCTGATCGAAGCCGCGACACTTACCGGCCTCGGTGGAATTGTCGGCCTTTCAATCGGCTGGGGCTTTACTCTGCTGCTACGAATCTTTCTTCCCTCTTACGTTCCACTTTGGGCACCGGTTGGAGGCTTGATTGCGAGCGTTGGAATCGGATTGATCTTCGGACTTTGGCCCGCCTGGAAAGCTGCTCGGTTGGATCCTATCGAATCGTTGCGCTACGAATAAAAAAAGTCCGGCGAGTGAAACTCAACTCGCCAGACGGAATTTCCAATTTGTAGTGGCGCCACTCCGCAGGCGCCCCTTGTTTATTCAGAACTCGGCGCCCGGCCTTGCAACGCGCACAGGAAGCAAAGCACTTAAGAAATAAAGCTCGGAAACAGCGCCGTCAATCCTGTAATCGCCAACGTCCCTAATATCCAGAGCGTAATTGCGACTCCCCACGCTGTGCCACTGCTGACTCTCGTCCCACCATTCCGCAAGCCCGTAGACTTCAGCCACAGACTGTAGAACGATAAGATTCCAATCGAGGTCGCCAGGACAAATATCACCGGATGATCAGCAGGAGTAAAGAGTACGCCCAGGTTGTCCTGGACCAATGTTTCCTGACCCAGAATCGGATGAATATCGTCTGGAGATTTTAAGTACAGCAGTACGAGACCCAACAACTTTTGAATTACGATGATTGGAACTGCGGCATAGGATATTACAGACAGCGACTGCCAGAAGTTCATTCGCCCACCAAAGACGAGCACTCCAAGTAGATAGAGGGCAGCCAAAAGTGCTGTAAAACAAAACACGGCGACAAAAGTCGTTACGACCGTTCCAATCCGCTGAATTGGATTCTTGAGCTGTTCGATTCCCTGGGTTCTCATTGTCTCGATACGGTCGGGAGGCGGAGTAAACGGAGGAGGCATTTCAGCAACTTTGTCGACCCGGTAATTAACAATTCGTTCGGGTGTAAGTCGCTGAGTAAAAGCAAACGTATAGACGAGGCTTAACACAGTTATCAAAAGATAAGCGGCTACCCAACGCGGGTGCGCGCGAAGGTTGCGGAACACCCGAGATGGTTCAAAGAAGACACCCAACAGTTTTTGAGTGGGAGACATTGGATCTTCAGCATTCTCAATGACCGGGAGCGGCACAAAACTCAGCGCAAAGAAAACAATGCCCAGGAATGCCAGCGCGGCGCCCGAAGCGATGCCGCCCGGAACAATCTTAGGGATCCCTAAGGCGCAGACGATGAGACCAATAACGAACAAAGGAATCGCTATCGTTCTTAGTTTAGTTGGACGGGGCGCAGGCTTTGCTTCTGGAAGTGGTGGTGGCGGTGCCTGAAAGTCCGCATTGGGGTAGCTCATCAATAAACCTCCTACGAGAAGACGGGGAGACAAATTCCGTCGAAGTTATCGGACTCGGTGGTACGGATAAAGGAAAAATAATGTTTCACTTGACTATCCGCAGATTACGCTGATTTCTTTCTGAAAAGAAAAGATACTAACCGTTCTAAAAATGAATCTGCGTAATCTGCCGATGGCATTTTTAGTTTACTTAGTCTCTGACCAGCCCGGGACTCGAATACATGCGACTTGATGCCCCGGAGTGACTTCCCTTAAATCCGGGTCGACGTGTGCACACTCTTCGATTGCGATCGGACAACGCGTTCGAAATCGACAGCCCGACGGCGGATTGATTGGTGTGGGAACGTCACCCTGCAAAATGATCCGATCCCTCTTCTGCTTCGGATCAGGAATCGGAATTGCCGACAACAACGCTTGTGTGTACGGGTGCAACGGGTTCGCGTATAGCTCCGCCGCGCCTGCTATTTCGACTATGCGACCGAGATACATTACTGCAACGCGTGACGAAATGTGTTCGACAACCGCCAACCCGTGGGAGATGAACAAGTAGGTGAGCTTGAACTCTTCCTGCAAGTCCTGAAGTAGGTTTACAACCTGCGCTTGCACAGAAACATCAAGGGCTGAGACTGGTTCATCAGCGACTATCAGTTTGGGGTTTAGCGCCAGTGTTCGAGCAACTCCAATGCGCTGCCTTTGACCGCCTGAGAACTCATGTGCGTAACGATTTATGTAGTCCGGATCCAGGCCCACGCGACGCAACAGGTCGGCTACTCGTTCACGACGTTGATTTTTCGTTCCTTGCTTATGAATTACCAAAGGCTCCGCAATGATATCTCCTATTTTCATGCGAGGGTTTAGAGACGCATAAGGATCCTGAAAGATGATCTGCATCTCACGGCGGAGTTCCCGCAGCTCGCGACGATCCAACGAGAGAACGTCGCGACCGAGAAAGTTGACCTCACCTGCGGTTGGTTCAATAAGACGAAGTAAGCAGCGACCGACCGTGGACTTCCCACAACCTGACTCACCGACTAACCCAAGAGTTTCCCCGGCGAAGATTTCAAACGACACTCCATCAACCGCTCTCACAACGTCGTCAGTGCCTTCGACTGGAAAGTGTTTGACGAGACCGCGAACGCTGACGAGAGTTTCAGACTCGGTGGGTACCAATGTCTCCGTAGCCAGTTCGATATTGTTTTGCTGAATCATGCAGTCGCGTTGACTTTGTTTTTCTATGTGCGATTTAAAACCAGTTCACGTTTATCCATGCGCATCTTGATCAACCTTATGATCAGCTGCCACTGCTGACGCCAGATCGTAAAGCACACACCTCACCCTGACATCACCATCCAACTCATAAAGCGGAATGTCTTCTTCCGTGCAACGCGGCATTCGATAAGAACAACGTGGCGCAAAGTGACAGCCAGGCGGCAAATCGGTTGGACGTGGAACCGTTCCTTCGATCGTCTGCAATCGCTCGTGCTTTATCACGTGCTCACTTGTCAGCTTCGGCACCGAGCGAAGCAGTCCTTCGGTGTAGGGATGCTTCGGACGATCAAATAACTCTTCAACTGGCGACTGTTCGACAATTCGACCTGTGTACATGACTGCCACGCGATCGGCCACCTCGGCAACAACTCCGAGGTCGTGCGTTATCAACAACACCGCCAGGTCTCGTTGCTTGCGCAGTTCATCAAGCAACTCAAGAATCTGTGCCTGGATAGTCACATCAAGCGCTGTTGTTGGCTCGTCCGCAATCAAAAGTTTTGGATTGCAGGCCAAAGCCATCGCTATCATTACACGCTGCCGCATCCCTCCTGATAGCTGATGTGGGTAGTCTTCGACGCGCCTTGCCGGATCCGGAATCGCCACCTCGCGCATCGCCTCAATCGTTGCTTGCTTTGCTTGTTTGAGAGACATCTTTCGATGCAAGCGAAGCGCTTCCGCAATTTGCTCGCCGACCGTATAGACGGGATTGAGAGATGTCATTGGATCCTGAAAGATCATGGCGATGTCGTCTCCGCGCATTTGACGCATCTCAGAGTCGGACAATCTCAGCAGGTCCTTGCCGTCAAAAAGAATCTCGCCGCTCACGATTTTTCCCGGTGGTGACACCAACCTCATCACCGATAGTGCGGTCATAGATTTTCCGCAACCCGACTCGCCGACCAGTCCCAGAAGCTCACCCCGCTCCAGATAGAAGCTGATGCCGTCCACTGCGCGCACAAGTCCGGCTCGTGTAGGAAAGTGCGTACTTAGATTTTTAACTTCCAGGAGATGATCCATTCTCAAAGCCCCAGCTTTTTCATTTCACGCGCCACCACTTCACCATCTTCTGCAGGATACTTCAACGAGTTGTCGAGTTTTCCGTTAGCTTTAGCCAGCGCCCACAAAATACTTTCACCGGCAGGAAGCACATTGGGTTTTGCGGAGAAGACTGGATCTGCAAACGCTTCTTCCGCGTCAATCCACTGCCAGCCTTTCGACTTGAACATCTTGATCAGATCATCAAGAAACAAACCGTTCAGCAAGTTGTAGTGCGCCAGAATCGTGTGCTTCACCGGTCTGCCAAGAAGAGTAAGCCCGAGCGAATTGTAGTATTGAGCGCGGTCCCAGATGTGTGCGAGATAATAATCGCGGAAGGGTTTTTGAGCTGTCCGTGGTTGTTGGCTCAGTCGATCTGATAATCGAGAAGATATTAACCAGTCGGAGGTGTCGATCGTCACATGACCTACTCGATAGTGCAGCCGATCGAGAAAGGAACGCACGCCATCGCGTTTCGCAGCAGTATCACCTTCTTTGAGCATAGGAAAACGAAAGTACTTTTGAAAGCCTTTGACGTCTTTCAAAACTGCGTCTGCGCGGAGAATATCTTCAGTATAAGCAGGCAGGGTTGTGGATGGAGCATTGAGATTCCAGTGTGAGTAAGTGTGATTGCCAATAAGATGGCCCGCTTTACTCCAATCGGCTAGCAACCGTTTGCCCTCGACACTTTCTGCGTTACGGCCAATGACGAACAGGCCCGCCTTGAGTGAATGCGCCTGTAGAACCCCAAGAATCGACTCGTTGCGTTCGGCGGCTGATTGATAGACCGCGTTGCCATAATTGAAGTCGTCCATCGTGATCGAGATCTGTGGAGCGGCCTGACTTGCTCTGAATTGACGGCTGCCAAATGCTGCGACAGCACTCAAACCAATGAGTTTGCTGAAATGTCTGCGGTTCATATGAGTCAATCCGATACTGCTTTACTTCACCAACGGAACTACGCCGTCGGCACGAAGATACCTGGTCAATAGTCCCCATGGAACGATCGTCTTGTCGAAAACAGCCATCACGTGAGGAAAATCGAAATAGACAACGAAGCCTTTCGGACTCACGCCCCAAGTATCCATTTCTGGAAGTTGATCCGCTGACATTACTGGCTTGTCGCGTTTTTCTGGTTGGCGGTTATTTCGTCGAGCCTCCTGTTTGTCCATCTGTTCCGCACGACGATTAATATCCTTCGCAGCGAACTCAGCAATTACTGTGTTGTATTCATCGCCCTCTCTAAATACATCGTTGAGACTAAGCGGCTTGTTCGTCTTCTGGTTGTAATTGACTGTCCAGAACCTGCTGTTCGGATGGGCGCCGCCAACATCCAAATACTCCACCATCTCCACACTGACTACTTCGTCATTACCCAACAGTACATTGTAGTTAGTATCAAAGCTGGAATTAGCCACGCTCTCCGGTAGGAATGCTTTGATCGCCGCTTGAAGTTTGGACTCGACCAGCTGATTGAACCCGTTCATTGCATCTGTCATCGACGGCGCCTTCAACTGAGGATACGAAGCGAATGCTTTAGTCTTCTGATCGAGGATGGCCTTTGGAACGAGCTCGATACCGCTTCTGAACTGAAGCCCCTGCTGAACCAGGTAAACCATCCGCTTCCCCGTTCCATCGACCCTTGACCACTCGCATTCAAGATCAGTATCGGGAGCTTCCGGTTCAGCCTTGCAAACAAATTTTCCTGTTTTCTTTTTTCCTGCACCTTCGTTAAGCGACAACTCGCCTTTTGAGTCGAAAGTACCTTCGAGCTTTATGTCTTGCTTGAACTGGTCGTAGAAGTAAGTGCCGTCAACCTGTGATCCAGCGATGTTGAGACGCATCTCGATATGTTTGTCGCCAATCGCTCCACGGTAGATCCTGGTAGGTGCAGTCTGACTTTGCGCCACGGAGAACAGACAAAGGGTCACCAGCGCGAGTAACGTCGATCTAAACAATGCAAAAGGCTCCTAAACGTAGTGAGTAAACTTAAACTTCTCTGCAAGTTCTTAGCATTCTTGATTTTCTGAGAATGGTTTTTTACGCCGAAGGCGTTGGCGAATTCCAGCCCAGGGTTCGCTTTGAAACCCTGGGAAACGTCAAAACTCGTTAGTTTAATCCAACCCTGAAGGGGTTGTGACTGCGATACGCGCCAATCGAAAACGGTCGCAACTCCTTCAGAGTTGCGACTAAACAACACCGACGCTAGTCCCAGGGTTTCAAAGCAAACCCTGGGCTGGAATTTGCCAACACCTTCGGTGTAGTTGGCTTGCTACTCAGAGAAAGAAATTCAACGCGACCTATAAACTTCTGCAGTTTCATATCGTCGATGTTTCCTTGTACTCCCCCCAAACACGTCTCAGTGAATTACTGATCTCACCAACCGTAGCGAGAGACTCGACACACTCGAGGATGTGCGGAAGAAGGTTCTCATCAGAAGAAGCTGCCCGTTCAAGAAGTTCGAGGGCAGCCGCCGTTTGTTTCGAATCACGCCTCGCACGCAGCGCGCGAAGTCGTTCAACTTGCTGTTGCTCAAGCGCTGGATCAATTCTGAGAGTCTGCATCGGCTGCTCTTCATCAACCTGAAACTTATTCACACCAACAACAATCTCTTCCTGTGACTCGATGGCCCGTTGATAACGATAGGCAGATTCCTGAATCTCTCGTTGCACATAACCAGTTTCGATCGCGCGAAGCATCCCACCCATCGCGTCGATCTTCTTCAAGTACTCATTGGCACGTGCCTCAATCTCGCCAGTCAATTGCTCAATCGCATACGAACCAGCCAGCGGATCTGCTGTGTCCGTCACTCCCGACTCATGTGCGATGACCTGTTGTGTTCGCAACGCGACACGTGCGGCAGCCTCGGTGGGCAAGGCCAATGCTTCGTCCATCGAATTGGTGTGCAGCGATTGTGTTCCGCCGAGCACTGCTGCCAAAGCTTGAATAGTTGTTCTTACGACATTCACTTCAGGCTGCTGTGCAGTCAGAGAAGAACCAGCTGTCTGTGTGTGAAAACGAAGCATCAACGAACGAGGATCTCGCGCATTGAAACGCTCCCGCATTATGCGCGCCCAAAGCCTTCGAGCCGCGCGAAACTTCGAGATCTCTTCGAGCAGGTTATTGTGCGCGTTGAAGAAAAAAGAAAGACGCGGCGCGAAATCGTCGATCTGCAGACCCGCACTTAGCGCAGCCTCGACATAAGTGATTCCATCGGCAAGTGTGAATGCAACCTCCTGGACTGCGGTCGACCCAGCTTCACGAATGTGGTAACCGCTAATCGAGATCGTATTCCAGTTCGGCACCTGGCGTGCGCAGAAGCCAAAGATATCTGTTACCAAACGCAGTGATGGTGCGGGCGGATAGATGTACGTGCCTCGGGCAATGTACTCCTTAAGGATGTCGTTTTGCAGTGTCCCTCGAACCTTTTCGAAGGAGACTCCCTGCTTACGCGCGACGGCTAGATAAAGGCATAGCAATATCGCCGCAGTCGCATTGATTGTCATCGAAGTCGAAACCTGGTCGAGTGGAATATCAGCAAAGAGTCGCTCCATGTCTTCGAGCGAGTCGATCGCCACACCAACCTTTCCAACTTCGCCACCCGCAAGAGGATCGTCAGAGTCGAGTCCGATTTGTGTTGGTAGATCGAAGGCTACAGACAGCCCCGTGGTTCCATGTGCTAGAAGATACTTGTAGCGCGCGTTTGACTCTTCGGCCGTCGCGTAGCCTGCGTATTGCCGCATCGTCCACAGACGACCGCGATACATATTGCGGTATATGCCGCGTGTGTAGGGAAACTCCCCCGGTGAACCGATGTCCTTCTCATAATCAACTTCGTTAATATTTGAAGGATTGAAATCGACAGGAAGTTCGATGCCGGACGTAGTTTCAAAACGCTCACGTCGCTCATCTTTGGTTTTAGTGGACATGTTGTACCAAGGCCAGAACAATTCGAAGCCTAGCATAGCGCGATTCGCAGTCGCAATTTGTCAGTAGTCAGTGGCTATTCACAATGGCCTTATGTAAGAGTATGCGGCCATGAACACAGCAGTAGTAAACAAACGTGGCGCAACTCGCATCCGGCAAGGGCATCTCTGGATCTATCGGAGCGATGTTGTCCAGGTTGATGCTGCCGGCGGTGCGATAGTTTCAGTTACTGATGAAAGCGGAAACTTTATTGGCCAATCTTTTTATAGCGACGCATCACAGATTACGCTGCGCTTTCTCACTCTCACAAAAGACGAAATTGATCGCGAATGGTGGCGGACAAGAATCAAAGAGTGCACTGAACGAAGAAACATCCCCGGCGACACTAATGCATATCGAGTGGTCTATTCAGAAGGAGACCTTCTCCCTTCGTTAATCGTTGACCGTTACGCGAACGTTCTCGTGTTACAGACTCTTTCGCAAGGCACCGAAGTAATCAAGTCAATGATTACGGAAATACTCATCGACGAGTTTGGCCCGCATGCTGTCATTGAACGGAACGACGCACGCGTTCGTCTGCTCGAAGGCTTGCCCCTAGTTTCCAGCACACTCTATGGCAGCGCTCCCGAAGAGTTTGAAATTCTGCAGCACGGCTTACGGTTTACTGTTGCGCCCTCCGGCGGACAGAAGACCGGCTCATTTCTCGATCAACGTGAGAATCGGCTGGCGGCACGCGCTGCCGCACAGACATCAAATCGTGGAAGAGTGCTCGATTGTTTTACTTTCAACGGGGCGTTCGCACTTCATCTCGCCGGTGTGTGCCGAGAGGTTATCGGAATCGATATTTCTGCGGATGCTGTTGGTGGTGCCGCACGAAACGCCGCGCTAAATCACATGGAGAACGTTGAGTTTCGTGAAGCCAATGTATTCGACGCGCTTCGTGAGATGGAAGCAACCGGAGATCGTTTCGACACGATCGTGCTTGATCCACCGGCGTTTGCCAAGAACAGGGCCAGCCTGAAGTCGGCAGTACGTGGGTACAAAGAAATCAACCTGCGCGCACTAAAACTTTTGAATCCGAGTGGCGTGTTGATAACCTGCACGTGCTCGTACCACGTCTCGGAGGACTTGTTCCTCGAAATCATCGCGGCAGCCGCAGTTGACGCAAAACGGCGTGTGCAAATCATTGAAAAGCGAATGCAGGCCAGTGATCACCCAGTGTTGCTAAACATGCCTGAGACTTACTACTTGAAGTGTGTGGTTGCAAGAGTACTGCGGTAATCGTTTGATGTTGGTGACGCATCGTTACGAAAGCGGTGCAGGGGCACCGCACTCCAAGGAATTTACTAGCATGAAAAAACAAAAAGACGTTCTTAATCTACGCGTTGCTTCACCTTGCCATGTTGGATGGGAAACAATGAGTGGCGACGATCGCGTCAGATTTTGCGACTCGTGTAAGCTCAACGTCTACGACCTGGCTGGCCTGACAACCGCCGAAATCGAATCGCTGATATCAGAAACAGAGGGCGGGATTTGCGGAAGACTGCACTATCGGTCCGATGGAACAATCATTACTCGTGACTGTCCAGTTGGCCTTCAGGCAGTACGCCGCAGAGTCAAGCGTCTTGTTGCCGGCCTCTTTGCAACGATTCTCAGTGCTTGTTCCGTTGTTTTTTCCCAATCCACTAGAAGGGTTCAAACCGAACCCTTTCGGCAACTCAAAATCGAACGTGACAAGTCGAATCAAGATCAGATTGGTAAATTCAGTGGACTGATCGTTGACATTCATGGTGCCGGCATCGCCTTCGCTGAAGTGTCTTTGAGAGATGCGGCCGGTAATAAGAAGCGGGCCGTCTATACGGATGATAAGGGCGTCTTCACGTTCTCTGAGGTTAGGGATGGATTCTATTTGCTGAATGTGTCTGCTCTAGGGTTCACGACTTTCGCCGTAAACTTTGTTGAGATCAACGCCGACGAATTTGGCCGCACTAGAATCACACTCTCAAATGGGCCGGAGTCGCCAGGATATCTAATGGGATTCGTGAAATCAGAACCGGAGGAAAAACTCCTTCAACCTAAAAACATCTGGAAACGCCCAATCAAAAATTAGCCCATCCATCTCATGTCCGAGTTTCACCTCGTCGAAGTCACGCGTTTTAGTTCTGAATTGGCGAAGCACTTCGAATCTCTCAACCGCGAGTGGATCGAAGAGTACTTCGTTATCGAAGAAGCAGACCGAGTTATTTTTGCCGATCCTTTCAAAGAGATCGTCGAACCTGGCGGAGAGATCTTTTTTGTAGTCGCTGACAGAAGTGTTGTAGGGACTTGCGCTGTAATTAAGATCAGTGAACACGTCTTTGAGCTAGCCAAGATGGCCGTCAGTGCGAGCGCTCGTGGTCGAGGTTATGGTGATCTGTTAATTAAGAGCGCAATTGATTTCGCCAGAGAAGCCGGCGCCGAGAAGATATTTCTGTTATCGAACACTCGATTGAAGCCTGCGATTGCTCTTTATGAAAAGCATGGCTTCAGGTCTGTGCCAATCACTGACGCGCATGATTATTCAAGAGTGGATATCCAGATGGAATTGAAACTTTCGGGGCAGTAGCCCGACTGTTAAGGAGGGCTTGATTCGC
>DATEXA010000177.1:0-9197 GCA_035257465.1 Pyrinomonadaceae bacterium | reverse complement strand
CGTTGACCACGCATCCAATGACGGAGCAGACACACCTTTGATGTCGTTGAGATTCAGTTCGGCAATTAGCGTTAGATCGTAACCAATCTCTTCACTCCGTTTTGCCAGGCGACTGTTATACGCCCAGCTCGCCTCCATCTTTTCATCGTCGACGTTTCTTAACCAACCGCCGAAAACCGGTAGCCAGTAGCCGTAGCGCATTTCAGTGCCTCCTCCTCAAGAAAATCAACCAATCGTTTATGCGGATCGAAACCGATCACGCGTGGAGCATCAGCTACAAAATTCGATAACGCGTTGATGTCGTAGTAGAGCAACGATCCATCGCGGTCATCGATGATGTACTCCACTCCGCCAACGTCGATGTCTGCAGCCTGCACGATCCGTTCGACCGCATTGATCACTTCCGACGAAGGTTCGTAACCCTCAACCTTCAATCCGGTTCTCGGCGCATCAACCGGGCAGGCTGTGCGTGCCAACTCGACGCCGTCAGTTGTTTGGCAAATATCGGCGGGACACAGATTGAAGCTCTCGCCCGTCGTGAAGACTTTGATCGCGTAGAGATACTTACCGCCGAGCGTTTCTACGCGCGTGATGTGACCGCCGCGCGCGGGTACGAATTCCTGTACAAGCGCTGTCTGATCAATGCCGAGATCGACCGTTTGATTGATCACTGCTCGCTCTAGTGAGTCGTTGGTGTCGTACCGCACAACGCCGGCACCGCTTCCACCAACATTCGCTTTCACCACGATCGGAAAACGCAAATCGTGACTCGCCTGAACCGCTTGTGATGGGTGGTTGATGATTCGCGCCCGTGGGTACGGAAGACCGAGCGAGGCGAGTAATGAAAGCTGCCGAGCCTTGGAGATTTCAATTGCGAACGCCTTGCGGCCATTTATTACGCGAGTACCGAGACGCTGGAGATGTTCGAGGTAAGCCAGCGTGTAGAAGATCCCCTGACCGTGCCCGCGCAAGTACGCCGAGGGACTCATTCGGTTAAAGAGGAGTGAGTAGTCACTCTCTGAATCAGCAGGATCATAGTGATGCTGATCGGCTTCGATAGCGACATAACTGAGAGATCGTCGATCAAGCTCGGCAAACAGTAAGCGAAACCAATCAGGGTGTTCGTAGTAGATTGCAATTGGCTTGAGTGTGTTGGTCATATGCTTTTCCTTGTTTCGTTTTCGGCAAAAGAAAAAGGCCGCTCGAAAGAGCGGCCTCTGTGGCATTGCGTTAAAGATGATGGTTAGTCTACTTCACACAAATGAGTCCGCTCGGTCGTTGGCCGATTCACACAACAACAACACACGCAGGTCGCGACCGAGTTGCGCAGTGTCAAGTTGTTTGTGTTCGTACTCATTGGTTATGAATGATTGACGAACTTAACCCTAATGACTCGAAGATGTCAATCCAATACGGCTTCGCCCAGATGCGAGCTTTATAGGGAATCCCCGCGTTACAGCGTTAGTGAGATAATGCGCATCTAAGTGGCATTCAGACGTTTCTGGAGGAAAAGAGATGAGTTGGAATCAGTCATCATTTGCACCCGCTGGGATTGCTGATGAACGAGTCAGTAGCTTTCTTGCCAAGGTTTATGGCTGGATGTTTTTTGGTTTGCTGATTACCGCAGGCACTGCGTACGTAATTGCGTCTTCCCCAGTCCTCGTCGCAACGATTGTGCTAAACCGGTTCCTTTTTTGGATCTTGGCGTTCGCTCAACTCGGCTTGGTGTTTTACCTCTCAGCGCGTGTGGAAAAGTTGGCACCTGTGACAGCCGCAGCTCTGTTCCTGCTCTATTCAGGTCTTGTCGGGGTGACTTCGTCAGTAATCATTCTTGCGTATACGAGTGCGTCGATCGTTTCAACGTTCATTGTTGCTGCGGGTATGTTTGGCGCAACCGCTGTTTTCGGCACGCTCACCAAAAGAAGGCTGGCGAGTCTTGGCCACTTCATGTTCATGGGACTAATTGGGATCATCCTCGCGTCCATCGTGGGGTTATTCTGGCAAAACGATGCGTTGCAATTTGTCATCTCAGTAGTGGGAGTGATTGTCTTCACCGGCCTTACCGCATGGGACGCGCAAAGACTGAAGCACATGGCCGTGGCAATACCTGATGGTCATATTGCTTCTTATGCCGTGGTTGGAGCCCTGTCGCTCTACCTCGACTTCATCAATCTCTTCTTTTTCATGTTGAGACTAAGCGGCGGCCGCAGAAACTAATTAATAAGCCATCGCGAAACGGGATTTACTACCAAGACTCGAAGACACCAATCACAAACTGATTTTGTTGAATTCAGTCGGTGCCTTGGTGTCTTCGAGTCTTCGTGGTTAAGGCTTCTGTTAATCCTGTAACTTCTTAGCTTGGACTAAAGCCTCGTTTCTTCATCAGGGCATCAACCTTTGGATCTCTGCCGCGGAAAGCTCTGTACGCCTCAGCAGGATCCTTTGTGTTGCCAATCGAGAAGATATTCTTCCTCAGTCGCTCCGCAACGGCTTTGTCGTACGGGCCCTTGCCCTCCACGAAAGCTCCGAATGCGTCTGCAGTTAGAACGTCAGACCAGAGGTAACTGTAGTAGCCCGCGGAGTAACCGTCGCTACCAAACACGTGCAGAAACTGCGGCGTGCGATGACGCATGACAATTTCCTTGGGCATGCCGAGTTCAGCCAGGGTTTCTCGTTCGAAAGCGTCAGGATCGATTTTACGATCTCCAGCGAGATGCAACTTCATATCAACCAGCGCCGCCGATAAGTACTCGACGGTGGCGAATCCCTGATTAAACGTAGCCGAACGTTTGATGCGATCGACCAGCGTCTGTGGAATTGGCTGGCCGGTCTGGTAATGAAGTGCGAACCGTTGCAGAACTTCTGGCGTCGAGAGCCAGTGCTCCATCAGTTGCGACGGAAACTCTACATAGTCACGAGCCACGGCTGTTCCAGAGAGCGACGGGTAGGTCACATTCGAATTCAGTCCGTGGAGAGCGTGACCAAATTCATGGAACATTGTCGTCGCATCGTCCCACGAAATTAGTAGCGGCTCACCGAGTTTGCCTTTGATGAAGTTAGCGTTGTTAGAAACGATCGTCGTCACTTCACCATTGACCCGTTCCTGCCTGCGGTACGCGTTCATCCACGCTCCTGATCGCTTGCCGGCACGAGCATAAGGATCAAAGTACCAAAGGCCGATGTGACGCTTCGTTGTCTTGTCAGTGACTTCCCACACCCGAATGTCGGGGTGTGCGACGGGAACATTTGTGACCGGTGTGAAATTGAAGTTGAAAAGCTCGCCGGCGACCCAAAAGATTCCCTCTCTCAACTTCTCGAGCTGGAGATAAGGTTTCACTTCATTTTGATCGAGGTCGTATTTTTCTTTTCGCACTTTCTCCATGTAGTACCGGTAGTCCCAAGGCTCGATTGTTATCTTTGCGCCCTGCTTGTCTGCCAGCGCCTGCATGTCACGGACTTCTTCGTGCACCCGCGCAACTGCCGGTTTCCAAACTGCCTCCATCAATTCCATAGCACGCTCAGGCGTTTTTGCCATCGCGTTTTCCAAGCGCCAGTGTGCATGGGTCTTGTAGCCGAGTAGCTTTGCTCGTTCCGCTCGCAGCTGAAGAATCTGCGTGATAATGGCATTGTTGTCGTGTTCGTCGCCGTTATCACCACGATTAATGAACATCCGCCAGGCTTTCTCACGAAGATCGCGGCGATCAGAGTAGGTCAGGAACGGATCGATTGCTGATCGCGTGTTCATGATGACCCACGCGCCAGGTTGTTTCTTAGTTGCTGCTGCAGCTGCTGCGGCATCACGTAGAGACTGCGGTAACCCGGAGAGGTCTTCCTCGCTCTTCAACGCTAGAAACTGATTGTCCTCTTCTGCCAAAACGTTTTGACTGAACTTCGTAAACAATCCGGCGAGCTCTTGGTTGATTTGCGAGAGACGCGCCTTCGCTTCCGGTCCCAAACGAGCACCTGAGCGAACGAAATTTGTGTAGTAAAGCCAGACCAGTCGTTGTTGCTCCGGGTTCAGCTTTGCCTTCTCCGGTGAGTTGTAGACTGACTCGATCCGTTTGAAGAGAGCTTCGTTTTGTGAGATCTGATCACGAAAAGCTGCGAGCCTGGGCGCCATTTCACGCTCAACCACCTGGAATTCCGGGCCATTCATTGTGGATCCCCAAACACCGTAAATTGTGTTGACGCGATCGAAAGTACTACCTGCGTGTTCCAATGCGACGATGGTATTTTCGAAGTCTGGAGCTGCGGTGTTTTTTGCTATGCGATCAACTTCAACTAGTTGCTCGCCCATGGCTGATTCGAGTGCAGGCTTGAACAGCGCAACCTGCACCCGATCGAATGGGGGAAAGCCTCCGTATGCGCCCTCCCATTTTGCGAGCAGCGGATTGCCATTGGCTGTTTCGTCGACAGTCGTAGCGTGTGTGGCATCGATAGTTGTGACGATCGCGAAGGCGATGGCGGCGGTGGTTATGAGCAGCATTAGACTACGTGTGATCCGATCAAGCATATTTGAAATCTTTCTATCTAATTGGATTCCGAGCGGGAGACCCCGCAGGAGAGTTACGCAGTGGAGTATATTTTCGATGCTTGGGGTTGTACAGCGGAGCGACTGAAGATGTGGCTCAATCCACTTCTTATGGCTTTCTTAAAAACTCTGCGTCTCCTCTGCGTCTTGGCGGTTGAGACGTCCTCGCATTTTTTACCTCAGAGACGCAGAGAGCGCCATCGTCAATACGGGCAATGGCGGCAACCACTGTCGCAGCAATATCCACGACGCGTTAAATAACTACCGGTGAAAACCATAAAACCATTCTCCCAGTAATAATCATCAGGCGTGTTCATCTCACCTTGCAGCAAGCCCATATCGACTTGTTTAAAGATACCTTCGTGGTTCTTACTGAGCGGCGAATCTTGAAAAAGTTCTGGATGAATTAAGTGGGCTAGGATCTCAGCTCCTTCAACCACTCGTGGCCCCGGTCGGGCGAAAAATGAATTAGCGTCCACCGCAAAAATGCGTTGATTCTGAAAGGCCGACAGCTTCCTCAAGTCCATTTCAGGATTCTTGAAATCACTCCATATCTGTTTCATTATCTGTGGCAGATTGAAGCCACAGGGAATGATTACCAAGACTTCCGGATCCCAATCGCAGATCTGTTTCCAGCTAACGCGAACAGATTCACCTTGTTCACTGGCAATCTCATCGATACCTCCAGCAATCTTCACCAACTCGGGAACCCAGTGTCCGCTCGCGTAAACCGGATCTAACCACTCCATACAAAACACCCTCGGTCGATACGATACCTGAGCGACTTTTTCTTTCAGCGCGTTGAGCCGGTCCTGGCAATCATTAATCAGAGTGGCCGCAGCTTCCTCTGTACTTGTTGCTGCACCCAGGTCGCGAATGTTATCAAAAATTTCATCTATAGATCGCGGCGTTAGCCAGAGGACCGAAGGCTTGGGGTTCAAGGCATTCAAGACCTGGGAGACTTCGTTTCCCGAAGGCGCACACACCTGGCATAGGTTCTGAGTAAGGATCAAATCAGGCGCAAGCTTGCGCAGTAGTTCTTCATCAATTTGATACAGACTCAGTCCCTGACGCATTCGGTCTGCAACCGCATAGTCGATTTGACTCTGCGTCATGCTCTCAATTGGCAACACATTACGAACAACGACGGGTTTGGTCTTGATGTGGGGAGGGTAATCGCATTCGTGGGTGATCCCGATCAGTGAATCCTCCAGACCGAGTGCGCAAGCTATTTCCGTTGCGGAAGGAAGGAAAGAAACAATTCGTGGCATGTGAGGAGTGTATCAGGGAGTGAACGCGTTGCTCTATTCATACAGGCATTGCAGTGTCATGAGGTCAGTACCACCTCGCGATTAGGAGTGGGTTCTTTTTGGTCATTTGAATCCCACCAACGGTAGTTGGTGGATCCTTCAGATCCTTTCTACAGAGAAGTAGTTCAATTTCCTCCGGCGCGCTTTGTGCGCCGGAGGGGTTTAGTATTGGTCCTATAGAAGCGATCTAAACCATACGCACACTGCCGTGTGCGGGATTTGTCATCTGCAAGCCATACATTTACCACTTGAATTGAGAGCAGCTCGATTTGATCCATGCTTCTTTCGTCACTCACACTCGTATAGAATGCATCCCCAACAACGGACCAAGACCAAAGCCAAGACCAAAGTCCATTCTTTCATCCATAAGGAGTCGCACCTATGTTTCCCCGAAGTCTCCTGTTTGGCGTTGTAACTCTCCTTCTCGTTAGCCAACTTTCTCAAGGGCAGAACCGAACCACATTCACTGTAGGCACGGCCACTGCAGCACGTGGGCAGAAAGCAACTGGCACGATTGAGGTGCCTGCCGGTAGTGATGCGGCGCTAAGTATTCCCGTCGCAGTCTTTCACGGCGCTAAGCCTGGGCCAGTCCTCGCGCTCGTGTCCGGTGCGCACGGCACTGAGTACGCTTCGATCGTGGCGCTCGAGAAAGTGATCTCGTTGCTCAACCCGGCGGAACTATCGGGAACAGTCATCGTTGTGCCGTTGGTGAATATTCCATCCTTCGAGCAGAAGGTGCCGCATGTAAATCCGATCGATCGCAAAAGCATGAATCGTTTCTATCCAGGTAGGATGGACGGCACGCAGACCGAGCGCGCCTCTTTCATGATTACTAAACAAGTCGTCGAACAATGTGATCATTTGATCGATTTACACGGCGGAGATCTGGATGAAAGTTTGCGACCCTATGGCTACTGGACAAAGACGGGAAACGAGAAACAAGACCAGATTTCTCGAGAGATGCTCATGGCCTTTGGACTTGACCACATCATAATCTCCACAGACCGTCCAAAGGATCCACAAGCATCGCGGTATTTGGAGAACACAGCGACGACGCGCGGTAAACCTTCAATAACGGTTGAGGCAGGGTACGCAGGAACAGTCGAGACCGACGATGTGAACGCGTTGGTGAACGGCTCTTTAAGCGTGATGCGCTACTTGAAGATGCTTCCGGGGCAACTAACAACGATCGAGCACCCAGTTTGGATAGAAAAGGTTCTTACTGTGACCAGCGATCAAACGGGAATGTTTTATCCATTGGTGAAACGAGGAAACTGGGTCGAGCAGGGAATGAAGCTGGGTTACGTCACTGACTACCTTGGGAAAGTTATTTTTGAAGCTCGCGCCCCAATGTCGGGAGTCGTGCTTTACGTTTGTGCAGTTCCATCAATGACAAAGGGCGCGACGATTGCGAATGTTGGGGTGGTGGTGAAGTAGTGCTGGACGATCATCTGCGTAATCGGCGTAATCTGCGGATGATCGTTTCTTTCATCCTATCAACTTTGTGCAGCCCTGATTCCCACACCATTCTTCGTGCCCAGCTTTCCATCTTTGAAAGCAATCTTGCCACCAACAATTACCATCTCGATTCCGGACGAAAACTGATTTGGGTTTTCCACCGTGGCATTTCCTCGAATCGTAGCTGGATCAAATACAGTTAGATCTGCGATGACGCCGTCTTCGAGAATTCCACGATCCTTTAATGCTGGCTGTACGACACCGCGCGGAAGCGCTGTAACTTTTTCGATAATCGCTTCAAGCGGTAGATTGATGTCAAAGGCATGCCGCACTGCCGTTGCGAAACATGCCGCTCCTCGAGGATGTGAGTTTGCTCGCGACTCAAACTGAATCCCACCATCCGAACCAATCATGCAGAAGGGTTCCTTGAGGGCCACATCGACTGTCTTCTCCAAAGGCATTATTCCTTCTGGCACTGCCACGAGTTTCGACGATTTGCGATAGTGAGCAAAGCTTTGTTGCGTCAATCGCTCAGAGCTTCCCACCAACCGCAGGTCGCCGTATGTAATGCCGTACCGTTCCTGCCACCCGGAATCGAATCTTCTGTTGTTTAGATAGGTTGCCCAGTATGAGTAAGGATAAACGCAGGTCGTTACGCTGAGACCTTGAGCGTTTGCAGTGCGAATTCGATCGAGTGCACTTTCCATGTGGAATGTTCCACCGGTCGAGTGCAGATGATCTATGTGAACGCGTGCTCCACTCTCCTTCGCAAATTGAATTGCTTCGTCGACTCCGTCGAGCTCTCGGTCAGTAGATGAGTATCGTAAGTGAAGGAACAGAGGTCTGTCGTACTTCTTTGCCAACTTCGCATATTCAAGCACTTCCTCATAAGGCGTCGGCTGATACTCCAGACTGTGCGAAACTCCGAGTGCACCTGCATCGAGATTTTTTTCAATTAACCTCTTTCGACCTTCGAGGCTTCCGGCTTCGCCGCGAATCACCATTACAAACGTTGAGACGCCGAAATTGATCAGGTGCGGCAGCTTGCTGAATCGCTGGTAGTAATTTCCGCAATCGGCACTACCGCCGTGCATCTGTAAGGCCGTGGTAACACCGTCAGTCACTTTGTACTTTTCGAACGTATCGTACGTTGACTCGGGGTCCATGGAGTTATCGGCGAGGATGTCGACGAATCCCGGAGAAACTACTTTGCCACTGACGTTAAATGTTTCGATTCCTCGAAGGTCAGTTCCCAGGCGAATACGACCCTGTATGTCGATCCCGACCGACATGGTCTGCCACTTGTTTTGATAGAACACCTTGCCGTTCTGCAGAACGATTGGGAGGGCAAGCGGTTCGACAGAGCCTACGACTCGTTTACAAGCTGGAAGAGTACTTAAGGCTACGAAGGGAGCCGAGAGCTGGAGGAATGTGCGGCGCTTCATGTCGGGGGAGTTGATGTGGAGGTTTTGGTCTTAGGAGTTTGGCATTGGCAGCCTTTGAAGAATTTGGGATGTCGGTGAGCAATAGACCATCGCTCCTTATAGCTTACAACAAGACGAGAAGAAACCGCACGAATTTATTTGGGAATTCCGCCAAGATCTTTGGAGTGCGGCGGCCCTCCGCCGCTTTGTTAGACAGACTTCTTAGACTCGATACGAAAGCGGCGAAGGGCCGCCGCACTCCAAAGATGGTTAATTTGTTGTTGAAGTACTGAGCACGCGGTCCACCTCGGCTCGTAAGTCATCCAATTCCTTTTTCAGCACTGCATAACGTTCAACCGCGTCCCGCCCAATTTTTTGATCGACATTCGCGGTCATGCCTGCGAGATAAATGATGTGGGCCTGCAAACCTGGCTTTCCATAACGCACGGGCTCGGTCATCAGCTTGCCGGCGAT
>DATEXA010000176.1:0-2994 GCA_035257465.1 Pyrinomonadaceae bacterium | reverse complement strand
GTTTCCTTCTGTCCGTAAATGAGCGTCGAGTTATAAACAGTAAATCCATGCTCGAATCCACGTTCAGCATCAAGCAATTCGACGCAGATGTGTTTCCCAGTTCGGGAACTTCGCCGATGAATCTGGCCCCGGATGTGAATTCGGGAAATTTTTTCAACCAACAGACGCGACGAAGCAAGCGCTACCAGGCGCAAGAGATCTATAGCTTCAGTCCGCCAAATTTCGCCGGCGAACATTTCATGAAAGTCGGCGCCGGTGTCAGTTACATAACTTTTGATGGAAGCAACAGGAGTAATACGGTCCGTATCCTGAGAGAGGATGGCACGCGAACTGAGCAACTCGACTTCATTGGCAACGGCGAACTTAGCCTAAACAAAACAGAGTTCTTTACCTATTTTGCGGACAAGTGGTCCGTTAATCGTCGGCTTACACTCGTATATGGCGCACGGTACGATCGTGACAACGTTGCGAGTGAGAATGATTTTGCGCCTCGCCTGGGCTTTGCTTTTCTGCCAATTATTGATGGGCGCACTGTTATTCGCGGTGGTATCGGATTGTTCTACGACCAGATCAACCTTAATGTCGCGACTGCTTCGCAATTGCAAGACCGAGTCGTTACTCGGTTTGGGCTTGACGGCCTGCAAGTCGTTGGTCTTCCCGAGCATCAGCAATTTGCACTGACAGAGAGTCGGCTTCGGACGCCGCGAAGTTTGAACTGGAATATTGAGCTGGATCGCGAGTGGTTAAAGAACTTCTTCGTTCGCGTCGGTTATCAGCAGCGTCAAGCAACGCGTGAATTCATACTCAATCCTACCCAGTCGACGAGTGGGGAGACGATCCTTGGTTTGGATAACTCTGGGCGGTCGCGCTATCGAGAGCTTGAAGTCACGACGCGCTACCGTCTGCGCGAGCACGATGAATTCGTGGCCTCGTATGTACGCTCTTCGTCAGGAGGAGATCTCAACGACTTCAACTCGTACTACGGCAACTTTGAAAACCCGATAATTAAGGGAAACGAACGATCGCGTTTACCGTGGGACGCTCCAAACAGGTTCATCTTTTGGGGAACGTTTTATGTCAAGTATGGTTTGACGTTGGCGCCAGTGCTCGATATCCGCACCGGATTTCCTTACTCGATTATCGACGAAGATCGAGACTTCGTCGGCCCTCGTAATAGCGCAGGCCGGTATCCGAGATTCACTTCGCTTGATTTACAGGTAACGAGAAGCATCAGCCTTCCTGGAAGGTGGAACAAGTATCGAGCAGAACTTGGAGTCAAAGTTTTCAATCTCACCAATCATTTCAATCCGCGTGATTTCCAGAACAACCTGGCAAGCGATGCGTTTGGTGGATTTTACAATGGCGTGGGCCGAAAGTATGGAATGCGTCTGACGGTCAGGAAGAAGTGAGCCTTCCTCAAACTCCTCGCCCTTGTGGTGCAACGAGTATGCCAGCGACGTAGCAACTTGAGTTGGAGTCAGACTCGCAGCCTCAAGCAGCAAGCAGGGTTGGAAAGCAAGCAATCATTCCGCAATCTCGAACTAACTCCATAAAATTCCACAGCGAGTAGATTTTAACCGCGTGGCCTTTTTTCTTGATCGAAGAAAGATTGCCACAGCCGCCACTCAAAAAACCTAATCAGCATTGAAGTTGATGCGCGTCTACTTAAGAAAGAGAGTGGTTACGCCGTGGCATGCAAATTTCAAGTGAGCAGTTCGTACGGATCGCGCTGATTGGGACGATCAGCAAAAGGTGGCGAAGCACTAGCGAGCCCACGCTTGAAATTACAAACGGTGCGCTTCGATCGTTGAAGACTAAAGGAGAAAAGATGAAAAGGGGAGCCTTTTGTTTAGGAGTCAGTGTTTGCGTTTTAGTATTGATGACCGCGACAGCTTTTGCACAATTACCAGGCATACCAATTCGCGTAAATATTCCGTTTGACTTCCTTGTTAGGGGAAAAACGCTTCCTGCCGGCGAATATGAAATCTCGCGGCTTAGCGATGAACCTCAAGTACTTGAAATCAGCAACATACGTAATCGTCATGATCATGCAGCGATTGAAACAGACCCTGTGCAGGGCACAGTCCCAAATCACGGGAAGGTAGTCTTTCATCGTTACGGCGATTCGTATTTCCTTCATGAGATTTGGACGACAGGGTTAGAGACAGGTCGTGAGTTGCCCGCCTCTCATCAGGAGAAGATGTTGAGACGAGAAACTCTGGCCAAGGGCGAATCTGTGGAACCACAGACTGTGGTGCTCGCGATTTATTGAAAGGGCAAGCATTCAATGGAATGCCGGATCGATCTACGCACGACAAACGAGGTATTGTCAGGTTAAGTTGTCCAAAGAGGCAATCAACCAAGTTTGCTTCAAGCTACCACCCTGGTGATTTCATCAAGCGTGGGACTATAGCTTCGATAGGTCCGGCATTGAGTCCTTTACCGCACGTGTGACATTCAAATAGACACTTCATTGCGAAGTAGGAATTGATAGTGTCACGATGTGTCCCTCGCGAAAAATAGTTATCACCAACTTTTCTCCTGGCTTCATTCTGCCGATACTTCCAAAAATCTCATCGAAGCTCGCATCGTTTTCTACGCAGACATTATTCACTCGCAGAATAATATCTCCGCCAAGAATGACTTCTTCCCCTTCGACAACCGCTCGCAGGGTTCCGGCATGGATTCCCCAACGCCAGGCAATCGATCTTTCTGCAACTCGTTGTACAAGCACACCGGATGGTTGTGTAAGATTCAGTGCCTTTGCAAGGTCGCCGTCGACCATACGGCCTTCGATACCAGTCCAAAATGTCTTCTGGTTCAGCAGGAGGCCTCGCGTTGTATTTGAAGTTGCCGCAAACGCCAACCCTTCGGAACCTCCAGACCGACTCATGATATTGCTAACAATTCCGATGACTTCACCCTGCAAATCAAACACAGGACTGCCGGAGTTGCCGCTGTTTACGGCTGCGTCGGTTTGCAGGAACTCAACCG
>DATEXA010000175.1:0-3522 GCA_035257465.1 Pyrinomonadaceae bacterium | reverse complement strand
AGATGTTCATGTGACCTCGCGCTCTTGATTAGTGCGTGTAACAACAAAGTGATAACCACGAAAGGGGTCGATGACAAGCTCGCAGAAGTTATTTTCTCCAAAGGCGGTTGCCTTCATGGGCAGAGTGCTCTTCGATGTCATTCTCTGAAAGATCAACAACTGAACCGGAGAAGTCATCTTCCCGGCTGCTCAGTATGCGAGATACAGCCGGTTATGCGGCTGGACGTTCGATGATTCACGCCCAACGAGCCTGGTGAGTTTTTTATTCGCATCACGTCGTTCTTTTTGCTAAAAGGAAGTCCTATGACTCCACTTTTATCGGACTCCTCTTGGGTAGGCGAGCGGGTTAGACGAAATAATTCCGGAAAATATTACGAAAAACTTCCATCCAGATCTCGTTAGGTCTATGGCGCGCAGTTGTCTTCCGCTTGCTCAGTTGGTGCACGAACATTTATCCGTGATCATGTGTTTCGCGTTCTCGCGGAGGCCTCTGAGTCGCATCGTAGACGCGCGATTTAAAGGCAATTGGCCCTATTTGAACAAAGCGCTGTTTGAGATTTCCTCTGAGCGAGCCGCGAAAGCTTGTTTCGAGCTCGCCGTGTTTCTTCGGACGCTTGATGATGATGACGCGATCTCCCAGTATCACAGAACCACAGGCCAAGTGCAGGATTGCGGTCTACTACATTTGAAAACCGGCTCGTCAGAAAAAGCTCACTTTCCGGGAAGTCGCGAACAAAATTATTCATGCCGCCCACTTCGATTGGGACTTCGATTCGGACGAGCCGAAATTGATCTGCATCGCGCGAGACGACGAGAAATGGACCAAGGCCGAAGTAGATCTAGTCGCACTGACTGCTGTCCGCGGAACAATAATCAGCTAAGAGAACACTTAACCAATCGATGGAGCCTTTCGCAAGTTCGACGCCGAAGCACTTCTTGCTCGACATTTATGTACTTTTCGTTAGATCCATGAAAACCGTTTAACTGCGAAAATGGATCCACTACCAACCCCCTTGACGCCCGAAGCCTATATCAAAGATCGGGTCAACGAGTCTCAAGAATGGTATAATCGAAAATCCGTATCCATGAAGGCATTGTACCTTCGGATGCGAGCGTGCTCGGTAATTGGTGGCGCGATCGTCCCCGTTTTGATTAACGTACAGCCAGGGTGGCATTTTTACGGCATTGACCTCATCAAGGCCGCAGTCACGCTCATTAGTTTGATGGTTGTTACCTTCGTTTCATTGGAAAGCGTTTTTCATTATCGCGAGCAGTGGAAGAACTATCGCTCAACGGAACAGTTCCTCGGCCATGAGAAGTTCCTTTTCCTTTCGAGAGTAGGATGCTACGCAGATTTGGACGACGCCAAGGCATTCCATTTATTCGTTGAACGCGTCGAGGACGCCATTGCGACCGAGAATTCAGCTACACTAAATGTAATGACAATGGCAGCCGAAACTACAGAGGCTACTAAAAAGGATAGCGATGGAAAGACCTAACTAGGCCAGCTTTTACGGCCTGCGCTTTACACTGCCACTGCCACAGGCCGCGCCAGCTCCGTCTATAACCGACCTGGTTTTGCTAGGCTGTGAGAGAAAAGACACCAATGATTTGAATCGTCATATACGTTCGCTTCGGAGTCGCCCTTTGCTTAAGAGGAAGGATGATTAACAATGAAGTCGTCGCAACATCCCTTTTACGGTATCGAAGATGCAATAGTGGAGTTGGGTCATCCGGAGACGATTTGGTACCGAGGTCATGCTGGGGAGCACCGGCTGCTTCCAATGATATATCGGTTTCCGAGAGGTGCAGAGAACGAACGCCGGATGGTCGAGCGGTACCAACAGCATCCGTCTGACCCGCATGTAAAAACTTCGAAGCAGGGGCTTACGATGCTGATCGCTATGCATCACAGCTATTTACCCACGCGCCTGCTCGCGTGGACTGAGAGTCTGAATGTGGCACTCTTTTGTGCGCTCACTAGAGCATCAAGGCCGACAGTGTTTGTCTTAGACCCTGTTAAACTGAACAAGTATAGCGAAATCGCGGGTATCGTGAAGTTGGACTCCTATACTCAGACCGGTTTCGAGTTTTTGCCTTGGTCAACTGAGTCGATGTTGTCGAGATATCCCATTGCAATCGATGGGCGCTCTACCGAACCTGAAATGGTAAGGACAGAAGGAATCTTCACGCTTCACGGGACAAGTGAACTCCCTTTAGAAGAGCAGTGTTCAGAGTGCGTCAAGAAGATCGTATTGACCGAGGAGGAGAAGTTCTTGGCCGAGGAGGGTATTCTTTCGGGGAGGTGGATCTATGCAGCTAATTATCACTCGGACTCCTACGCAAGCAAGCAGGCACAGGGGCCGACCACAACTGTGAATGGGGAGTTACCTCGATGACAGTTCCCATCGACACGGGGGAGCGGTTCTGCGACGAGTCAGGGATCGCCAAAGTCCGAAAGCAACTAAGCATGTCTGGTTATATTGGTAGTAGGCTGGCTTTTCTGCTCTTGTCAGGATCCTTTAACCCGATACACACGAGCCACCTCCGTACTCTCCTCAAGACAAGAAAGTACGTTGAAAATCTCGGATGGACCGTGGTTGGTGGGTTTCTGGCGCCGTCTAGTGATGCCTATGTCCAGGAGAAACTCGGAGCAGAGGGTTTGCCGCTGAGATGGCGGATAGCGTTGTGTGAGTTGGCGATAGAGGAATTCGATTGGGTAAGCGTCTGCGTGAAAGAGGAACTCAGCAGCAAATGGGCTTGTGATGGAATCCGAAGTGAGCTCGAGCACTGTTGTTGCGATGTTCTAGATCGGCGCCGGCTTACCGGAGTGGAAATCATGGGGTCAGATACGGTTGTGCGGATATTCAGTAAGATCCTCATGGAAAATACCGCCAAAGGGGGAAGGTCGACGCAGCAAGGACGGGTAATTTGCTGCGTGCTGCGTCCAGGGTCCGAGAGCGCGGCACAGAGCAAATACATCGAAGGCGTCCTAGTGCCAGCCGCGGCTGACTTGGGCGTGGAGCTGATGCTTCTTAAGCCGACGCTTTGCGGTCCGCCGCTGGAACCAGTTAGCTCCAGCGCTGTTCGTGAGCTCATTTCAAAAGGTGACTGGGAGAAACTGCGGTCGAACGGATGGCTACAACGAAGTGTATTGAAGGCCATTCAGACGCACAACAAGCGGTTCCAGCGAACTCGTTAACTCACTGCTGAGCCACAACGTTGATCTGAGAATTGGAAGTGCCTGGATGGAAGGACAGGGTGGAGGAGAAGGGGGCAAATTGGGTTTGCCCCATTTTCTCGGACAGTGAGGAAGGGATAATTTAGTTCAGTTTGGATTCAAAGTTGATAGGGCTCTGGTAGTCAAGACTGGAGTGAAGTCTGGTGCGGTTGTAGAAGGTCTCGATGTAATCGAAGATGGCGGTGCGGGCCTGGGCGCGGGTGGCGAAGCGATGATGATAGACCAGTTCGTATTTGAGGCTGCTAAAGAACGACTCGATGAAGGCGTTATCGTAGCAGTTG
>DATEXA010000174.1:0-3868 GCA_035257465.1 Pyrinomonadaceae bacterium | reverse complement strand
TACAACTGTTAGTCGAACGGAACCCTTCAGGATCGACATGCTGATCAGAAATTCTTCACTAACGTTAGCGCCTTACACGACGCTTCGTTTTGCTTGTGGCCTTCATTTGATCGAGAACGTTATCGAGGCGTTGGAAACTCGCCTCCCAGGATTTTCGATAGCTTTCAAGCCACTCAGTCGCTTCTGCAAGTGGTCGCGCATCCAGTCGTCGCGGACGTCTTTGCGCATCAACACCGCGGCTAATGAGTCCAGCCCGCTCGAGTATTTTGAGATGTTTTGAAATCGCTGGCTGACTCATATCGTGCGGCTCAGCCAGTTCATTGACGGAGGCATCACCACTGGCGAGGCGGGCCAGAATCGCGCGACGTGTAGGATCTGCCAGCGCTAAAAACGTCGCATTTAGTTGTTCTGTACTTGTCATTGCGTATAACCAATGAGTTTCATAACCAAATGGTTATACACGCATCTCGGAACGACGTCAAATGTTTTTTTTGAGCACATGGGCCACCGTGCTTGTCTATTATTGAACCTCTCATCGACGTGCGTCGTAAACCTCCTTACCGCAACGACCAAATCTGGTCATCCGATTAAACGCGCAGACTCGTTTTCCGCTCATCATATGAAGGCTTTTGCCCAACTCATTCTAAGAATCGTTGCTCTGACGGGTTTGTACTTCGTCGTGTTTTCCACAGTGTCGGCGATACTGATTCCCACAACTCAACCTCCCACCGCCGATAATGAGCTTAACGTTGTTACGGCACTCCTGATTGTTAGTCTCCTTAACACGGCGGTTTTGAGTTACGTGATTCTGCACTCGCGTGCTTCCGGGTGGCGACTGTTCGCAAGCTTGTTTGTCGTTTTCTTTGGCGTGAGCACGTTCATGTCGCAGATCGAAACGGCAATATTTGTAACGTGGTTACCAGCGGGTCTTCTGACTCGCATCGTTTTGTCGGGACTCCTTGTGTCTTTGACCTTTTCTTGCCTGGCTGTGCTGGTACTGGGAAAGTGGCGGACGCGCGAGAAGTTCGAACCCAGACGATTGAACCTGACAAAGAGCCAGTGGGCTTTACGACTGATTGTGCTGGCGTCTTTGTACGTGATCATCTACTTCACCTTTGGATATTTCCTGGCCTGGAGAAATCCTGCTGTGCGTGCTTTCTATCACGGCTCTGACCTGACGGATTTCTTCACTCAAATCAAATCAGTTTTCACAGATACCCCCTGGCTTCCGCCCTTTCAGCTTCTGCGGGGAGTCTTGTGGACACTGCTCGCACTTCCTGTTATTCGCATGATGAAGGGTCAATGGTGGGAAGCCGGAATCGCAGTGGCTCTTTGCTTTGGGGTACTGATGAGTTCTTTGCTTCTCATTCCAAACCCGCTTATGCCGAAGGAGGTTCGGCTGGCCCACTTGTGGGAAACGGCCTCGTCAAACTTTCTCTTTGGCTGGATGGTAGTAATTGTGTTAGTTAGATGGGGGCGTAATCGAGCGCACAATTCTACGGACCGGGCGTGAACCAAGACCGACAAAACAGCGTGCTGATCATCGGTGGCGACGGTGAGTTTGGCCGGTTTCTCAGGCACGACATCTTACCGATTCTCGGCGTCACGAAGATCGCCTTGATCGAACGCGACACTCCGCGCGAAGAGCATGCGCCGCTGCTCGAAGGCTCTCGCAACGTTGTCCTGGCGACCCCCCTTGCCGGTTATGCCGAACGAGCTTGCGAACTGGTTTATCAAAGTCGCCATCTCGATCACGCAACAACTCTCTGGTTGATTCCTTCCGTCCAGTCGGGCGTCTATCGCGCAGTAACAGCGACGCTTGAACTCGTCGCAAACCGTTGGCTGTCTGCGGTATTTGTACATCCAATGTATGGTCCAAACGGATTTCGCGAAACCGAGCCTGAGGCGCGGACTTTTCAGAATGTCTTAACTTCGACCTACGCCGGTGCTGAACACCCTCTGGATGATGAACTGACGACGATCACCAGTTCATTTCACTCCAGGTTCAATATAACCACGACGAGCCGGTTCGATCCGGACGATCACGATCGCGTCACCGCTTACTCGCAGGGACTCTCCTATTGTGTCGGGCGGCTAATGTTCGAACATCCCAACCTCGATGAAAGTGTTGGGAAGGAAATGCCGGACCTTCACCATTCCTTTACCGCTAATCACGATCTCATTCTCGACTTCGTGAGAATCAATTCATACATGCCACAGGTGTTGGCTGCATTTGCCGAAGCTTGGCGACAAACAAGCCAGACTAGTTACGAGGATGTATTGCACGCATTTCGTCAAGCTGATGCTTCACTTAACCGGGGCGACGATTCACCAATCTCGACCAAGTGGTATGAAAAACTGCGCGCAGCAAGTAAGAATTTGTAGGGGCGGCACGCCGTGGCCGCCCTCGATGAATTTGGGTTAAGTCGTATTGGTTGAAGGGCGGCCACGGAGTTGGAGTGCCGCCCCTACAAAGTTTTGGCGAGACAAGTTAAGCTTTCCGCCGGTCCAGGATTGAACTCTTTTCAATCAACCTACAACGACACAAACATCATGCATCTTTCTCCCAACAGCCCGATCGGCGACTACACAATTGTTTCCAAGATTGGCGAAGGAGGAATGGGCGAAGTTTGGCGAGCACGCGACGCGAAGCTTGGAAGGGATGTCGCGATCAAAATCTTACCGGCTGCTTTTTCCTCCGATGCGGAGCGCCTCAGAAGATTTGAGCAGGAAGCTCAAGCCGCCGGAGCGCTCAATCATCCAAACATCCTCGTCATCTATCACATCGGCACTCACAGTGAATCACCTTACATCGTTTCGGAATTGTTAGAAGGTGAGACGCTTCGAGAACGAATGGGTGGCGTGGCGTTGCCACAACGCAAAGCCATCGACTACGCATTGCAGACTGCGCACGGACTCGCCGCAGCCCACGAGAAGGGCATCGTCCATCGTGATCTCAAACCCGAGAACCTCTTCATCACGAAGGACGGACGCGTAAAGATCCTGGATTTTGGTCTGGCGAAGTTACTTGGCAACGATTCCAACCAGGCTCAGACAGAAATACCAACAAGGCGAGTCGATACAGATCCAGGCGTGGTCATGGGAACGATTGGTTACATGTCGCCTGAGCAGCTCCGCGGGCGCGCTGCCGATCATCGATCTGACATCTTCTCGTTCGGCGCAATCCTGTACGAGATGCTTTCAGGAAGACGTGCCTTCCGCGGTGAGTCTACAGCCGACACGATGAGCGCAATTCTCCGTGAAGATCCTCCTGAGCTATCGGCGACAAACAAGAGTGTAGCTCCGGCATTGGAGCGCGTGGTCAATCATTGTCTCGAAAAGAATCCTGAAGAACGGTTTCACTCCGCCAACGATCTTGGTTTCGCGATTGAAGCGTTGTCAGGTTCAGGAAGAATGTCGGATTCGACTGCAACGCTTTTGCACGCACTGCCTTCTACGAAAAGAAATCGACGCGAGTTGATCGCGTGGGCTCTCGCTGCAGCGGGCGTCCTTGGACTGCTTGTAGTTCTTGGGCTGTCGTTTCGTCGTCAGGAAGTGAACGCGAAGCCGATGCGATTTGTGATCGCCATGCCCGACAAGGTATCGGAGATCTCTTTTCCGATCATCTCGCCCGACGGAAATACGATTGCGTTTCTTGGGAGTCTTGAAAGCAGAAGAATGCTGTTTGTTAGAGGGATTGATTCGCTGGATGCCAAAGTCCTCGAGGGCACGGAGGATGCTTCATTTCCATTTTGGTCACCGGATGGGCGACAGCTGGCTTTCTTTAGTCAAAGTAAGCTTAAAAAGATCGAGGTGAACGGCGGTCCACCACAAGTGCTTTGTGACGCGCCAAGTGCCGGCGGTGGAA
>DATEXA010000173.1:0-12960 GCA_035257465.1 Pyrinomonadaceae bacterium | reverse complement strand
TTCGAAGGATATCAGCAGCTAAGACAAGCTCTTCATTCCTGCCCTTGGAATTAGGGATTAAAGAACAGCCTCATTCTTAGACGCTCAGCCGCAATATGTTCTTCCATGGTGTCAGATAATGTTGGCTGGACGACACGACTTGGTTATCAGTTAGCGAGGGTGAGCGTGAAGACCACGGAAGATTCATTCGCGTCGGTGACCTTCACAGTCTGTTTCAGGGTTGGGAGAAGTCGCACGGCTTGCTGCGGGGATGGGCGGTAGGCGTTCAGCGTGATGTCATACGTTCCCGCTGCCAATCCAGAAATTACGAACTGACGATCTTCTCCAACCTGAGCATAGCCGTTGGCGAAGCGGAGCTGGTTGCTGATCGATGCGGCCATTCGTACGCCGGCTGGCAGGGTTCCACCCTCAACTTTGATCTGTCCGCGAATAACACCGGTTCCGTCTGCGACCATGATGCGCAAGTCGAGAATATCCTCGCCCGGTTTGATTTCAATTCCTTGCTTCAATTCCCCGCTGTTTCGCTCGATCCGCAGTATCGACAAGCCGTTCAAGCTCTCGCTATCAGCTTTCAGATTGATGAATGCCTTGCCCGGGCGCAGCCCCGTGAATTGAAAACTTCCGTCTGGCGAAATTCCCGTCACGTTGGCAATTCCCACTCGCAAATTCCCTATGCTGGGAACTGCGGCCACAACCTTCACAGAAGACAAGCCAGCCAATGCCGCCGAACTGGTGACGCCCGCCGGAACCACGAAACCACTGAGTCTTGAGCCATGACGAGCCTGAACTTCGAGGTTCGCTACGTCCGCATCAACGACATCGAAATTAAGTACATCGCTGTAAAGATCGCTGCGATCCAGACTCGACGAGATGTACAGTGCGTAATGACCGGGCTTAAGGTGATCCAGCCTAAACTCCCCAAGACTGTTGGCCTGCGCAATAGCGAAGCTTACAAAGCCTCCGTTGTTCGTACTGTTGTCAGGTTGGCCGTAAACAAAATGTGCCCCGGCGACCGGTTGCGCCGTCAAAACGTCAACTATGCGGCCTGCAGCACTGTACATTTCCGAACTCTTGCCTGAGTCAAATCCCGCGAATTTATATATTCCCTCGAAGCTTGGTTTCTTTGAATCACACAGCAGTCCGGTACACGATTTCATTCCGAACAGAGTTTGCGCGTCTCGCCGATTTGCAATATTTGTCTCCGCGCACATCAATGACACGAATAACAATGCTGCGAGGATGAAGCATGAAACCGTGCTGCCATTCCGATCAAACATTTCAGGTTACCTTTCAAATGACTTATCGGAAACTTGAGTTGTCTGATTATGTGAGCGCAAGCGCCAGGCAAGCAAGTGAGTCCGACGCTGGGACGCTTTACCTTGGACTTCGGGACGGCTTCTTTCAAAATCCTTTCGCCATTAGTCTGGAAGTGTTATAAGCATTGACACACAAATTGGCACACAAAAAGGTGCTGAATATGCAGTTGAAGCAGAGGATGCAGTGCATGCAGTGCGAATTTTTCCGAGGAAATTTAGTGCTTGTTGATTCTAAAAGAGTTGGCCCACCGTAGAGCACTTGACACGGTAGGGGTCTGGGGTTCAAATCCCCACGCGCCTACCAATCCTTTCAATAACTTAGCGCAGTTCATCGCATTTTCCGTTACGCCAAATTACGCCATTAGAATCAAGAAATCGGACAATCTCCCCTGCGAACCTCAGTCCTTTATATATAGTCCCTTAAATAAGGCTTCTCGCGCCCGCGATTGAAACAGCCTCTTTACCGCTCACTTCTCGCGTTCGCCAGTATCGTCAAGCCGCGTTCTTATCTCGCTGACTTTGAACCAGACTATTCAGCTGTCCCTACCAAAAACCCCGTCGGCACTGTAACGATTGAAGTTAGTGGCATTGGTTGTAATTCTCGGTCGAAGGTGAACTCTCTCGTCTACTCATTAATTCTTATGCTGCGGTCGTCTTTCCGAACCCGCGCGAGAGTTTGCGAAAGAACTTCTTTGCTGCTTTCTTGAACAGAACACAGCGCTCGTTAAGTGTACGAAAAACTGGAATCTAATCTGATTTTTTGCAGAAAATTCCTTGACGATGATTATTCGCGGAATATACTGGCACTCATATATTTGGTAGCAGTGGCAAATGATCCGGTTGTTTAATCGGCAAGGCCAGTCGCTGAACGAATCACTACCGAACGTCATCTCCTGCTGCATCCTTACTCTTTCCTTTTTATGCACTTGTGCGTCTGTTGAAAAGCGTGGGTAATTCGACAGTTTCAACCAGGACAAACTAGAAGGCGCTTCCCGAGAGCGTCCAATCGCGGCAGTCAAATTAAATCTCAGCGGGTGCTTTGTGTTTGTACTCGCGAGCCCCTCCAAACTCGACCAAGTGAAGGAGAATAAAAAATGAGAGTCAAAATACAACCCGAGAGTTGGCGTCCGTCCGAATTCTTACCAGTACTAATCATTAGCGTCGGAATGCTTTTTGGGCTAACCGCGTCAAATGCATTGGCCCAAACAGCTTCATCAGGAAGCATTTCTGGTTTGGTGACAGACTCCCAAGGAGCCTCAGTCGCTGGAGCCGACGTGACACTGGTCGATACTGGCACAAAAAGCGCCCAAATGACTCAGACCAATGACGTCGGTCGTTACACCTTTCCGGTTGTTGCATCCGGAATGTATGACGTGACAGTGACGAAGTCGGGTTTTAAAGTGGCAAAACTTGCGCAACAGAAGGTGAGTGTTGGCAACGTCTTGACCGTAAACGTCACGCTTGAGGTTGGATCACTCGCTGAGACTGTGGTCGTAATGTCGACTCCCCTGGGGTCTGAGCTGCAATCGACTAATGCCACTGTGGGTAACACAATCGATCTGAAGCAGCTCGAGCTCTTGCCGAATCTCGGTCGAGATGCAACCTCGCTCCTGGGGCTGGCGCCAGGCGTCACGCCTCGAGGTGATATCGCGGGTAGTTACATGGACCAGAATACGTTCACCATAGATGGCGGCAACAATACGGACGATATGGCCGGGAATACTATTGGCTATCTCACAAACTTCACTGGTTTGGCTGGTAACCAAACAAGCGCCATGGCGTCGGGTGTAGTTGCCACTCCCATTGAAAGCGTCGAAGAATTCAAAGTGAGTACGTTCGGTCAAACGTCCGACTTTAACAGTTCAAGCGGCGCGCAGGTGCAAATGGTTACCAGGCGAGGCAGCGATCAATGGCATGGTTCAGGATACGGTTACTACTATGCAACCAACCATGGCGCAGCGAACAACTGGGTAAACAACCACACCGTATTCAACAAGGGTATCCCGCCGATAACGGCACAGAATCCAGGTGGACGACCGTGTTCTCCTGGGACGACATTGTCTGACGGAGACAACAACTGTGTAATGCCGTTTACTCCGATAATCCCCAACCATCGAAGTCGCTTCGGCTTTAGTCTCGGTGGTCCAATTACCAACTTTAAGGTGCTTGGCAATAAGACATACTTTTTCTTCAATTACGAAGGGTTCCGATTCCCAGGCAGCGGAACGTTCGAAAGAGCATACCCAACTCCCGCAATGCGCGCGGGAGTAATCCAGGTTCCCGACACCACAGGAAACTACATACCGTACAACCTCAATCCTGTTCCGGTGACGGTTGTAGTGGGAAATAGTGCTGTCACTTCTTTGTCCAATTCCGGAACGCGGCTTTGCGCGTTAGCGGCATATGGTTCTGTTTGCGGTGGGCCCGCCGGAGCATCATTGGATCCGCGAAACATTGGCATGAGTCCGGTGATCAGCCAGCTTTGGACGAAGTTTTTGCCCGTGCCAAACGATCCTGGTCCAAGTGCAGGCGATCAATTCAATACTCAGGGCTACCTTTCAACCATGCGTTTGCCACTGACTTCCGATAACTATGTTGGCAGAATCGATCACGATTTTGGTTCCAAACACCGTTTCTTCACTTCATTTCGTGCTTTCAAGTTGAAAAACATTCCTAACGTACAGGTAGATGTTGGCGGAGCGCTTCCTGGGACTACCTTTGGCCAATATCAATCTACTGCAGAGAGACCACAGCTTGGCGAGCTATGGGTGGTTGGATTGACCAGCAACCTCGGATCAAGTGTGACTAACGACGTGCGATTTAGTTACCTGTACAACTGGTGGCAGTGGGCCACGGCTAATGATCCCCCACAGCTTCCAGGCTTGGGCGGTGCTCTCGAGATTGCGCCAGCCGGAACGGCAGCCACTGCTGAAAGCGTTAATGCGTTGATTCCCTACAACGTGAATAACCAGAGCACCCGGCAACGTGTTTGGGATGGTCAGGACAAGATGATTCGCGATGATGTGACGTGGGTAAAGGGTAACCACTTGTTCCAGTTCGGTGGACAGTTTCAAAACAACTACAATTACCACACACGCACAGACAACGGCAGCACCATCAACAATCAAATTGTCTATCAGATCGCCAGCAATCAGATCGACTTTACCGGAAACATTCCTTCAGCGGTGTCAGCCGCCGGCCAAAACAGCTTGTATGCAAACCTTGCTTCGTCGGTGATGGGTCTGGTTGGCCTTAGTCAGGTCATCTACACACGTACTGGTTCGGATCTTAAGATTCAACCAATCGGTACCGAGGCTGTGGAACAGAGCACGATCAAATACTACAGCGGCTACTTCGCAGATACGTGGCGTGTGAAACCATCGTTAACGCTTAATGTTGGTCTTAGCTACATCTACGAGACACCTCCGGTCGAAAAGAATGGAGCACAAGTTGAATTAGTATTTCCCGATGGCAGTTTGGTTCATACAGACCCCTTCCTTGCACGACGCAAGTCGGCAGCTCTGGCGGGTCAGTCATACGCACCTATCCTTGGCTTCGAAACCACACAGAACTTGCACATGAAGTATCCATACAGCCCCTTCTATGGCGGTCTCAGTCCCAGATTTTCGGTGGCCTGGAACCCAAGCTTCCGCTCGGGATTTCTCGGTAAACTGTTTGGCGAGAACAAGACAGTACTTCGAGGTGGCTACGGTCGTTCTTTCGGTCGCCTGAATGGCGTTAATCAGGTACTTGTTCCCTTACTTGGACCAGGATTACTTCAACCCGTCACATGCGGATTCACACAAAGTAACGGGACCTGTGGTACCAGCAATAATCTCGGCAGCGTATTTCGCATTGGTCCTGATGGTCTGGTGGCGCCGCTGTCTTCTCCCACTCAGACTCTGCCCCAACCGTTCTTACCCGGAGTGGTCCAAAACGGTGTGCTAAACGCCGTCGCAGGCGACTCGACGGTACTAGATCCAGACTATAAGCCGGAAAAGGTGAATAGTTTCGACTTCACTATACAGCGGCAAGTATCCCGGAACATTTCTTTTGAAGTTGGGTACATGGGAAAGCTTGCTACAAATATATTCCAGCAGGTCGACATCGATGCTGTGCCATATATGACCACGCTCGGAGGCCAGAGTTTCGCAAACGCCTTTGGCAATATATGGAAAGCACTTTGCTCTCCAGGCGCCGGCGGCCGTTGCTCACAGATCGATAAAGCAAACCCGTTAAGCGCCCTAATTGCATCAGTTCCAGCCCAGCCGTTTTTTGAAGCTGCACTTGGGGGAGCTGGTTCGGCCTACTGTACAGGCTTCGCCAATTGCACGCAGGCATTACTCAATCAGTCAGGTGTACGTACCTTCGTAGGTGCCACGCGCGTTTCAGAGTTGTGGTCCTATCTGAATAATACTGGTACCTCGCGCGCAAATGGCACCCTGGGTTCATGGACTCTGGGACGTACAATGCTGAGCTCGCAGGCCACGTCGATTAACACAACGACCAGCCTCGGCTTCTCGAACTACCATGCAATGTTTGCAACATTCAAGTTGACTGACTGGCACGGCATTACGTCAATCACCAACTTCACCTATGGGAAAGCACTGGGTACTGCTCAGATTGCGCAGTACAACAGTTCAAATCAGTTCTTGGACATTTGGAACCCTAGGGCGAGCTATGGGCCACAGGTTTTTGATCTGCGGTTCATTTTCAGTTCGGGTGTTACGTACCGGCCGTCGATGTTCCGGAATAGGCAAGGCTGGACTGGCAAGCTGCTTGATGGTTGGTCCATATCTCCTTTCATGACTGCTCAGAGTGGTTTCCCAATCGGCATCGGTTACACTGAGGGAGGAAATTGTTCGTCAGCCTGTCAGGCCTTTGGCCAGGTTGGTAACGTTTCCAGTTCATCCAGCGCTTTTGAAAGCGCAATTCCACTCGCACCCTACAATGGCGGCCATTCAGCTCATCTTGGAGTCACAGGCTCCAGCGTTACGTTGAATGGTGTGTCAACCAATGTGGGTACAAACAATACAAGCCAGGTCAACTTGTTTGCCGACCCGGCGTCTGTTTGGGCAAATTTCCGTCGCTGCGTTCTGGGAGTCGATACAAGTTGCGGCTCCGTCGGTAATCTTCGTGGGTTGAACCGTTGGAATGTGGACGCGACAATCGCCAAAGACTTGAAATTCACCGAACGTGTGGGCGCGACTTTCACGCTCCAATTCACTAACCTGTTCAATCACTTCCAGCCTTCGGATCCGAGTAGTTTAAGCCTGACCAGTAACACCTCATTTGGCAGAATAACCACTGCCGTTTACGGCGCGCGTCAGATGGAGTTGGGTTTACGGATTCACTTCTAATAGAAGCGTAATCGAGCACTAGAAAGGGACCGATTTATTCGGTCCCTTTTTTAATCTTAACTATACTGAGAAGCGAAGTCTTTAACGCCAACTGCATGAATAGATCACCCCTTCAGATTTTGCTATCGCCGTGAAGCGCTCCTCATAGGGTTTGGCGTACTCCTCCACCGAGCGCTTAATTCTGTTGAAGAGCCTGCAGTGAAAGCTTTCCTTTGCGACTCGATCCCGCAGGTAGAGCATGGCGTTCGCTTCACCCCAGTATTCACGGTCTTCCCAGATCTCAACTGGATTGCCGCCCATCTGGTGCGCTAAATCCACAAGCCGTGGATCATCGACGTTGTGACCATTGCTCAGGAAGATCCTGTTGTAGACAGGTGCGAGGCGCAACTGAAGGTGATAGAGCGGTTCAGGTATAGTGCCGATTTTCATGACGTGGCCAAATTCGTGAGCGATCTTTGTGGCAGCCAGGACGTTGCCCGAGATCAGTCTCTTTTTCTCATACGGTTCTAGCGCATTCATCACCGGATAATAGACGTCACTGGGAAAGCCTTCGTCGAGCTTTGCGCCCAACGTTACGGTTGCTCCGATGAGCTCACCCGAAGCATTCCATTTGTATTTGCCGGAGCCTGCGCCGTACTCATTGTCTTTACTGACGGTAATCGTCAGGACCAGATGTGGGTGTCGCGAGTACAACTCCCATTGCGCTTGCCCGATGTCAGTTGCAAGAAACTCAGACTTCCAATCTTGATACCGTTTCTTGTAGGCATCGGGGATCTCTTCGCGTATGCCGCCGGATGCTGAGGGAACAGGCTCAAGCGTAAATGCATAATTTGAATGAGGGTAATGAGCATTCGGAGCGTGATTGTTGCTGCTCTTTGCCGCGGCTCCGAGAGGGAAGGCAAAGAATATAACAACAGTGACAAGTGCGTAGATAGTTTGAGACGACCGCATGGTGAAAGTCCTTCCTGTTGTTATGAGTCTAGAGTCTCTATTGGCTTCGTCCTGCGCCATGCTTCTGCTTCACAGGATTCTTGCTCTTTAGAAACTCGCAAACCCCAGGCCTTCCAGATGGATTTTTCCAAACCGACTCATCCTCATACAACACGCATTGCACCACTCCTCTTTCGATATAGCGAAAGTGCTTGTTGCTCCCGGAAGTTGGTGCGCCGATCAAAATGATTGGTCGTGTCCGCAAGTCACCGCGCAGCGTAGTCGTTTTAGTTGTAGGAATCTTCGCGTATGTGAGGAATTGATGTCGCCCGATCTCTGAATGAAGATTTGGATCGATGAAAATATAGTCCCAGGCTATTCCCTCAATCGGTTTAAAGCCGACATTCTTGACCTTCATTGAGTAAACATAAAACACTGGCAGTCGACTAGGAGTGGCGGGAAATGTTCCGCTGGAACTGTCAGTAGTACCTCGCGAGCTGGCAACACGAGTAGCATCTGCAGTGCTAGCAGGAGTGATGCGTGTTGTTGGATCATTGAATGTGCCTCCAGTCGGAATTACAGCCGGATCGAAGTTACGAGGAAGTCGAACTTCTCGTTTCCATTGCAGCTTAATGATCTCAACATTTGAGGATGCAGAACTGGGAACTGTACTTGCTACCGAAGTTTGGTAGGCGGCCTGCGCGAACGTGGTGGTTGTGATGGCGAGGAACAGGAAAACGATACTGGCTCCAATACGTCGTCTCCGACAGCCATTGCAGGAAGAGCCAGGATGGAATGTGTTGTTTTCGAATCGAGCCTTCATGTTGGTGAATTGAGGCCCTAATATACTCTTGATTCGCAACACATGACACACGAATTTTGAGTATCGGTTTAGTTGTCGAAGGACGTACAGTTCCAAAACCCGGTCCGGACGATCGATGATAGCCATCTTATGTTTAGCTCCGAGACAGCAGCTAGTGCTCGGCGGTTAACGCAACTTTAATCACTCCGTCAGCGCGATCCGCGAAGAGTGTGAATGCCTCCTGCGCGCGGTTGAATGGAAAAGGTGTGCGTAACTAATTGCGACCGCAATCACACCGCTCGAAATCAAGTCTACTGCGACGCGAAAATCATCGACCGTCGGACCCAGACTACAAATCAACTTGCCCTGGTTCCAAAAGAATTCGTGAAAGGCAAAATCATAGTTGTATTTGTGCGGTAGGCCAAAAGGCCAACTGGATCCCATTGCGCCTTATGAACTTCGCCGCCAGTTAAATCTGGGCAGACAGATTGGCACACAAAAATGTGCTGAACGTGCAGTTGAAGCATCGGATGCAGTGCATGCAGTGCGAATTTTTCCGAGGAAATTTAGTGGTTATTGATTTTAAAAGAGTTGGCCCACCGTAGAGCACTATTGACACGGTAGGGGTCTGGGGTTCAAATCCCCACGCGCCTACCAATTTCCTCAGTAACTTACAGCTGTTCTCAACTTTTCCCGTTACGCCAGATTACGCCATTGTATCCACACTCGCTCCTCATCTGGCTGAGAGGTGCTGCGATCTTCCTATATATAGGATAGGTATATATAAAGGACTGGTGAAACTTGAAACTCAGCGTCACAACTAAGGCCTCAACACGCAAAATCGTCTTTTGATTTAATCCCCAAATGACCAGAAATGCCCCGAACGAGTGGGACGCTATGTGCCAAGAGATCGAAAATGCATGCGTCCTTTGGCGCTTCGCAAGTGCCTTTTACTTGGCAGCATACTTTATCCCTGGGATGGCCCAACGTCTCGCTAACAAACGCCTGGCCCGCATGTTTTGGTTGCGCCTAGTTGAGCTGCATTTATACGCGTAATTCTGTGGCTGACTCATTTTCGATAAACCCAAAAAGCTGGCCCGCTCAGTCCTCTGCTGCTATTCTCTCTACTCTATATCTTGTCTTGAAACCCTTCGAACCAGAGCTGCTCATCTGAAATCAACGCAACACCCCAGATGTGGACAGACGTCTCGACACTCAAACTCGGACAGCAGATTGCTCGCTACAAGATCGTCTCCCTTGTCGGCCGAGGCGGTATGGGCCAGGTATATCTGGCCGAAGACAGTGAGCTTCACCGGAGAGTCTGTCTAAAACTACTTCCGAAAACCCTTACGGAAAGCACCAACGACAACGCGAACGATGACGTAGCACCGGTGGGCGAACGATTGCGGCGATTTGAACATGAAGCGCGAAGTGCGTCCGCCCTAAACCATCCGAACATTCTCACGGTCCACGAATTCGGTCAGGCAGATGGCCTCCGCTTTATGGTCACGGAGTTTATCGAGGGTCAAACCCTGCGCGACCGCTTGCGCTCGCCGACGGAAGTTGATGAGGCACTCGAAATCGCAATTCAGATCGCATCAGCACTCGTCGCCGCGCATCGAGTCAACATCGTACACCGCGACATCAAGCCCGAAAACATCATGATTCGCAACGATGATGGGCTTGTGAAACTACTTGATTTCGGTTTGGCAAAGACGACGGCGATAGTAGCGCACCAGACGCGTTTGACGGTTGATAAAGAGGCACAGACACAATTCAAGACAGCGCCTGGAATCGTGATGGGAACAGTTGCGTACATGTCTCCCGAGCAAGCGCGCGGAGATGTTGTTGATGAACGCACTGACATCTGGAGTTTAGGTGTTGTTCTGTACGAAATGCTGGCGGGCTGTTCACCGTTCCTTGCTGCTACGTCTACCGAGATCATCTCGGCAATTTTGTCCCGGCAACCAGTGCCATCGGTTGCGCGCTACTCGCCCACTGTTCCGCCACAGTTGGAGGCGATCGTGGAGAAAGCTCTCGCTAAGAATAAGGACGAGCGATATCAGACCTGCAAGGATCTACTAATCGATCTCAAACGAGTAAAGAAATCGTTAGACCTGAACGCGAGCGCCGGCAGCACTACAACGAAAGAAGATCCACGAATTAAATTAGCCAAAACCGCAGAGCTGCAACGAGTGCTCACGAGTTCCAAACTGATCGCGATCCTTGCACTGACGCTCGTAGTAGCACTGACGGCAGTATTTATTTTTACCCGCTCGAAATTGAGCACACCGATCACTCCACCGCAGATCAAGTCGGTAGCTGTTCTGCCACTTACAAACCTTTCTGGTGATCCATCTCAGGAATATTTTGCCGATGGAATGACTGAAGCGCTCATCAGCAACCTGACGCAGATCCACGCGCTGCGTGTTATCTCGGCGAATATCGGCCATGCGTTACAAGGGCACAACCAAATCGCTGCAAGAGATTGCTGATGAGTTGAAGGTTGATGCCGTCGTCGAAGGTTCGGTGCAACGCTCCGGTGGACACGTCCTCGTAACTGCGAGATTGATTCCCGCAGCAACAGATTCACCGCTATGGTCACGACAGTTCGATCGCGATCTAAGCGATGTGTTGAAGTTGCAAAACGAGATTGCGCGTGCTGTGACCGATGAGATTCGAATTCAGCTTACAGCCGATGAACAGTCGCGTTTGGCTTCAGCGCGTAGCATTAACCCACAAGCTCATGAAGCATACTTATTGGGTCGCTATCATCTCGCCAAGCTCAATGAAGAGGAATTGAAGCTTGCAATTGACTATTTCGAACGCGCGATTCAGATCGCGCCTGATTCCGCGATCGCTTATAGCGGCCTGGCTGAAGCGTGGATGGAACGAGGCGTATGGGGAGCAAAGAGTTTCAAGGAGGTACAAGAACCAGCGCGCGCGGCAGCAATCAAGGCTGCCTCACTTGATGATGGCATCGCGGAAGTTCACACGATGATTGGTCAGATCAAGTATCTCTACGACTGGGATTGGTCAGCTTCCGATAAGGAGTTCAAAAGTGCCTTAGAGCTCGAGCCAGGTAGCGTTGCTGCCCATAAGTATTTTGCGATCCTGCTGATGGCCCTCGGTCACCACACTGAGGCAATCTCTGAAATACAGCAAGCAGCACAATTGGATCCGCTCTCTGCAGATGTGCAAGCAGTTTATGGTCGCATACTTTATCGAGCGCGCAGGTACGAAGAGGCAATACCTCCGCTGAAGCGGGCGCTTGAACTGGACCCTCAGCTTTACACGGCGCATGTTCGCCTGGGTGATGTTTACGCTGCGCTCGGCAGATACGATGAAGCCATCGCAATGTTTCAGAAAGCAGCGCAACTCCGCTCAGAGGGACTACACAGTGTTCGACTTGCGCGGGTTTATGCGCTAACAGGCAAACAACGTGAAGCGCGCGAAATTCTTAGTAGGGTCAACGGCGCGGCCTTTGAAACTGCCGGTGCCTACGTTGCCCTTGGCGACAACGATGAAGCATTTAGAATTCTTGAAAAGGCAGTTGCGGAACGCGACAGTCTGCTGGCCTTTATTAAGGAAGATCCTACACTCGACAAACTACATTCAGATCCACGTTGGCAACGCCTGCTGCGGCAAATGAATTTTCCTGTCGGTGATGATGGGATTGTGCATTGATGAATCACGGGACATCAATCTAAATGCCCTCTCGAAAGAATTTTTCCGAGAGGGCATTGTTGTTAGGCGTGCTGGCCTGTCTACTGCTTTCGTAAACTGCTACGACCTCCCTTTGTCATCAGCTCCAGTTGTTTTTACATTTCGCGTTCTGCCGTCGGCCGACACGACAATTCTGCTATGACTGTTACTTTGCCGTCTTTCAGCGGGCGCCAGCGTGCGGCTGTTGACCACACGATAGGCGCGTGAGCCAACTGTTGAATCACCTGTAACCAGATAATCCTTGCCATCAAATTTTCCAGTTCAAAAGGCGATCCTCGCTTATCCGATATGTGCTATAAGTGGGCACACAAATGGGCACACAAAAATGTGCCGCAGGTGCAGTTGAAGCGGCATTGTCAACTTAACTTCCTGAAAAGACGAATCATCAATCGCGACCAGCCAGAGCACTTTTGGTCGTCAGTTGAATAGCGACCACTTCTCAATAACCATAACTACAAACTCCAATTGCCACTTCCCAGAGGCTGAATCTTGCTCTCATAACATCGCGATATCCGCTAGCTCGGTACAGGTGTCGTCCCACTCGAAAGTGTGAGGCAATGATTCCGAAGGCGGAAAGAAACCGTTGCGCGTGGCCAGGTGACTTGAACCGTCCCATTACACGTTCTCGCAATCTCGTTGACTGATGTGAATTTTCTGCGCGGTTGTTCTGATACTTCTGTTGATGGTGTTCGACACCGGGCAGCACTTCGGCTTTCGCCGCGTTGTAGCTCCGCAACTTGTCGGTAATGATCACACGCGGCACATACTGCAATCCCTTTAATAGTTTGCGGAAGAACTTCTTGGCAGCTTTCTTATCCCTCTTGCT
>DATEXA010000172.1:0-4489 GCA_035257465.1 Pyrinomonadaceae bacterium | reverse complement strand
CCTGCCATACCCGAAACCCGAGTGAGTGTTTCAAGGGCTTCGAGGTTTATTGATTCTGAGTCGAGTCCCGCCGAATCGGCGTACAAGACAGCAACTGCACGACCACGGACAGTTAGTGGAATCGAAACCATCCTCTGCGGTGTATCCTCGCCGAGCCGATTCAACAGAAGATGATCCTCCGTATGCGACCCTGAACCGCCGCTCCATGTTTGTAGAGACTTAACAGCACTGCCGACCACGGTGTCGGAATTCACGGAGAGCGAAATATCCTGAACTGCGTTGTCACCGACGGTGCCTTCGAAGCCACGCCCACGCCAACCGGAAGCTTGATTACCTTTGATAACAAAAAAGGCAACACGGGGAGCAAACGAAGCGGCGCGATTGACCAGCGCTTTAAGGATATCCGCTTGAGACTTCTGCTCATTGACTTCGGTGATGGCCGCTTTAACGATGGCCATGTCGCTGGAGGCCTTTGCGCGTGACGATTCTGATGCGGCAAGTTCGATTCCCCGCTCATGAGCGGCGCGCAGATGCTCGGCAATTGAGGTCGAGAGACTGCCTTCCATCTGCATTTCGCCTTGTCGATCGAGCAAATTAGCCAGCGACTCGTTCATCTGGCTTTGCAGGGTGGCGATTTCCTGTTTGATTGCGCTCAGGCGGCCTTCGAGGTAGGTCTCGATTTCATGCCGCAAACTATCTTCCAATTGTCCGTTGACCACAGCAGGGTCCTCCATTTGGTGTGATTGTTGTGAAACCTCAAGGTCTTTATAGGTAGGGATTCTGAACCCAGGGTTATTGCTGCAGTGCCCGCACTGTAGAGAGGCTGTCGGGGGCCCGGTGCCTCTAAGACCGATTATGGACACTTGGCGTTGGGCTCGTCAAGAAATCGTTTGTGCTGGTAGCGGCAGAATCGCAAAAACTTCGCTGTATAGGACGGAAGTTCATGGGAGAGCGGGATCGTTAACATCTGCTTTTTGGATAGAGTTCTCTCTAAAATGCCGTGTTCACACGGTTAGCGAAGGGCTGTTTGCCAGCCGTCTTATGACTGTTTACCTCAGTTCTACAAGGTAAGCGAGCCGCTTTACCGGTCTTTCAAAGAATGTTGGCAAGGTCGTTAAAAAGACCTTGTGGCTTTCGTCCGGGAGCTCAAACCAGAGCTAAAACAACTGGCCTAACGGCCCTTCGGGCTAACCTCGTGAACGCACGCTGACCTGTGGACACGAAGATTCTCTCCGATCGAGGATGTTAGTTCAGATAGATTGTCGGTTGACTATTGTTTGATGGCCCAGGTTTCTTTGTAGGTACCAAGGCTGCCCATGTTGCTTACAGTGCTAACCAATCGGCTGGCCAAAACTTCGATACTGCCGCGCGCACTATCGCCTGACTGCAAATCCGATCGCCCTCCATAAAAGGGCAACTTTGTGGGCTCGAGTCCGTGTTTTTTGAGGAGACGGCAAAGCGACTTCTTGCCAAAGCCAAAAAGATGGTAGGGTGGAAAGGTTGGGGCAAGATTCACAACCCAATCACGTCCGTTGAATTTCTGGTACAGATTGCCAACTCGAAATACAATCCTTGCTCGTTGGGTACGTCTATAAAAAGCGCGCCACCTTTTCGAAGGATTCGAGAAATTGCCTTTATCGTTCCGTTTGGATCGTAAAGGTGTTCTAACACGGCTGCGAGTAACACCACGTCAAACGATGACTCCGGAAAATTGCAGAGTTCGACAGGTTCGCGATAGATCGTTACTCCGGAAATTCGGGCAGCATACTCGGCAAAAGTCGAAGATGGTTCAATCCCGATGCATTTCCAGCCATTGTCACGCGCCGACTTCTGCAATTCGCCCCGACCTGCCCCAATGTCCAGAAGTCGTCCCTTTTCGCCTAAGAGATCCGCAGCCTGATCAAGCAGCACTTGCCCATTTGAAAATTTTGCTCCCTGATCATGATGCTGAAAATAATCATCAGCGTCCATATCGTAGTGCTGGCCTAACCCGTCAATCGGAACGGGCATCGGATTAGGAAACACCATACCGCAGTCTTTGCAGAGCCAGACATTAGAAGTGACTCCAGCCCCACTACGATGGGCCGCGCCCCCTCGTTTACCGATTAATTTTGTTGGCGGTTTTTCACAAACAGGGCAATCCTGAACGACCCAGGTGTAACGATCAGTAGGTAGGATTTCATTTGAGGTGAGAGATTCTTCTGAACTCATGTTGATTATTACTAAACGACTGTTAGGAATTGAGCACTCCCGTAACCTGAAAACAGCTACGTTAGAGATGGACACTCATAAGCGGAAACTTCGTAACAGCCTATGACTCAACGTCGTATTCTTGAGCAATTGGCAGAAGAAAAGCAATTGTCGACGTAAGTAGATTAGACAGCCATTACAGTCGCGTTGACCATTTCTGAACCGTTCACCCTCAGCACTCCGCCCTGCCTATCGCCGATGGGCCATTTTTGGTAAGCTACGCACCAAGCTAGTAACGTATATTGGACACCCGACTCCCCGATTTCCTGGCACATCCTGAGCAACGCAATGCCGATCACGATACTCATCGCTGATGACTATGACGACAACCGCGAGTTACTCCGGCTGTTGCTACAAACTGCAAATTACCAGGTCTTCGAGGCACGAGACGGTTTTGAGTGTGTCCAATCGGCGCGCGAACATCTGCCAGATCTAATCATGGTCGATTTATCGATGCCGGAGTTGGATGGGTGGGAAGTTTTTAGAACGTTGAAAGCTGACTCAGCCACAGCACACATTCCGTTTGTCGCGGTGACGGCTCACGCTCAGCGCGACTGTGAAAGTGCATTAAGAGAGGGCTTCCATGCTTTTGTCCCAAAGCCATTCAACACGGAAGAAATGTTGGAGACTGTCGCGCGAGTGGTAAAGGAACGCGTGATAAGGATTGAGAGTTCCTGGAGTTAGTTTTGGTCTTTGGTTTTGGTCTTGGATCTTAGAAGTTCCGGAGTTAACAAATCTCCGAAGGCCAAAGACCTAAGTTCACTACTGCCTATACACCACCCCACCCTTCATCACAAACTTCACACGCCTGAGCACTGAGATATCACTAGTGGGATCACCATCTACTGCGATCACATCAGCCAGGAGCCCAGCTTTCACTTGTCCGATCTTGTCGCTCATATGAAGCACACGAGCATCGACTGACGTAGCTGACCGCAAAACATCAACGATCGGCATTCCGAACTTTACCATTGCCTCGAGCTCACGCTCGTTATCGCCATGAGCAAACACACCCACGTCACTCCCGCTCGCGATCGTTACGCCTGCTTCAAGGGCCGCTTTGAAAACTGCACGCTTTCGTTCTGTATTTGCACCTGCAATTGACAGCGTCGGACAAAGCGCTACGTTGTGTTCCTTCATCAGACGAAAAAGTTCCGGTGTACCGCCATCGCCATGTTCAATTGTTTCTACTCCAGCAAGTATTGCTCGTCGCATCCCTTCAGTGGTTGTTGCGTGAGCGGCAACTGGTACGTTTGCACTACGAGCAGTTTCGACTGCCAGCTTTAACTCCTCAAGTGAAAATGTGGGCGCCGCTCCCTGAGTACCCCAACGATAGTCAGCATAAACTTTGATCCAATCAGCGCCGTGTCCAATCTGATCACGAACGACACGCGTCAAACTGTCAACGCCATCCGCCTCTTCCGCGCCTTGCGGAACGCGCCATTCCGACGCATAACCCTTCGGACCGTAACTGCCCGTAGCAACAATCGCCCGGGTCACAACCAGCATTCGTGGACCAGGAATTATGTTTTGTTCCACAGCCTGCTTAAGTCCCACGTCTGCGTAACCGGCACCCTCGGTACCCAGGTCGCGAATCGTGGTGAAGCCGGCTTGCAACGTGTTGCGAAGGTGATTAGTAGCTCGGGCTACACGAAGACTGAGCGATTCATGGGCCACCTGATCGTTCCAAACAGTTTCACTGTAAGGGTGAAGCAAAACGTGCGAGTGAGCTTCGATCAAGCCGGGCAAGAGAGTCAGCCCGGGAAGATCGATCACCTTTGCATCCGGAGGAGCGCTTATGCCGCTCGCTAGCCCAGCTGCCTCAATCTTTTGGCCGCGAACAAGCACTACCCATCCATCGTGCAGTTGTGCGGATTCGCCGTCGAAGACCCGGGCTGGTTTGAGCAGGAAAGCAGTTTCGGGCTGTGGTTGAGTCTGACGATTCTGTGTAAGTGGAGAAATCAGCGTCATACAGATCAGCAGAACCAGGGAGCAGCGCATAGTCTGGCCTTTCTGATTGTCCGACAGGTAGAGAGTGTCGGGTTTAGGGATCTATTTTTCTGAAATCACTGCTGTCTGAGCTGTCGGCGGCAAAGGATGAACCGTGCTCTTCGAGAATCCAGCGTTCGCAGCAATCCGATCAAGTTCAGCAAATGTATAGGCGTCGCCCGAAGGCGTGCTGGCCAACATGATCATCGCGAAGGTTGCCGACTCAGGTGGAGTTACTCGATCGTCATTG
>DATEXA010000171.1:0-3089 GCA_035257465.1 Pyrinomonadaceae bacterium | reverse complement strand
TTGCTCGCTGTACCCGCCTGCGTTCGAGCCGACGCTGTCTCAGATTGGAATGCCATTGCAGTGCAGTCGACTGTTACCGCCGCTCGTCCAGGCCAGACGGGTATGCTCGATGTAGCAATGGTGCAACTTGCCATCTACGACGCGGTGCAGGCAATCGAGAAAAAGTACGAGCCGTATTACGTTGAGATTCCCGGCGCCTCGGGCTCACCGGAAGCCGCTGCTGCCAAAGCTGCGCACGATGTCCTAGTCAGTCGCTTTCCTGCGCAAGCAGTTAACCTTGGCACGATCTACCAACAGTACCTACTCAATCATGGTCTTGCAGACAATGATCCCGGGGTTGCAGTCGGAGCAAAAGCTGCGGCCGGCATAATCGCACTTCGGGCCTGCGACAGTAGCTTTCCCAACCCGACACCACCACCATTCATCGGTGGTACAGATATCGGTGTCTGGCGACCAACGCCTCCGGGCAATCTTCCGATGCTTGCGCCATGGCTCGGCAACGTCACTCCTTTCGCAATGACCAGGCCATCTCAATTCCGAGCTGAAGCGCCACCAGCCTTGACGAGTCGAGAGTACGCAAAGGACTACAACGAAATAAAAGCGCTCGGTGCCCTGGACAACAGCTCGCGAACTGCAGAGCAAACTGACATCGGCCATTTTTGGAATACGAATTACGGTGTGCTTTGGAATCAGGCTCTAAGAGATATCGCCACTGCGCACGTTGATAACATCGCCGATAGTTCACGGTTATTCGCGCTGTCAGAGATGGCGATCGCCGATGCCTTGATCAATTGCTGGAACACAAAAAACTTCTATGTCACGTGGCGACCGATCACTGCCATTCAACAAGGCGACAACGACAACAATCCATGGACCGCAGGAGATCCAAATTGGAAGCCTCTGATCACCACACCGAACTATCCTGAGTACTCTTCAGGCGCGAACAGTTTCACCGGTGCAGTGACACGAATGCTAGCGCTGTTCTTTGAAACAGATCACCTGACGTTCAATGTAACTACGACAAACCCCGGTCCTACAATTGTCGACACTCGCACTTACAATCGTTTCTCGGATGCCGCGCAGGATGTCGTCGACGCACGAATTTACGAGGGAATACATTTCCGGTTCGCGGATGAAGTTGGAAGAAGACAGGGAAGACAAGTGGCCGACTGGATATTTAAGAATTTCCTCAGACCGGTTCACAAACACGGTGATGAAGGAGACACGCCTGAATGTCATTAGGTCGGGATTAGGTTAATAAGGAAGTGCTTCCAGTAGGCGTCCTTCTCGTTTCAGTAAGTTATCAGCAAGCTCAACCATTCTGCGATTGGGGATCGCAATCGGGCGTTGCGTCAAAACAAGATCCATCGCCTCATCCTCACGCCCTGGGCCAAGCCAGTATGCATAAAGAATGAAGGCGGCTGCGGTTGATCGGCTGATACCGGCCTCGCAATGGATAAGCACCTTGCCCTTTGATGATTTAAGGTCGTGCGCAATTTCCATTAGGGTTTGTACGTCGGTTTCCTGGGGACCGGTCTCCGCATCAAGCGTATCCCCAAACAGCAAACGCACTTTACTGGAGATGTTGTGAAAACCGATCGGCAGTTCATCCTCAGGGGCCCCGATTGAGATGAGCCATATGAGTTCGGCGCAACGGTCAGGACAGGTAAGAATGTCACCGGCTTCCAATCGACTTGTAACCTGGATAACTAGATCAGGCACGTTGTCACTGACGGGTTTGTGATCGCGTTCCATTGTTGGTCATCAGAGCCTCTTGCAAAAACTCAACTTCTCATTATCCCCAAGCTTCAGCTTGGAGCTAGGGGCGACTCGGAATAGTAGTTAACCGTTTCAACGGTTTAAATAGAAGCACAAGAGTCTTTCGGAAACCGTTAAAACGGTTCCAAGATTTCATGCGAGCTCTGATCCCCGGGCTAAAGCCAGGTGAGAATGAGAAGTTGGATTTTGCCAGTGGGCTCTTCAGGGTTGTCGCACGCTACTCGTCAACGGCACAGTACGACAACAAATGTCTTGCTTACAACCTGCATCTATCGAGGGCGTCAAATCAGAGCGCGACGGGATCGTGTTAACAACGGCTTGTCATCAGATGAGTGTTGACTCTCGTTAGTACGGTAGGCTGTGGCATCTCGTGGCCCATGGGCTTTCACGCTGAGAGTCGTGGGCCCGGCACTGCTGTACGCAGATCGAATAGTTCGGCTTGGTCGCAGTTGAGCTATCATGGGATCGTGAGGATTTCTAAACTGTCAGAATATACGACGCTTAGCGACTTAGATGACGGATCTGTCGTCTAATTAGTAGTTGACCGCCTCCCTATGAACAGCGAAGCCACAATTGAATCCACAGCAACGGAGAAGAAGCTCTTCTCTCTCGGCCAGATCGTGCTGGCCACCTTCTTAGGTGCGCCCCTAGCCGGTTCTTTGTTGGTTGCGCATAACTATCGAGTCCTTCAGAAAGCAAATGCTTCACGGCAATCGATCGTCTACGGCGTCGCCTCGACCGTCTTGATATTTATCATTGCATTCCTACTACCCGAGAAGTTTCCGAACAGTGTCCTCCCTGTGGTCTACTGTATTGCAATGCGGCAATTGGTCTCGTATGTACAGGGAGGCGCGATCGCCGCTCATTATTCGATTGGCGGTGCAAAAGGTTCCTGGGCCATCGCAACAGTTGTGGGTGTCGGTTGTCTCGTGGCTCTTTTCGCCATTATTTTTGCCTCGCTCACACTTTACGAGATATTGCAGTAGACGGCGGCCAACAAGCGCTTGGAGCGGACTCGCCATGAGCGGGCTTCTTTATTGAGTAACGTGGGCGAGCCGCTCAAGCGCAGCGTTGGGCTGCTTCCTTTGTCGTTGTTACAAGTGGACTATGATACTTCGCGGACTAATAGGGGTAATACTCGGCGTAACATACGGCGGGCTCGTTGGTGTTCTAATGTTTCTGCGAACGCACATCGGACTCGATCGAGACCATCCTGGGGCACTCATACCGAATGCCATCGAAATGGCGTGGTTAGTAACTGTGATGTCGGGGGTTATCACTGGAATATGTGGCGCTCTAGTGGGGCTCGT
>DATEXA010000170.1:0-3197 GCA_035257465.1 Pyrinomonadaceae bacterium | reverse complement strand
ACCTTTCTCCCACGCGGTAATCAGGTTAGCGTCAGTATTCACTTGATCCAAGAATTGGGCTACGGCAACAGCAAGAGTGTTTGTCTTGCTTGGATCCGCTCTGCCGTCCGTGAAGTACCGTGAAATACTTTGAATGACATTAGGTCCGCTTCCAACGATGGATTGAATCAAGCTCAGGGTCTGATTGTGTGCCTTGGTGCTTTCGTACTTCGTGATCGTAGTACCCATCTTCCCATAATCTTTGGCGGTCAAATGGATTCCACTTCGTGTCGAGGTTTTACTGATCTGCCAGTAATCATTCATGGTCGCAATTTTGGCCACGGTAGGTATAACTTTCCCATTTCTATCCTTTGAGGGCAGACCGTAGTAATTGCCAGTTTCTTGTACGTTCGACCGCGTCGTGAACTTGCCTCGATAGAATTTGGTAAAGGTCGTTTGTCCACCATGAAATGCGCCAAGTAGAGTTACTTCAAGAATAGCATCGTCCCAATTCTTCGTACCCTGGATGGCCCGGTACTCTTCGGCCGTGTAAATTGCGAGGAAGTTAGTAGCAACGCGCTGAGTGGGAACGCCGGTGTTAGTCTTGGAGTCGTAGTTATTTGTCAACGCCGCAAGTCCGTGAGCGTCACAGGCGCCCAGAAGTTGAATGATCGTCTGATAAAAGTTTTTCAAATCATCTTTGTTCTTCTCAGCGACGACAAGCGCAAGATTGTCCAAATACATCTTGTCTGACCAGTCTCCAACTTGTCCACTCGTCCAACCATAGCTACGGCCGCCCTGTGCGCTTTTTGGAAAATTCTCGTGAATGTTGTAATTGTTATCATCGAGTCTGACTGCCACTCCTAATCCTTGTTCAAGGGCTTGTTGGTTTGGCACTTTCCCTGCGCTAGGAGCAAGAGACTCCATCTCCGGGGCGAGGATTTCGTGAATGAATTTATAAAATGTATTTTTGCCGGAGTCAGAAGCGTTCGTAAGATCAAAGTTGTGTGCGAAGCTGGGCAGCTTAGCCAGAGTAAAGTCATCTGCAGGGACTGATGGGATTAGGACAGCAGTGAAGAGTATTACTAAAATCAAAGCTTTATGATTCATAAGCCAGAAGGGTTTCTTGTCTTCAAACATGATTAACAAAGAAGGTTAAGAGTTTCTCCGCTGACCCTCTAGGCGTGCGAAGCTTGCTGGCCGAGGGCTGTGAAAGCTCTGCCCTTGCATCGGGGTACCAGTTCTGACCGAGGTGTGCGTTAATGGGAAGGGTACCGGCGAAACAATAACAAGCGATAAAACTGAATTTGTTACACTGGTTAAGTGGTTCGATCGACGAAAGCGCTGTCAACATGCCGCGTTCGAGCACAATGTTTTGCTGAGTTCCGCCCCCTTGGTTGTATGCCAAACGGCCGCAACTAAGCAACATGCCCGCGAGTTTATCAACCGAGATCGGAAGGAGCAAACTCAAAATTTGAGCGAAGAAGGTGATGCCGTTGCTAGCGGCTCTACACATTGATCCAAGCTCAATGCTTTTAGGTGATGGAATACAACGATATGCTATCTGGACCCGCAACGAGAATTAACACCGCGGCGTTGGATCTTGAATTCACGGAGCGACGTGTCGCAGCCTCTGCCAACAAGCTTCTTAGAAAAGTGACACGAAATCAATTCAGCGGTTTCAAGGTAATGCTGCGATAAAGCACAGCGCGCCGAATCAGATGGATTCAAAGTCAGAAGCCCGACCCGATTCTATCATTTTAGGTCGCTGATTGGATGAATTTCCCAAGCTTTTGTTGGACGAATATCCACTGGTTTCTTTGGACCTACGTTGTGTGGGTTGCGATGTTCCCCATCCCATAGAAGCGAGCCTGTGATTTGCACTGGGACGGGTGTAACGAACGCGCCTTTTTTGTTTGCGTTGTCCGCAATCAACTGCCTCAGCTTCCGTCGCAAATCCATAAACGGCGGTTGAGTTGGTCGTGCTGGTGGAAGCCCGGATACCTCACTATTCATGAACACGGTCGTCGAAGTTAGCTCAGACGTATCTCCAAGAACAAGGTGAAAATCATCGTCTGCTTGATGTCCAACCCAGTAGAGCCATGCCTTGACAGTCACGTTTCGCGTTTCCAGGTCGATCCGCGGTTCATGATTCTGGCGATTCTTATCCTTTGTAACTAATTCATGATGCATTTGGGTCATTTGCATGTCGGTCGGTAGACTCCCCATAAGCGTATCCACCTGCGTCAGTTTCTCAGTCTTTTTGGTCGCATAAGAGGTTTTCGCCTCAGGGCGAAATGCTCCGTTAAATATATCCGATTGCGTGGCTGCGCGCGTACGCGCTGCTAGAACCGCGCCTCCGCGAGGACTGACCCCATGGAATGTTATTTCACGTTCTTCTGGGCCATCCGAAACTTCTTCAATTTCACCTCGATCCGCCTGCGCAACAAACTCCCTCCATCGGTTTGGTTGCGGAATACCGGTGATCGGCTGCTCTTTTTCAATTCTACGAGTGGCACAATCCGTAAGCCCAAGCACGAGCAACGTCAGACCCGCAACGAAGACAACGGAACGGAAGCTCGTCGGCAATACTCGGAGAGGCTTCATAGTCAATTCGAGTTGACAATAATAGACTTTCTTTGCCAAGATCAATCGCTCCTAACTTCTAAGCACGAGGTGACCCAATGAGTGAAGAAGACCTGATCAAACAAGCGTACGAAGAGTTTATTAAGAACCTGTTCAGGAATTTCTACGACACTTATACGACGTCGAATAGTTCGACCCAAGAGAAAGCGGCAGAACAAGTCTTTCAAAACGCAGTTAAAGCCGCCCGGAAGGCGCGAGATCGAGCGTTAGCGATCTTGCCTAAATGAAAATCTTCTTCGTCCACGGGATTGGCCACGCTGATCTTGACCAAAATTATTATGTGCAGTGGGAGACTGACGTCACCGCTCAACTCAGATCTTGCGGTCTACAGACCGCTCCACAGTACGAAGGGCTCACGTACGATCCGCTTTTCCAACAGTACGATCACGGGCCCGCTACCTACGCCGCGGCATTAGTAGAATTTCTGGGCTCCGCCGCAGTCCATTCGGTTACTGATCCTCTTACCGCTGCTCCGCCAGGCACGCGTGGTTTCTTTGATCCGTTTGATTATCTCAGGTGGCGAGCGGGGATGGTGGCGCAACTTGCTGTCGAATCTGCTCTGCGCAAGGCCT
>DATEXA010000169.1:0-2277 GCA_035257465.1 Pyrinomonadaceae bacterium | reverse complement strand
AAAGGACTATGCTGCCAAGAGGCGAGCCTTGCTTGATCCAAAGAAAGCACTCGACAACCCGCCAGCCGGCGACATCAACCTGGGTAGCGACACAACCTACTTTACGGTCGTCGATAAAGACGGAAACGCCGTGTCCTTCATCAATAGTTTATTTGACGCATTCGGATCTGGAATCGTGGGAGGTGACACCGGAATTGTATTTCAGAATCGAGGTAGCGCTTTCTCGTTGGATCCAAAACATCCAAATGCGATTGCACCAGGCAAGCGACCTTTTCACACAATCATTCCCGCAATGGTCTTCAAAGATAATCAACTCTTTATGTCGTTTGGCGTCATGGGTGGCGCAATCCAACCACAAGGTCATGTTCAGGTGCTGGTGAACCTGATCGATTTGAAGATGGGATTGCAGGAAGCGATCGATGCTCCGCGCTACAGAATTACAAACGGTCGCAACGTCCTGATGGAAGATGAACTCGGTTCCTCAGTCATCGATCAGTTGCTTAGCCTGGGTCACGTTCGAGCCACTCCTGTTGGCGTGTTACGTTCGTCGATGGGTGGCGGACAAGCGATTATGATCGACCCGGTCAGTAAAACCTTGATGGGAGCCTCTGACGCTCGAAAGGACGGAATGGCTCTAGGTTACTAGTCTCGGGAGCTTTCGTGATGAGCAGTCGTGATGAATTACAGCAGCTGAAGGAAGATCTTGTTACTCTTGCGAGTGGTGCGGGTGACGAGTTCGGTAGGTTGAATGTCGAACAACTTAATTGGAAACCGGCACCTGAGCGCTGGAGTGTTGCCCAGTGTTTCGATCACCTCGTCACAAGCAATGCTTCTTACTTCCCGGTATTCGACTCTGTTATCAACGGCCAGAAAAAGTCGCGAGCGATCGAGCGGATTCCATTACTTCCGAACCTATGGGGAATGCTTTTAATCAAGTCGCTTGATCCAAACGCCACACGAAAATTAAAAGCCCCGGGGCGTTTTCAGCCATCTGCGAGTGACATTTCAGGATCAATCATCGAAGACTTTGTAGAGCAGCAAACGAAGCTTGCGGAATCGATTGAGGCCATAAAGAAACTCAACCCAGAACGCATTGTGATCACGTCGCCTGCGGCAAGCATGATCACTTATAGATTGATGGATGCATTTAGAATTATCGTTGTACATGAGAAGCGGCACTTCCAGCAGGCACAGCGTGTGACGCAGGAGGTAAAGTTCCCATCAAATTGAAGATTTCCGAATCCTGCCTCTGCGTCAACTCGGCGTTCTCTGCACCGTGGCGGTGACCAGTGCTTCAGTCATAATTCAAACCGCCGAGGCGCAGAGAACTTAGAGGTTGCGCAAAGAAATCCAAAGAGCTCCGGAGCGTTTCCCTATTTGACCTCACGTCATTCTGTCCCTATCTTCTGCCTCATGCCTATTCAGCGAATTGAAACTTCCGATGCGCCAAAACCTGCGGGTCACTATTCTCAGGGCGTTGTCCACAACGGCATTTTGTATGTTTCGGGCCAACTATCCATCGATCCAAAGACCGGCGAAAGGAAACTCGGCTCGATCGAAGAACAGACCGAACAAGCTCTTAACAACGTTCACGGAATCATTAAGGCCGCAGGCAGCGATTGGGACAGAGTCCTCAAAATGACTCTGTATGTCGCGGATATCAATTTATGGGACGCTGTTAACAAGGTCTACATCCGGATTCTGGGAGGCCATCGTCCAGCCCGTGCAGTCATTCCGACTGGACCGCTCCACCACGGCTTTCTCATCGAGATTGAGGCTGTTGCTGCAATAGGTGACTAGATATCAGTGGCGTTCTGCGATTACAGTTGTCAAAGCGCAACAACGTTCGAGTCAAATGGCGAAAACTGGCATGACTTATTGATTCAGTTGGAAAATGGTACTTGTAAAGATCTTTTGTTTTCATTAGTGTAACGGCGCGATCTTCGTTGAAACGGCGTGATTGCCTGAGTTAGGTGGACACGCTACAAAATTAGACCCCTGGATGACACACAAATGAGTTTTCCTCGAATTAAGCGGCAAAAGAAAAAAATTACACCTGTTATCGATCCTGATGGTCCGGCCGACGGCGGTAGGTTAATTGTCCTGACAGCTCCATTAACAGAGTCGATTGATCACGCTGGATACTTTATTCAAATGGCGATGGCATCGCTGCCAATCTGGATGGAAGGCGTAATTAATCGGAAGTATCCGAAGTGGCGAGACGTCGAATACAACGACGATGGTTCGGCGCGTTATATGCCGGCGGGTGTCCGACTT
>DATEXA010000168.1:0-14120 GCA_035257465.1 Pyrinomonadaceae bacterium | reverse complement strand
ACCGCCGAGTATCCGTTGGAAGCGCAAGAGTTTGAGAACGCAGTTCGTCTGTCGATGCCGAAAGCGACGTCGTTGCAATTAACGCTTGGGGTTACGACCAAGCTGGCACGATTGCTTCAGGAGCAGGCCGAACGAGAAATCGCTGTCAACCGCATCGCTACAGCAATTCGAAATTCACTTGAACTGGATGATCTACTTGCTACTGCGACCCACGAAGTAGGACGTGCTCTCAACGTGAAGAGCTGTGCTCTGCACCTTGAGGGTGACCTCGTGGGTAAGACGATGTGCGATTACTACTTTCATCCCCAGCTGACAGCAGGTGATGACGAAATTGCCGCTCTCGCTGCAGACGTTGAGTTAGTGAGGGCTTGTTTGCCTCACTCTCCAAAGGCATGGGTGATTGACGGAGACAACACTCACGAAACAGGGGTGTGTGCGCAGGCAGCAGTTCCTTTGATTTACGAAGGCGCCTTCGTTGGTTTGCTGCTCGTGGAGTCTGATGATGTAGCGCGTGTTTGGGCTGACAATGAATTGTTGTTGCTGCATACGGTAGCTGATCAGCTGACGGTAGCTGTGAATCAGGCACATCTATTCGCGCAAATGCAGCTGCAGGCTCTCACTGATGGACTAACAGGCTGCCACAACCGCCGTTCATTTGAAATGCAACTCGAAAGGGATCTGCATCTTGCAACACGAATGCGCCAGTCGTTGTCGCTAATCATGATCGACCTCGACAACTTTAAGCACATTAATGATCTGGCTGGGCATGGAACAGGAGATGTCGCACTTCGAATAGTAGCTGACAGCCTCAAGGCTGAACTTAGAGGCGTAGACAGTGCCGCTCGTTTTGGCGGTGATGAGTTTGTCATCATCTTGCCGCAGGCTGGTACAGAAGGTGCTTTAATCGTTGCTGAAAGGCTTCGCAAGCGAATTGCCGAAACGCACATAGTTGGATACGGTCCAACCACGGCTTCGTTGGGCCTGGCTACTTTTCCAATGCATGCGTCATCTCGAGATCTTCTCGTAGTGGCCGCGGATCGAGCACTCTATCAAGCTAAACACTCCGGTCGTAATCGCGTAAAAATCGCTGAAAGAAATGATGAGTTTGAAAGCCCATATCAGGTTGATTGTGATTACGAGGAAGTGAAGCCCGAGTGTGTGAGGTAGGTTTAAATCGAAGGCCTCCGCATAGCAAACCGACAATCCTTGATTCTGAACAGGTTCCTTTGTTTCGGCTCACCCCTGCCCGCGAAGCGGGGCAAAGAATAAAGCCTCGCTCCACCCTAGGCTATATGCTCACGCCCGCGTTCGCGGGCTTTGAAAATTCCTGCTGACCATGTGCTGAGTAATTTCAACACCTGCATTTGTCGTGTGCCCGTAAGATCGCGCATCATAGGTTCGTTATTGAGTTTGATTACAAGGCGGAAGCTCTATTGCGTTCTCGGGCATGAATGATCTAAAAAACTTCGTTCGCTATTTTGGTCCTTACAAGTTCTCTTTAACGCTGGGGATCCTCTGTATTCTCTGCAGCGTTCTCTTCAGCGTTTATGTGCCTCTTATTGTAGGCGAGGCGATTGACGCTAACTGGACGTCTCTTTCTGCTACTCGACTCATAGTCTCAGCGTTCAAAGTTCTCGGAGCGAGTGTAATCAGCGGCATCTTTCTGTTTCTTCAACGCCGCATCCTTATCGGTATGTCGCGCAACGTAGAGTACGACCTCCGTAAGGATTTTTACGCTCACCTCGTTGACCAACCGTTGTCATTCTTCCACGAGCATCGTACCGGCGATCTGATGGCGCGCGCGACCAACGATTTGTCTGCAGTCAGACAACTCGCCGGACCGATGATTATGTATTCGCTCCAGACGGTCTTTGTCGTGCTGGCAGTACTTCCGCTGATGTTGAGGATTAACTGGTGGTTGACTCTATTGCTTTTCGTAACTATGCCGCTCGTTTCATTGACTGTGAAGTTTTTTGGTCAGCAGGTGCACACTCGTTTCGAGAAGATCCAGGAGTTCTTTGCACATATCACGGCGAGAGCGCAGGAGAACTTTACCGGCGTCCGCGTAGTTCGAGCTTACGCGCAGGAGGAGGCCGAAATTCGGGCGTTCAACGACCTGAACAGACAATACGCCGAAAGGAATCTCAGCCTCGTACGCATTGACGCAATGATGCGTCCGTTGATGCAGTTCCTGATCGGAGTCGGCTTTGTCTTGATCATCTGGGCGGGAGTTCCGTTAGCGGTGCGCGGCGAGATCACTGTGGGTCAATTCGCCGTGTTCAATATGTATCTGACCCGACTGATCTGGCCACTCATAGCGCTGGGCTACGTGGTGAATCTATATCAGCGCGGTACGGCAAGTCTCAAACGACTCAACGCAATCTTCCAAATCAAACCAGCCATCGTTGATAAGAAAAACACGGAAGTTCAGCCACCCATCAAAGGCAAGATTGAATTCCGTAATCTGACCTTCAGCTATACACGGACGAGTGATCCAGTCCTACACGACATAAGCCTGACGATCGATGAAGGTCAAACTGTGGCTTTCGTGGGGCGAACCGGCAGTGGTAAATCGACACTCGCAAACCTGATTCCGCGGTTGATTGAAGCGCCGGACGAAATGGTGTTCATCGACGGCATTCAAGCCAAAGACTATCCGCTTGCACAACTCCGAGAGAGCATTGGCTATGTTCCGCAGGAGACATTCTTGTTCAGCGATACGCTAAGAGGAAACATTTCATTCGGGGTGGATAACGGAAACAACAGAAATGTTGAGTGGGCTGCGAACGTTGCGGGTCTTGCCGAGGATGTTGCGGGTTTTCCTGACGGTTTCGAAGCATTGGTTGGCGAACGAGGAATCACGTTATCCGGAGGTCAGAAACAGCGAACGGCAATCGCTCGCGCTGTGTTGCGGGAACCGAGGATTCTGATTCTGGATGACGCGCTCTCTTCCGTTGATACCTATACGGAAGAAAAAATCCTGATTCAGCTCCGAGGAGTAATGCGCAATCGAACCAGCCTGATTGTTTCTCACCGCATCTCGACTGTGCAGAGTGCGGACCTCATCTGTGTCTTGGATGAAGGTCGGATCATCGAGAGCGGTACGCATAACGAGCTCATTGCCATGAACGGTGAGTACGCAGATTTGTATGAACGCCAGCTCTTAGAGGAAGAACTCGAAACCATTTAAGACATGTCGACAGCTGCCAAACAATTTCACGAAGAAGAGGCGATCGGAAAGACGTACGACTTCCAGGTTGCTCGCAGGCTCCTCAAGTATTTGAATCCTTACGTGCGTTTCCTGGTACCTGCGTTAGTGTTAACTCTCGTTCTGAATTTGCTTGGGGTCCTCCAACCGAAGTTCACTCAATATGCGATCGACTGGTACATCCTTCCACGCAAAGTGGATGGACTTGGACTACTGGTGTTCTTGTATTTTGGCGCTCAGCTGTTCCGCTTCATCTTTTCTTACTTCCAATCAATTCTCCTCAATAGTGTCGGGCAGTACGTGATGTTTGATATCCGCCGCGAGCTGTACGACAAACTCCAGCATCAGGAAATTGCCTACTATGACCGCAACCCGGTAGGGCGGATCATGACGAGACTCACTACCGACGTCGATGCACTTAATGAGTTGTTCACGCAAGGTGTAACTGATTTGTTGGGTGACCTGGTGATGATCGTCGCGATTATTTCCATGATGTTGTGGATGGACGTGAAACTCACGCTCATGACGTTGTTAACGGTTCCGATGTTGTTTGCGGCCACGACATGGTTTCGGCGCGGCGCCCGAAAGGGATACGACATGGTTCGTACCCGCATAGCCCGGATTAATGCGTTTCTGCAAGAGCACTTTGCGGGGGCGCAAACGGTGCAAATCTTCAATGCCGAGGCAAAGTCGCTTCGAAAGTTTGGTGCGATCAACGACGACCATCGTCGCGCGAACATCGATACGATCTTTTACTATGCGGTTTTCTTTCCCCTGGTTGATTTCATCGGCGCGGTGGGCATCGCCTTGATCATTTGGTACGGCGGCTATCGCGTTATGCAAAACACAGCCGGGCATACGGTTCTGACATTAGGAGCGTTGGTCGCGTTCATTCAGTACTCAGGTTTTCTCTTTCAACCCATTCGCGATATTTCCGATAAATACAATGTGCTACAGGCGGCGGTTGTTGCGTCACATCGTATTTTTCGCACGCTGGATCTCCCGATTGCGATTTTGAATCCGGCTAAAGCTCTAAAGGCAAGTCGAGCGCGCGGCCGGATTGAATTTGAGAACGTTTGGTTTGCGTATAACGACGAGAATTGGGTGCTGAAGGACGTCTCCTTTACTGTCGAACCTGGACAGTCAATAGCGCTGGTCGGTCACACCGGTTCTGGAAAAACGACGATTACGAACCTGTTGATGCGTTTCTACGACATACAGCGTGGACGAATTCTGCTTGATGGAATCGATCTGCGTGATTGGGATCTGAAAGCGTTGCGTGAGAACTTTGCAGTGGTCTTGCAGGAAGTATTTCTTTTTAGTGGAACGGTCGCAGGCAACATTCGACTTGGTCGAGACGACATTCCTGAAGAACGTGTTGAATGGGCAGCGAAAGAGGTCCATGCGGATCGCTTCATTGAACGACTGAAGGATACTTATCGGTCGGAGGTTAGAGAACGTGGTGCTGGATTATCGGTCGGACAAAAGCAACTGATTTCGTTTGCGCGTGCGCTCGCGTTTGATCCCGCGTTGCTGATTCTGGATGAAGCGACTAGTTCAATTGATACGGAAACGGAACAGTTGATTCAGCGAGCGATCGAACGCGTGATGCGTGATAGGACTTCAATTGTCGTTGCGCACCGCCTTTCAACGATCCAGAACGCGGACCGGATTATTGTTTTGCATCATGGAGAGGTTCGAGAGCAGGGAACGCATCAGGAGTTACTCGTGCAGCGGGGACTGTATTGGAAGCTGTACCGATTGCAGTATGCGGATGGATCGACAATGAGACGAGAAGCGGAGTTGAAGAGTGAATTGCAGTTTAGTGAGTAGCTGCCGGCTGAGTGAATCCGATCGATAGGTAATGTTTCAGTTTGAGATACTCTCTCATTCTCACCGTGGCTTCAGCCCGGTGCTTGGGTCTACAAGAAATTCACTTAACCGTTCAACGGTTTTGCTTTCTCTTACTATACGAAACCGTTGAAAACGGTTACTCGATTTGTGGATCGCTCTATCACCGGGCTAAAGCCACGGTGAGAATGAGACAAAGGACAGTCTACGCCGGCTTGTTGAAACGCTTCGGTTCGAGCGGGACGTTCAGCTTACCCTCCGTAAACTTCCTCACGACACTGTTGTTTGGATCCACGGCGGACACCCGAATAGTAAATGGTAGTTTGAGACCATCTACGTCTCGATAATCAGCGAAGTCTACTTGCTCTGGGATCGTGCCGACAGGCGTTGTCGTTGATGTAGCTCTTCGAACGAGTAGTCCTGTCTCAACGTCAAAGAAAAGCGACTCACGTTTACCGCCGGTCGTCGTTGCGCGCAAAAGATAAACGTCGCGACCATCAATCTTGGGCTTGCCCCCGAAAGTAATTCTGCTGAATTGGTCCTTGAGTTTGATGTCCTTGTACAAATCCGGATACCTTCGCAGGTAATAAATTTCGACGTCGCCGAGATTGCGCACGCCACGCGCACTCTTTTCCCAGCCTACTGTTCCGTCAAAACCTCTCTCGATCACGCCCTGTGGTGTGGTGAAGATTGCGACAACAAAATCGGCACCGGACTGATCGAGTTCATAACCGATCTCTGTTCCGTTACCCGCAATCAAAGTTCCCTTCATCACTCTCGACTTCAACTTCTCAATCGCGGCTGCGCCACCGATCGCCTGATAGTACTTGTCGATGATCTGTTCAGCAGTTGGATTTGGTTGTTGTGGACCGCTCGGGCTGGGTGCAGGTGAAGGGCGCGGTTCTGGTGTCGGCAAGGGTAAAGACACTGTGTGAACAACAGCTGACTTGCCTCGATGACAGGTATAACAGCTCACTTCAGGGTTGCCGCGAAAACTGGTTTTGTTAACGCCAGTTACCATCGTGATCATCTCACGCGCCGATTTCTTTTCACCTTTCTCGTCTGACGCGTAATCCCATGTGCCGTTGTTATTCACATGGCAGAAACTACAACGTACACCAAGTGAAGCACCCATGTAGTTCATAACCGGGATGAGTTGCGACTCGGGCAGTCCTTTAAGAACTTGTATGTTTTTATGATTCTGCTCGACGGTTGGCTCGCTCGTGGTTGCGGTCTGCTGAGTTGCTGATGGGTTTTGCGCAGATGTCTGATTCAGCACGATGACAAGTCCGCTCGCGATGAACAAAAGAATCAGAACAACACGAACCAGGGTACGTGAACGATGGGACATAGATTGTTTGCTCCTTACCGCTTTGGTATGCGCTCTCTCTGTGGCAGTAGCCCGACTGTAAGGGAGGACCTGACTTTCTTGCGTAATCCCAAGAGCCCTCCTTTACAGTCGGGCTACTGCAACGGGGTCATGAGAATAACAGCTTGGAGGACGGCCACGTCAAATTGAAAAAGAAAAGGAAACCGTTTTATCGGTTTCCTTTTGACTGAGCCGAGAGCGTTCTGAGAAGGACTACATCAAATTCAATTCTCCGCAGCAATCGAAGCTGAAGCCGCGGTTCTCGCTTTCATTGGCACTAATGATTCGAAGGACTTGTAAATCTGCAGGTACATTTGTGTTTCGCGAGGGATAAGAAATTTCCAGTCTTCACCGCCGCGTCGGATGTATCCGGGTAATTTGGCGGCGTTCGAATTGTAGCCGGCCGCAAGTATTTCGCTCGGTGTTGCAATCTTAGCGTTGAGCGCGTACTTCACGTCTTCGCTGGCGGAAAGTTCATTCCATGTGTCCTGCATGTAGAGCAACATGGCTTGAAGTGCATTTCCATGATTCCGCATTGCTGTTACGAAGTCAGGAATCAATCCAACGCCGGGATGTCTCTGACGTTCGAGGTTATAAGCCCAGGGGATCATCTGCACCATACCACCTGCGCCAGCCACACTAACGGAATACCTGTAAGTGTTCAGTTGATTCAGGGCGTAGAGTGAGTAGATCTCGTTGTAGAGAGCCAGGCGGTTTTCAGCTCTGAAGCGGTCGTGATCGATGTGTTCGACGAGACAGAGTCGTTCCGCAACGTTGACGACGTCCGGTGAAATCGTGACGCCTCTTTCCTTCAAACGCTTCACTGCAAGATCCATCATGTTGCGTACATACGATTGGCCGGACAGCACGAGATCCTGGGACAATAACCCCGGATGTGCAGACGTGTAATACGCCATCTCGAGAAATAAGCCCCTACGTTCAATCGGATACTCGACGATCAAAGGAACGAGATCTTTTCCGTCCGCAGTGAAGATGGTTAGCGCGGTGTTCACTCCGTTTGCGCGCAATACTCGAAGTGTGACGGGAGTGCCCAGCGATGTGGTAGTTGCGAGCTCAGCACCCTTTGTAAGGAAAGTTTCCTTCGACATCGTTACGAGGTGCATCCGGGCTGTCTGACGCTCGAGTGCCGCTATCGTTACAAAGTCGATAGACGGAGTTGTCATCGCCGTAGTCACTGGCCTTGACTTCAGCAGTCGCTGCGCTTCAGCAATCCGGGTCTGAAGGACAGACGGTGTCATTAGGATTGGTAGAGACACTGGTTTTTTTTGCGCCTCGCTGCTTACAGATGTTGTGTCTGGCAGGATCCCGGTCGGTGCGCTACTAGCAGTCTCAGGCAGTTTGGCATTTTGCGAAGAGGTCTGAGCAACGGTTCGCGGACGTGTCTCGGTGTTGCTCTGCGCGAAGGCGTGGACGTTAGATAGAATTAGGGCAATGACGGACAGGGCAATAGGGGAACTTCTTTTCATAATGTTCTTGGAAATTTAAATCAAAAGATTCTTACCGGGGGGCGGTAAGTTGTGAGTTAGATTCACCCATTGCGCTTACGGTTGTCAACCTGTTTCTTTAATGGCGCTCTTACTATCGAATACATGAGAAGAACGCATTCGCTTCATGGGCTTGCACAAAAAGCCCAAATCCCGCACACGGCAGTGTGGATGGTTCAAGTCCTTTCTATCGGGACAGGTGTCGGATGACTTTCTGCGCGCGCAGCGCGTAGTGCCTCCTAAGCGGCCACCAGTGTAGTAAGGATCTGAAGAATCCGCCCACTGCCGTGGGCGGTATTTGGACTCGGTTGCATTCTCTTACTAGAGTCGCCGCATTCTATTAAAGCTAATCCACTGCAAAGCCAATATTCACAACTGCGGTGATGTCTTTATCGATTGAGGTTGTATCGTTCATCCCCGAGTCTGAGACTTCATTTGAACCAGCAGGAGTGATTTGCAACACACCCATTCGTGCTGTACGGACGCTGCCAATCTTACTTCCAGTGCTATTCGCAATTTGTTCAGCGCGGGTCTTCGCATCTTTTGCCGCTTCTGCAAGCATTTCAATCTTCAAACCCCCGAGCTGAGTGTAATAAAACTCAGGAGCCATTGATTCGATTAGTATGCCCTGATTGATAAGCTCTGTAGCCTCGCGCGCTATCTTTGCGATCTTCTCAACTTCATTCGAACTCACTTCCAGTTGCTGGCGTAACGAATAACCGGTGATCTCGGATGTCTCCGTTCCTTCGCTGCTCCGGCTGTGAAGAGTCTGGGCGGAAATCGAAGAGATCGTGATCTGATTTTCCGCAATGCCTTTGCTCAGAAGGTAGGATTTGACCTTTGGCACGGAGTCGGAAAGTGATCGATATGCATCGGCAAGGACGGGTGCCTGGTAGGACACAGCGGATTTCCAGACAACATGATCGGACTTGATTCCCCTCCTGGCGGAACCGGTTACGGTGATTGTCTGATCTCCTCGCTTACCTTTTACAAAGAACCAACCGCCAATCGTAGTGGCGATGATTACTGCGATTCCCAATGCCAAGCCCGCCATGAATGTTTCAGACCCTTTGTTGTTCATATTGATGAGGCTCCTTTCATTCGCAAAACGGGCTGACGATACACCGTTGGAACTGTTCCCTCAACAGTGATTCCCGCAGACCTGAAGTGGGCCAACCACAGGGATCCAAACGCTTATCGTCAAGCCGATCGCATGTTTTGTCTCGACCCCACATCTCTGTATACTCCTTTGCGTTTCTCGTTTATTGCCAACCTGCGTTGCGTCACCAACAATTTGGAAGGAGCCACGTTATGCGTTTTAAGCCACTGACTCGTCTTTTCGCCATCGTCTGTCTGTTTGTGACAATCGTACTCGTCATCGGCTCCGCCAAATGGCCTGCTCGCGCGCAGAATTCAACCACCGGGGCCACCCAGCAAATGATGAAAACCAATAGCTATCCCGTAGCCAGAAAGAGCGATCAGGTTGATGACTATTTCGGCGTCAAGGTCGCGGACCCGTATCGCTGGCTGGAAGATCTCGATTCGGAAGAAACACGCACGTGGGTGGAAGCTGAAAACAAACTTAGTTTCGCTTTCCTCGAAGCCATACCAGCGCGCGCTACAATCAAGGCACGCCTGACAAAACTGTGGAACTATGAAAAGTACGGCGTCCCTTTCAAGGAAGGTAACCGATACTTTTACACGCGTAATAGTGGTCTGCAGAATCAGAGCGTTCTCTTCAGCGTTACTTCGCTGGATGGTCAACCGCAACCGCTCCTCGACCCCAACACACTCTCGACCGATGGAACTGTGGCGTTGTCCGGAATGCAGATCAGCAATGGCGGAAAACTGCTGGCCTACAGTTTGTCGGCATCAGGATCAGATTGGCAGGAGTGGAAGGTTCGTGATGTCGAAACGGGGCAGGATCTTTCCGATGATCTTAAATGGGTAAAATTCTCCGGTGTCTCGTGGACGCGAGATAACAGCGGATTCTTTTACAGCCGGTATGACGAACCGAAAGGCGATTCATTAAAAGGAACAAACTATTTCCAGAAAGTTTACTTTCACAAACTCGGCACTGCGCAAAGCTCAGACACGCTTGTATATGAACGACCCGACCAGAAGGATTGGTTGTTTGGCGCGACGGTCACTGAAGACGGTGATTACCTCATCATCACGGTGTTCCAGGGAACGGATTCAAAGACGCGCGTCTACTACAAAGATCTAAAGAAAAGCGATTCTCAAGTAGTGAAGTTGCTTGATAACTTTGACGCTGCTTATACGTTTATTGGGAATGAAGGAAGTAGATTTTGGTTTCAGACGGATCTAAAAGCACCACGCGGCCAGATCATTGAAATCGACGTTAATAAACCCGGAGGTGAAAACTGGAGGGACGTCGTAACTGAAACGAAAGAGTCGCTGCAGACATCGACACTGGTGAATCATCGTTTCATTCTCAACTATTTGAAAGACGCATACACACAAGTCAGGATTCACGAGACCAGTGGAAAGCTCGTCAACGAAGTGCTGTTTCCCGGTATTGGATCAGCAGACGGATTTGGCGGAAGGTCAACTGATAAGGAAACGTTCTATTCCTTCACAGGGTTTACAACACCGACGACGATCTATCGTTACGACATGACCACGGGCAAGAGCACGATCTTTAGACAACCAAAGGTGGATTTCAATCCGGCAGATTTCGAAACCAAACAAGTCTTTTACACTAGCAAGGACGGTACGAAGGTACCGATGTTCATTACCTACAAGAAGGGCATTCGGCTTGACGGCAACAATCCCACTTATCTCTACGGCTACGGCGGCTTCAACGTGTCGCTGTCGCCGGCGTTTTCAGTTGGTAACCTGGTTTGGATGGAATTAGGTGGTGTTTATGCGCAACCCAATCTTCGTGGTGGAGGTGAATACGGCGAAGACTGGCACCAGGCTGGGATGAAACTGAAGAAGCAAAATGTCTTTGACGACTTCATCTCTGCAGCCGAGTGGTTGATCAAAAACAAATACACATCCACGCCAAAGCTTTCAATTGGCGGCGGCAGCAACGGCGGTTTGTTGGTTGGTGCTGTGCTGACTCAACGTCCTGATCTTTTCGGCGCAGCCTTGCCGGCTGTCGGGGTGATGGACATGCTGCGGTTCCAAAAGTTCACGATTGGTTGGGCTTGGGTTTCAGACTATGGCTCTTCCGAAAATGGAGATGATTTCAAGGCGTTATATGCATACTCACCACTGCACAACATCAAGTCAGGCACAGCGTATCCGGCAACTCTGGTTACCACGGCCGATCACGACGATCGTGTCTGGCCCGGTCACAGTTTTAAGTTTGCAGCGACGTTGCAGGCGGCGCAGTCGGGTGCCGCACCGGTCCTGATTCGAATTGAGACTAAGGCAGGACATGGTGCGGGTAAACCGACGTCGAAGATTATCGAAGAGATCGCAGACCGTTGGGCGTTTCTGGTAAAGACTCTGGATGTGAAGAACTGAGGATGGTTGTCAGTAGTCAGTGGTCAGTCAGATTGTGCGGTTTGACTACTGACCACTCACCACGAACCACTGACTAATCTGACCAGGGTGCGGGTTTGCGAACCCAACGAAACTCACGAAGCTTTGTTAGCAGTGCTTCAGGTAGCGGTCCTTCGTCACTCGCGGCTATGTTCGACTTTACGTGAGATAGCTTGCGCATCCCGGGAATAATTGTTGTGACGTCCGGGTTACTCAGAATAAATCGCAAGGCGAGCTCGGGCATCGTAATTTTAGTGGACCGCTCACGATTCCACTCAGCTAACATTTTCTTGATTGCTTCAGCACGCTCCACACTAGGAATTAGGTTCTCAGGAGCGAAGTAATGATTCCGCCAGTCACCTTCAGGCCAACTGCTCTCTTTAGTTAAAGCGCCAGTCAAAGTGCCTTCATCAAATGGTACGCGGGCAATCACTGCTACTTTCATTTCTCGACAGGCGGGAAACAAATCGTCTTCCGGGTTCTGATCGAAGATGTTGTAGATGACCTGCACAGAATCGATCTGTCCACTTCGAACTGCATGTAGTCCGTTCCAGGGTTCCCAGCGATTGATGCTGAGGCCGACTGCGTTGATAAGTTTCTGGCTTCGCAAATCATCGAGTTTGTAGAACCAGCGATCGTCGCGCATCCAATCATCACTCCATGTGTGAAGCTGCACTAGATCGAACTGCTGAAGACCAGCGTTCTCAAGACTACGATGAACAAACTCTTCAACGTGATCGGGCGGATATGATTCCATCAGCGTTGAATCGGGTGCCGCAGGCCATTGCAAATTCTTCGGAGGAACTTTAGTTGCTGTGTAGAGACGCTTCGAGGGATTAGATCTGACAATTTGGCCCAGCAGGTTTTCACTTCGGCCTTCACCGTACGCATAGGCAGTATCAAAGAAATTACAATTCAGATCTACAGCTGCCTGAAGGGAACCGAGTGATTCGTTGTCATCTGAGTTAGACCAGCTCCCCATGCCCCACATACCATAGCCAACATCGCTGACCTTCCAATCCGTGCGACCAAATTGCCTGAAGTTCATCCTGATGCTCCCCACTCCGTCAGTTGTTCGTGCAAAGTGGGATGAATACTAACGCAGTGAGACGATCATGTGAAAATGAGGGCCTCATCAGTTGTCATGTTGGAAAGCTAAAACAGACACATAGGGCGGAGAATAGGGCAGATCCAAAAACACGAACGCCTCGAAAATCCGTGGACTTCGAGGCGCAGTGTTTCAAACTACAACTTATTTACTGATTGCTTCCTGACGTGGATGCGCCATTGTTGCTAATCACAACGTCACTTGTTGATCCTCCAAAGGTAACGCCTACAAGCTGTGCAACATCTCCGGCAGTGGTTGAACGCACCTGGAAGTCACTAGCTTTCTTTTCACGCGGCTCGACTTTGGCCATGGCTTCGGCAACAACCTTGCCATTCTTCGTAATGGACACTTGACCCGTTTGGTCGTCAAACTTCAGATCATAAGTCCCCTTCTTCACCACAGTGCCGCCAACTTTCGTGTCGTTTTCAAATGACACTGTGTGCTTCTGTACTTTCGCAAACGCAGCCACACTAGTGAGCGCGCCTACTACTAAGACCAACATAATTCTATTCACAATTGACTTCATCATTGCTCTCCTTGTTCCTGTTCAGCTTACTCCGTAAAGCCCCGCTTGGTTCTCCGTTCAGCAAGCCAGATTTTTTCAAACTCGATGGCTCTTTCAACCCTACTTGATTGCGATTCACGTACCATCAAACGCTCGCCTAATTGATTGCTTCCCTGCGAATAAACACCGCTCGCAGTCTTGTTATGACAGAAAATCAATGTCAACTAATGCCTTCACAATAATCAGTATTTACTTCCGATTATCGTACGTAGCGACTGTCTCCATTCGCATCACCCTTATGATTCACGTTCGCCAAACTTAAAGTTCCAATACTCGAAGTCATGGCTTCTCATCAAAGAACTCACAAAGCACTTCGCATGGTACGCACTCAAATCCAGAAAGGTTCCATGGCAAAAGCGACTCCTTGATCTCAGTCGAGATCCTAAGTGAGTTTGATGCTGAATGCGACGGCTCTTTACCATCGCTATACAAATCTTTACAGTTCCTTACAGTTTCTTGATATTCACTTTGGTAAACTCCAACAACTCTCTGAGTTGCTACGCTGGCCTGAGGTGTTGCTGAACCCGAAAGACCGACCTTCGGTTAGCATGCGGCGTTTAATTAACAATCAAAAACTGCTGAAGGAGATCTTGAATGAGAAAGATACTTGGCGCTTTGAGTCTGTCGAGCGCCCTCATGTTTACTCTGGCTGTACATGCCGCCGCTCCCGCCAACTTCGCCGGTACCTGGACTCTTGATAAAAGTAAGAGCCAGGGATTGAACCAGCGTATGCAAGGCGCGGAAAGTGTGACATGGACGATCACACAAACCGACAAAACGATCACTGTTGAAGAGAAAGTTACCGGTGGTGGTCAAATGGCTGGAGGCCCTCCGGGTGGCGCGCCTGCAGGAGCTCCTCCTCAAGGTGGCGGTCCGGGTGGAGGCGGCCGCGGCGGAATGGGTATGGGTGGTCCGCGCACATTCAACCTGGATGGCAGTGAGACGACTGCCGATACGGGCCGAGGCAAAGTTGCCAGAAAGGCAACGGTGTCAAGTAATGG
>DATEXA010000167.1:0-9877 GCA_035257465.1 Pyrinomonadaceae bacterium | reverse complement strand
CTTTCGTAAGAAAGAAAAAAAGAATGTACCGAATGGGATTGTCCATATCGCGGCATCGTTCAACAACACGATGATTTCGATTACCGATCTCGAGGGTAATTTGATTGCCCAATCGTCGGCAGGGGCGCGCGGTTTTCGTGGTTCGCGTAAGGGCACTCCATTCGCAGCCCAACAAGCCGCTTATGAAGCAGCTAAGAAAGCGCATGAAGCTGGAATGCATCAATGCGAGGTTCGCGTCAAAGGCCCAGGCGGCGGTAGAGAGTCAGCTATTCGAGCTATTGCTAATGCTGGAATTCGAGTATCCACAATTCGTGATACGACACCGATTCCGCATAATGGTTGTCGCCCACCAAAGCGGCGAAGAGTGTAACAGTATTGCCGATTGCCGATTGCTAATTGCCGATTTGAAGAACTCTTTGAATTGCAATCAATCGGAAATTGCCAATCGCAAATCGGCAATGTTTTAACCCAAAGGATGAAGGGTTAGTGCTATAGAGCACAGCCTGTAAACTTTTCCGTCTTACAAAGACTGGAGGCAATTAATTGGCTAGGTATAGAGATGCAGTGTGTCGCCTTTGCCGTCGTGAAGGTGCAAAGCTTTTTTTAAAGGGTGATAGGTGTTACAAGCCGGCTTGTCCGATCGAGAAACGCGGGACCCAGCCGCCAGGTCAGCACGGAAACTCTCTGAGACGTGGTAAGGCGCTTGTTGGTTACGGGCAGCAGTTGCGCGAAAAGCAAAAGGTCAAGCGCATCTACTTCATCCTTGAAGGACAGTTTAGGAATTATTTCGAGCGCGCAGCCAGAATGAAGGGTATCACCGGCGAGAACTTGCTGTTCTTGCTTGAAAGACGCCTTGATAATTCCGTTTACCGTGCGGGTTTCTCTACTTCAAGACGACAAGCCAGACAACTCGTCAATCACGGCCACATTCTGGTAAACGACCGAAAAGTCGACATTCCATCATATCAAGTGAAACCGGGCGACTCGATTAGCGTCAAAGAATCGAGCAGGAAGAACAACCACGTCGAAGGCGCCTGGCAGACGGCGTCTGGGCGCGGACGCCCAGCGTGGATTTCTGCTGACGGCGGCGAGATGACCGCACGAGTGATTGGTCTGCCTGTTCGTGACGACATCGATCGTTTGATCAACGAGCAACTAATTGTCGAGCTTTATAGCAAGTAATCAACTACGACCGACGGTGGCCGTTGAAGCGTCGCCGTTCGGTCGCCAGCTTTCTTATTAGGAACCTGAACGCTATGTCTATGGATCAAAATAATCTTTGGACCGGATTTCAAATGCCGCGTCGCTTGGCGGCAGATACGGAAACCTTAACCGAGCGGTATGGACGTTTTTCAGCGCAACCGTTCGAAAGAGGTTTCGGTACGACTGTAGGTAATTCGCTGCGGCGTGCTTTGCTCTCGTCGATAGAAGGTGCGGCAATTACTGCCGTAAAAATCGAAGGTGTAGAGCATGAGTTTTCGTCGATAAAGGGCGTCGTGGAGGACGCCACTGATGTGATTCTCAATCTCAAACAGGTTCCTTTCAAGCTCCACAGCAGTGAACCCAAGACTTTGCGAATCTCAAAGGAAGAGGCCGGCGAAGTAACGGCAGCTGATATTGAGGCTGATGCTGATGTCGAAATCCTCGACCCGTCAGTGCACATCGCCACTGTCAGCGAGGGCGGTTCGTTGAGGGTGGAAATGAGACTGAAGCGCGGCCGGGGTTACGTTTCAGCTGATCGCAACTTCGACGAGGATCTCTCTCTCGGTTACATCCCGATCGACTCTGTTCACACTCCCGTTAAGAAGGTCAACTACAACGTCGAAGCGGCCCGTCTTGGTCAAAATACCGAGTTTGATAAGTTGACGATTGAGGTCTGGACTGACGGATCAGTGAAGCCTGAAGACTCAATCGGTCTAGCTGCAAAACTAATCAAAGATCACATGTCGATCTTCATCAACTTTGAGGAAGACACGGATGATTTCGCCTACGCCAAGATGGAGCGCCCTCCCTTGCCGCGTAACGACCAGCTCGATCGTTCTGTTGACGAACTTGAGCTCTCAGTGCGCTCTTACAATTGTCTAAAGAACGCGGACATCAGAACCATTCGCGATCTCGTCCAGCGTACTGAGCGTGAAATGCTCGCAACTAAAAACTTCGGTAAGAAGTCGTTGAATGAAATCAAAGAGATCCTAAATGGAATGGGTCTCGACTTTGGAATGGAGTTTGACGAACAAGGAAACCCGATTCCTGGTACCGGCGGCCGCGACGGAGCCGATCTCTCAGACTTCGAGGGCGACGAGGAATAGTAGTTAGAGCCATGAGACACTTAAAGGCACATCGAAAACTCGGTCGCACCAGTGAACATCGGACTTCGATGCTCCGGAATCTCGCGACCTCGCTGATTAACTCAAGAGACGAACGAATCGTGACCACATTGCCCAAGGCAAAAGAGTTACGGCCGTTCGTTGAGCGCGCAATCACTCTTTCTCGACAAGCGCAGGGTCTGTCCAATGACGGCTCTGAAGCTCGCGTCCTTCACCTCCGTCGACAAGCAGCAGGTTTCTTCCATGCCGGCAATGTCGCAACAACTTCTCTCGGAGGTAAGCGGGGACAAGCTAGACCAGAACGGACGGCGGGCGTTGCCGCCCTAAAGAGACTCTTTGGTGAACTTGGCGAACGCTACAAAGACCGGCCAGGTGGTTACACCCGGATTTTCAAGCTGGGACATCGAGAAGGTGATCGTGCCGAGCTTGCCATTATCGAACTCGTCGACAATCCACGTGAGATCGAAGCTCACGACGCAGAAAAGAAGCGAGCAAAAGCTACGACTGCGAAGAAGAAAGCAAGCAAAAAAGCCAAGACTGAAGCCAAGGGTGACGACGAAGTTGCAGAACCATCAGCTTCTGAATAGTTCTGTTTGATTTTGCGTTGAGTGCTTTAAGAGCGCTTTGAATTGGGCCCCAATTGATTTTCGGAAGTGCTAACCGAGTCTCTTGGGGCTAATCACTTTTATTAAAGAATTATTTTCAAGTCTCTAAACAGATTCAATGGCATCACGTAAAGAGCAAATTGACACGAACGTCACTACCCGCCGGGGACGTAGCCGAAGCTCAGTTGAATCGAACGACCAGCCGGGCGCTTCCGTGAACATGGATGAGCTTCGCGAACTCATCGCGCTTTTGCAGGACAACGGTCTTGCCGAGCTTGAGCTCGAGCGTAACAACTTTCGCGTACGGTTACGACGTGAAGGTTCGTTTGTGTCGGCCCCTTACAACGTAGAATCGGCTCCTCCGAACGCCAATAGGTCGGCGTCGGCAACAGCACCTGCGACAACTTCATCGCCTGCTCATCCCGGCGCTCAAGCTGAAACCGCTGCTTCCGAAGATCAGGATCTACACATTATTCCCTCACCCATCGTTGGAACTTTCTACCGTTCGCCTTCGCCAAACGCGGATCCGTTTGTAAAGATCGGAAGCAGTGTTGCGCCGGAAACAGTCGTTTGTATCATCGAAGCGATGAAGTTAATGAATGAGATTCAATCCGAAATGACTGGTGAAGTAGCGAAGATCTACGTTGAGAATGGTCAACCAGTTGAATATGGTCAGCCTCTTTTTGGAATAAAGAGTTAGCAGTCATCTCGTCCAACACTGACGTTACTCGCGGCGATCTGCCTGTTGTGGAACCTCAGATGTTGGACGTTAGTTTTTGTAACGTTCATGTCGTCAGGCATTCGCAAATTCAAGAAGATCCTGATCGCCAACCGTGGCGAGATTGCTTGTCGCGTTATTTGGACCTGCAAAGAAATGGGTATTAAAACTGTTGCGGTTCACAGTGATGTTGATCGCGATTCTTTGCATGTTCGTTTCGCCGACGAGGCCGCGTGCATCGGTCCTGCGCCTTCGGCGCAGAGTTATCTGAACATTCCCGCAATTATCAGTGCTGCCGAAATCTTCAACGTAGATGCTATTCACCCGGGTTACGGATTTCTCGCCGAGTCGGCTTATTTCGCCGAGATCTGTGAGGCTTGCAATATCAAATTCATTGGTCCTCAAGCTCGTCTGATTCGTTTGATGGGCGATAAGATTGAAGCGCGACGGGCGATGGCGGAAGCAGGTTTGCCTGTATTACCGGGAAGTCCAGAGGCCATTGAGTCTGAAGCTGAGGGTTTGAAACTCGCTCGCGAAATTGGCTTCCCGGTAATAGTCAAGGCATCTGCGGGCGGCGGTGGACGAGGGATGCGAATTGTTCGTACTGAACAGGAGTTAGGCCACGCATTGGAAACCGCATCAACTGAAGCAGCAGCGGCGTTCAAGGACGGCAGTGTTTACATCGAGCGCTACGTTGATCAGCCTCGACATATTGAGATTCAGGTTCTCGCTGACGAATACGGCGAGTGCATTCATTTAGGTGAACGTGAGTGCTCGATTCAACGTCGACACCAGAAACTGATGGAAGAAGCGCCATCACCAGTTCTCACTCCTGAATTGCGAAAGATAATGGGCGAAGCCGCGGTGACAGCCTGTAAGAAGCTTGGGTATTCCAGCGCCGGCACTGTCGAGTTCCTTCTTGATTCGAACGGTCGTTTCTATTTCATGGAGATGAATACACGAATTCAGGTGGAACACCCCGTCACTGAAATGGTGACTCTGGCTGACATCGTCCGAAATCAGATCCGAATCGCAGAAGGCGAAGCACTGGGTTATGCCCAGGAAGATATGTTGATCGTAGGGCATGCAATTGAGTGTCGAATTAACGCAGAGAACCCGGAAACTTTTGCGCCATCTCCTGGCTTGATTACGGCGTTTAATTTGCCTGGTGGGCCCGGCGTAAGGGTCGATACTTTTGTCTATTCCGGGTACCGCGTGTCGCCCTTCTACGATTCCATGATTGCCAAGGTTATTGTGCACGCAAGAACACGTGAACTTGCCATCGCCCGTATGAAGCGCGCCCTGGAGGCAATGGTGATCGAAGGTATCAAGACTACGATCCCCCTTCACCTGAAGATCATGGACGATCCGAAGTTCCGTGCCGGCGAGATCTCGACGAGTTTTATGGAGTACTTTCTGAATAAAAATGGTCGCCGAAATGGGGGCGAAGCCGCGGTCGGAGCCTGAGCCCATTGTGCGGTTGCCGTTTAAGGGCTGGTTCCCTATAATAACCGACTTTTCTATGGCGATTTATCGCGTCTGAGAGGTAGATGACATGTCACATGCAGTAATCAAAACCGGTGGAAAGCAGTTTCTGGTTGAAGAAGGTCAAACCCTCCGGGTGCCTTCACTCTCCGCAGACACTGGCAGTTCAGTAGAACTGGAAGCGCTCTTAACCACGGCCTCTGAGGCCTCAAAGATTTCCGCGACCGTAGTTGAGCATGGGCGCGATCAAAAGATCGTGGTGTTCAAAAAGAAACGTAGAAAACAGTACAAGCGGACTCGCGGCCATCGTCAGGGTTACACGACAATAAAGATTGATTCAATCGGATAAATAAGTATCGAACTGGTCAGCACGACTATTGGAGTTCTGTTATGGCACATAAAAAAGGAGTCGGCTCATCTCGAAATGGTCGCGACTCGCAATCTCAGCGTTTGGGTCTGAAGAAATTTGGCGGCGAGCGCGTTCTGGGTGGAAACATCATCGCCCGTCAACGCGGTACTCGTTGGAAACCCGGTAACAACGTCGGGCGTGGGAAAGACGATACGCTCTTCGCGTTGATTGACGGCGTCGTTAAGTTTGAGGACAAAGGTCGCTCGGGCAAATTCATTAGCGTCTATCCAATGGAGCAAACTGCTGCCTAGAAATTCGACCGTACCAAATGCACGACGCCTGAGCTAGCACACTGTTGTGAGCCCGGCGTCGTTTTGATTTAGATGTTTATCGATCGAGCAAAGATTCATGTCGAGGGTGGGAATGGAGGTAATGGAGTTACTGCCTTCAGACGTGAAAAGTTCGTCCCCAGGGGCGGGCCGTCAGGCGGCGACGGTGGACGCGGCGGAGATGTGATCTTAGTCGCGGACGTTTCCTTTAATACGTTGCTGCATTTGCGATACAACCCGCGTCATATTGCTGACCGGGGTTTGCACGGTGAGGGCTCCAATCGTTCTGGCCATACCGGTGCTGACCGAATCGTTAACGTACCTGTAGGAACTCAGATCTTTGATTCAGAGACTGGTGAGTTGTTAGCGGATCTGGACCACGACGGAGCGCGTTGGCTCGCAGCACGCGGTGGAAGAGGCGGCTTCGGAAATGCGCATTTTACGACCTCCACTAACCGGGCCCCACGTTATCACCAGGACGGTGGCAAAGGTGAAGTGCGAGACTTACAGCTTGAGCTAAAGCTGATCGCTGATGTTGGTTTGGTCGGCTTCCCGAACGCTGGCAAGTCCACATTTATTTCGACAGTCTCCGCCGCGAAACCCAAAATTGCTGACTATCCGTTTACGACGCTGGAGCCCAATTTAGGAGTTGTTGATCTTGGAGATTTTCGCACGTTCGTGATTGCAGATATCCCAGGTTTGATTGAAGGCGCACACACAGGCGCTGGTCTTGGCGATCGCTTTCTGCGACACATCGAGCGGACAAAACTACTTCTTCATCTGGTTGATGTGTCGTCAGTGTCGGGACGCGATACTGTCGCTGACTATGAGACAGTAAACCGCGAGTTGTCCTCCTACAATTCGGAATTAGCTGTTCGACCTCAGCTAGTTGTCGCCACGAAGATGGACGCCCTTGATGAGCGCGAACGGTTAGAGTCTTTGAGGCTTCGAGTTCAAGCGGACGGAAAACCGTTCTTCGCGATTTCTTCAGCAACCGGAGAAGGAGTTCGCGACCTGGTTAATGCCATTGCGGCGAAGTTAGATGAGCTGAAAGTCGTCAATAACACAGAGACTGTCGAACTGGTTTTGTAAGCGATGTGCGCAAAACGGCGTATAGCCCTGTACGGCGGAACATTCGATCCGGTTCACTTGGGACACCTCGAGGTTGCGCGCAAAGTTTGCGAGTTGTTTGAGATTGAGAAAGTACTTTTTCTGCCGGCGCAGGTTGCTCCGCATAAACTGGGGAAGACGGTAACTGAACCGATACATCGTTATGCGATGTTGGCATTAGCCACTCAGGACGAGCCAAAGCTGGCTGTCTCAACGTTTGAAATTGAGGCTGCGAATCGACGATACACAGTCGACACTGTCGAACACTTCGTCAGAACGCTGGGTGACACGAGTAACTTGTTCTTTATCATGGGAGCAGATTCGTGGGTTGAAATAACAACCTGGCGAGACTGGAAACGCCTGTTGACGATGGTGAATCACATTGTCGTAACCAGACCAGGTTACGGGCTTACCGGTCCAGTAGAGGTGAGCGATCGAATTGTCGACTTACGATCGAATGACAAACAGGGCGTGCCCGACGTGCAAGGGGAAAAAATTTATCTGACCGACGTGGTGATGAAGGACGTATCAGCAACTCAGATTCGATCGATGGCCAGCAAAGGCCGATACGATGAATTAACAAAGTTGTTATCAATACCGGTGGTTAAGTACATAGAGAAGTATGGAATCTATCAGGAATCGAATGAAGACTAATTCAACAGCCAAGGAACAATCATTAAATCCTCAACCAGTCGTGCGTCCACAGCAACAGGTTGCCGGAGCGGAGGATCAACTGGATGAGCGTGTTTTGGCAGCCTTGCATGCCGCAGCGGACAAGAAGGCACTCGATGTCGTCGTGTTGGATCTACGTGAAATTGCGAGCTTCACAGATTTCTTTGTGATCACTTCAGGTGCCAATGAGAGACAAGTCCAGGCAATCTCTGATGAAGTCTATGAGAGTCTAAAAAAGGCGGGCTCAAAAGCAGCCCGCGTTGAAGGCTACAAGACTGCAGAGTGGATTCTGCTCGATTATGGCGACTTTATCGTTCATGTGTTTGAACAGAAGGCCAGGCAGTTTTATGACCTTGAGCGCCTGTGGCGTGAGTCCAAGCGAGTTGAATTGCCACCAGGCCTTTTCGTAGATAGTGGTTCTTTGAGAAGAGAATCGTGATCGAACTGTTTGCGCGCTCGAAAGGAATGGGCGAGGCAGTTGGTCTCGCGGAACGAGTAAGTGCAACCGATTCGAATGTCTTGATCACAGGCGAGTCAGGGGTGGGGAAGGATGTGCTTGCGGCGTTCGTTCATTCCAGATCGGCTCGTGCTCAGTATCCGTTCGTAAAGATCGACTGCGCCACCTTGCCAGGCGATCTGTTGGAGGCGGAACTCTTTGGTTACGAGCGGGGGGCTTTCACAGGAGCGAGTGAAGCGAAGCCAGGACGTCTTGAGGCAGCAAATGAGGGAACAGTCGTCTTGGATGAGATAGCTCACCTTTCGACGGATGCCCAGGCGAAGTTGCTACGGGTCATTCAAGAGCGTGAGTTTGAACGTCTCGGAGGTCGTTCGACTATCAAGCTCAATGTACGTCTGATCGCTCTCTCGAACGTCGATCTGGACGAGGCCGTGAAGCGTCGTGGATTTCGAGCGGATCTGTATTATCGGTTGAACGTGATTCACATCACCGTTCCACCATTGCGTGAACGTGAAGCCGATCTTTTACAACTCGTGAACCACTTCATTGCACAGTACGCTTCGAAACACGGACGAGAGGTCAGTGGTATTTCAAAAGCGACGTTGGCAATGCTTCAAGCGTATGACTTTCCGGGAAATGCGCGCGAATTAGCCAATATCGTTGAGCGGGCCGTCATTGTTGCGAATGGAGACCGACTGGAGGTGGAACATCTGCCACCCAGTTTGATTGCTGCCGCAAAGGTAAGTCGGGAGCGAGCGAATCCTTTGAGTCTGGCCCAGGTCGAAGCTGCGTATGTTGCCGATATCCTTGCGGCGACGGGTGGCAACAAGAGTGAGTGCGCACGGATTCTCGGGATCAGTCGCAAGAATCTGTACGAGAAAATTGCGCGTTATAAGCTTGATGTGTGAAGTCTTCCGTCCTGCCTATGCGATTTCGGATTATTTGGACCGGCAAGACTCGTGATTCGAGGCTTCGCGCACTTATTGACGATTACTCCGAAAGGCTGGCGCATTTTGTGCGCTGCGAAGTGACCGAACTACGAGAGGCAGGTAGCGACGACAAGTCGGGCATCGATAAGGATACGAAGCGCATCTCAGACGCGCTTCGCCCTGGTGCAACGACGGTTCTTTTAGATCCGGAAGGCACAGAGTGGACGTCTCAACAGTTGGCTGAACAAGTTCGCAGTTGGGAAGGAACAGGGATCAAGGAGGTCGCGTTTGTTATCGGTGGGCCGCGTGGGCTTTCCCCAGATTTTGTATCAAGGGCGGACAAGCGTTGGTCGTTGTCACGTTTGACCTTGACCCACGAAATGGCACGAGTGCTGGTATTTGAACAACTGTACCGAGCATATACGATTGTTCACGGGTTGCCGTATCAGAAATAACGACTTCAATTATCAAGTGGGGTGGAGGATCAAAACTAATAATGGATAAAAGGCGAACGCGAGTTTTTCGCGATAAATTGCTGGACCGCCGTGAAGGCCTTGTGGGACAAGTGCAGGCGGCTGAGTTGTATAGCAGAGAGCGCGATGCCGAGGCTACGCAGGACCCGGCTGATATGGCTGCCAATGCCTACACAAAAGAGCTATTGGTGTCTATGTCCGACAACGATCGGCAGCTATTAAATCTTATAGACGAAGCGCTCGAACGAATTGAAACTACTGGTTACGGTAAGTGCGTGCATTGCGGCGAGGCTTTGCCCGAGAAGCGTCTGGAAGCGGTGCCTTGGGCGCGTCACTGCGTTCGTTGCCAGGACTTGCAAGAGCGAGGGCTCCTCGGCGACGACGAGGATTAAGGTGCCCTAATCTGTTTGTTGACATAATCGC
>DATEXA010000166.1:0-5884 GCA_035257465.1 Pyrinomonadaceae bacterium | reverse complement strand
GGGCCTTTCCATCCCGGGCCACACCCTCAGGCAAAAACTTCAGGGCCACATGTCGGCCAAGCCTAGTGTCCTGCGCTTCATAGACCACGCCCATACCGCCGCCACCAAGTTTGTTGAGAATGCGGTAGTGCGAGATCTTCTTTCCAACCAGTGCAAACTCTTCTGCTTTGTGCAGCTGGACCTGGTCCTGCGCGATGTGTCTGCGAACCATGTCTAGTGCAGGCTCACGTAGGAAGCGATCGGACTGCTTCGGTTCACTCAGCAGCGAGAGAATCTCTTGCCGCAAGCCATCGTCGCCAGCGCACGCTCTGTCTACATAGGCTGATCGCGATTCCGGCTTAAGTTCCAAGGCGGATTCAAGGATGGGGCGAACTCTTTGCCATTGCTCCGGCGTCATGTGCCTGCCTCTCCTCGACTCATTTCCCGTTGCAGCCAAAGACGTGCCGAAGACCAGCTGCGTTTTACAGTGGCCGGAGAAATGCCCAGGAATTCAGAAGTATCTTCGACCGTAAGTCCGCCAAAGTAACGTAGCTCTACGATTCGACTCTGCTGGGAATCGAGCTTGGCAAGGCGTTCCAGAGCTTCGTTCAACGCCATCAAGTCAACGTCGTGACTTTGCGAACCGGCGTCGCAGATCGTGGGGTCGAGAGACAAACGTGTAAGGCCGGCTCCCCGCTTGGCGGCGCGACGGCTGCGCTCGTAATCGACCAGAATCCAGCGCATGAGCTGCGCAGCAATGCCGAGAAAATGCGCGCGATTTTTGACGTGGACAGATTTTTCGTCGGCAAGTCTCAGGAACGCCTCGTGGACCAGACCGGTCGTCTGAAGCGTGTGATTGGGTCGTTGCTGCCGGAGTTGGTGTCGGGCTAGGCGGCGCAATTCGTAGTACACAAGGGAGAAAACCTCTTTGAGTGCCTCCCTGTCCCCGTCTCCCCAGTCCAAAAGCAACTCACTGACAGGAGAACCTGGCTCTGCGGTCATTTGCTGCCTCGCAGTCGTGTGTGAAGTTTGCCGACGATACGAGAGGTCTTCCCCGGTGTCAACCCGTTTTCATTCCTGTTTTCATCGCTGCTGACACCGCGAAGTCAACAGTCTTTGAACGAGCACCACTCAACTGCTGGAAAAACTTTGCATCCGCTGAGCCGCTCTGGTCCCGGTTTTCGATTTATAGGGTAGGAGGTTTTTCGCAATCAGTCTTTGATTGGGATGGACATGAAGTTTCAAACCTTTTAGGTTCAGGACGCCTAGCTTGGTCAAAGCCCGACAGAGGCTCGTCTACCTCAATTCGGTTCCGAGTAACAAGGTCGAACTGAAAGGATTATCGAAAAGAAAAAACGTTACACCGTCCATCGAAGAACTCCCCTGACACGGCTGCTTACCGAAATCGAACTGAAAGGAAATGACGATGCTAAACAAACTCCAGACTTGCTCAGTTTCTGTCCTACTACTACTCACGCTCACGTTCAGCTCAACGGTTGCCTCATCCGGCCGGGTTTACATTCAGCAACTTAACGCTGCACCGAATGACCTTGTCGGTGTAATTGACCCCTCCGTCGGCGTTCCCGGAGTTCCACATGGTATCGCTATGACGAGCAACCGCGACGGGAACAATGAAGTCTATGTGATGGACCCGAACGGCCAAAATCAAAGTCGCGTCACTGATAACACAATGAACACAAGCAACGATCAACGCCCCGATATCTCGCCGGACGGGAACCAGATCGTCTTTTCGTCAAACCGCGACGGCAATTTCGAGATCTTCGTTATGAATTCTGATGGAAGCAATCTAAGACAGTTGACGGTGACGGGGGGACTGCTTGCAAACTCCTGGCCTCGGTGGTCACCCGATGGCGAGTGGATCGCGTTCCAATCAGGCGTCCCGAATACCAGCGACTTTAAAATTTATCGGATTCGGCCTAACGGCGACGACCTGACGCACGTTACATCAGATTATCCCGGGCTCAATCAGTTTCCAGCGTGGTCGCCCGACGGTACGAGGCTCGCAATTCGACGTGACAACGATATCTACTTGATCAACTCCACGGACGGGTCCGACCCGGTTCGTCTTACCAATCAAGGCACGGTAAATCAAATGGCATCCTTTTCGCCGGACGGGACGCAGATCGCTTTCTTGAGCAATCGGGAGGGATATGCCTCGGTCTTCATTATGAATTCCGATGGAAGTGGCGACCAGGTTAACTTTACGCCCAGGCCCTTAGGCTATACGGGAACGTGGACGAGTCGAGCGCCAGCGTGGTCGCCCAACGGACAGTACATCTATTTCACCGCTCAGCGTTCCGTCGAAGCGGGAAATCTTAATGAGCAGATCTACGTAAAGCCCACCGGTGGGGGTAATGAAACACAACTGACTTTTGCCGGTGCCAATTTTGAGGCGACGGTTCGAAGAGTTTCCGCGCCGACCATAACTAATGTTACAGCTACGCCAAACGTTTTGTGGCAAGCCAACAACAACATGGTGCCCGTGTCGTTGACCGTGGACGTAACTGACAACAGCGACCCTGCGCCGGTCTGCCAGATCACAGATCTGACGAGCAATGAGGCTGCCGAAGAAACAGCTTGGCAGATCACCGGTCCCCTGACTCTCGATCTTCGAGCACAGCGATTTGGAATGGGCATGGGACGCATATACACGATTACGGTCACTTGCACGAACAGCTCGCAACTAAGCTCGAGCGCAACCGTGACAGTCAGCGTGCCTCATGATCAGCGAAAATAGAGCCAGCAACCTTATGACGGATATGGCTACGCTGCTGGATTAAGGAAATAAACGAAACGTTTCCCTAAATGTCGGCCCAGGAAACATAGTGATTGATGAAGAGCGTACACAGTGCGCTCTTCCACTGTAACGACAAGGCTGTCTTTCGAGTTGCCGATGCGTGGCCGCACCGTTTTGGGAGTTAAGGGACTCTGTGTAGATTCACCAAGGAACTTAATGGACGTCCTGACTTCGGCAACCTTTCACTTGCGAGCCCTAGAGATTGGTTGAAATTTTGAGTCATCCGCCGGATTCACGATACACGCGCGGATTTCATCATAGTGCTCTCCAATCGTGGCGGCGCGTTCGGAGTCCCGATGGCACGAAGTAAAACTGCCTGCTATCACTGCACAGCCGCTGGATTCGTTATGGCGTGAAAATCAATGCGTAGCCTACAATAGCGTCGCCCGATTTCCTGATCCCCTGTCAGAAAACGAATTACCAATTCAATTTTGAAGTAAGCAGCCCGGCGAAGTCTGGGGGTGCGTTTGACGACAGAGCATACAAGAGAGACGTCGTCGCGTTAAAAAGTACTATGCTCAAAAACCAGTAGATGTCTATCACTTCGGGTACTCAACTCGGCCGGTACGAAATTCGCTCGCTACTCGGTTCAGGCGGCATGGGTCAGGTCTATCTGGCTCAAGATCTTCAACTCCGACGTTTAGTTGCCCTTAAACTTTTACCACCGGAGTTCACGCGCGACGAAGACCGACTCCGCAGATTCAAACAAGAGGCGTTTACTGCATCTGCGCTTAACCATCCAAACATTTTCACGATTTTTGAAATCGGCCACCACGATGAAATCCATTTCATCGCAACGGAATACATCGAGGGCCGCTCATTGCGGCAAATCATTGCGGACGATGCGGTTCGACTCGACCAGGTTTTAGATTGGGGGACACAGATTGCGTCTGCATTGGCTGCTGCTCACAGTGCTGGAATCATTCATCGCGACATTAAACCCGACAACATCATGGTTCGTCGCGACGGTTTCGTGAAGGTGCTTGATTTCGGTCTCGCGAAATTAAGTGAATACACAAACCGCACAAGTGATCCGGAAGCAGCAACGATGCAAGTTGTTCAGACGGATCCCGGCAAGATCATGGGCACCGCCAATTACATGTCTCCTGAACAGACGCGTGGCCTGCAATTAGATGAGCGAACTGACATCTGGAGTCTTGGAGTAGTTCTCTACGAATTGGTAACGGGTCGACTTCCATTCCACGGACTCAGTGCAAGCGACGTAATCGCGTCGATCCTCACGACGGAGCCCGTACCGCTGCAGCGTTTTTCCCCAAACCTTCCGCAAGAACTGCAGCGTATTGTTCGCAAGGCACTACAGAAAGATTCTGATGAGCGGTATCACCTGGCCAAAGAAATGGCCATCGATTTGAAGAATCTTCGGCGGGACCTTGAACTCAGTGCCGAAATTGAGCGCTCGGTTCAACCAGTATCAGCGATGAATAGCTCGGGCATTCTCAATCAAACCGATATGAATGTCTCGCGCGTCGTTTCTGAAACGGGAGCTGTACCTCACTCGCGATCCACCGCGACTGAAGTTCCAAAGAAGAGTGGCGGATCTTCAATTCTTTTGAAAGTTGTTGTGGGTGGACTGGGCTTAGGAGTCCTCGTCGCAGCGCTGCTTTTCATAAATTATTGGATCAGCAATAAGCGTCGCGGAGAGTCTGCAGCAAACATGCGAGTGACTCGGCTGACAACCACTGGGGTAGCTGACAAAGCCGCTATTTCACCGGATGGCAAATACGTCGTTCACGTTGGCGCTCAAAACGGACGGCAGAGTCTTCGTGTTCGACAAGTAAACACCAGCAGCGACGTAGAAGTCGTGCCCCCGTCAGACGTCCGGTATGAGAAACTCATTTTCTCGCCTGACGGCGACTTCGTTTACTACGTCGCGACAGATCGAACCACGGCCACGGCAAACCTTTATTCAATTCCTACGTTAGGCGGAACCGCCAGAAAACTTATCTCGAATGTAACGGGCAGTGTGGCCTTGTCACCAGACGGACAAAAGGTTGCTTTTATACGCAACATGGCTGACATCGGTGAAGACGTTGTTTTCATTGCAGACGCGACAGGAAGCAATGAACGCAAAATTACCGGACGCAAATTACCTAATTTCTTCAAATCGGTTTCGTGGGCGCCTAAACGCAATTCTCTGGTTTGTGCCGCCGGTAGTTTCGTGCCGACTTACAATAATTATCTTGTCGAGATTCCACTTTCCGAGTCGAAAGAGAAACAGCTTACTAACCAAACCTGGCTAACCATTGGTGACATCGAATGGCTTCCTGATGGTACCGGACTTATGTTCACCGCCGCCGATCCGGATTCCGGCACCCATTCTCAGCAACTCTGGTCCATTAGCTACCCCGAAGGTGAAGTTCGTCGTATTACAAACGATTTGAACAATTACCAAGGTATTAGCATCACGTCCGACTCAAAGAAATTGGTGACGCTGCAGTCGACAGTGAACTGCAACCTCTGGTCGGTTACTAATTCTGATTGGAACCAACTTCAGCAAGTTACAACCGGTTCGCAGTTAGATGGACGCGATGGCGTTGCGTATATGACTGGCGGGCAAGTGGTGTATTCATCGAATGTGAGTGGCACTCTGGACCTGTACGTGATGAATGCCGATGGAAGCAGTCAGCGACAGTTAACCTCCAATACAGGAAATAATAGTGAACCAGCTGCAACACGCGATGGGCGCTACATCGTCTTCAAGTCTGATCGTTCCGGCACATCGAATATATGGCGCGTGGACGCTGACGGAACAAATCCTAAACAATTAACGAGTGGCAGTGGCGAAGCGTATCCACACTGCACGCCCGACGGTAAATGGGTCGTGTATACCTTGCTGGGCGCAGGGAAGCCAACGATCTGGCGCGTTTCGATCGATGGCGGGGCGCCGCAACAACTCATTAACAAATACGCGACCAATCCTGTTGTCTCACCTGACGGAAAATTCATAGCGTCGTTTTACCGTGACGATCAAACGAACGCTCGAACTAAGCTAGGCGTGTTCAGTGCAGCGGGTGGCGAGCCGGTTCGAACTTTTGATGTGGCGGGAATGCCGGTGATTGATGCCGA
>DATEXA010000165.1:0-2891 GCA_035257465.1 Pyrinomonadaceae bacterium | reverse complement strand
CTCCACCAACACCACCAGCGCGAACGAAGTTGTTAGTTCTGTTGATGTTGATGCTGCCGCCGCCCCAGCCACAACCCCAGCCCCAACCGCCGCCCCAGAAGGCGCCGATCGCCAGTCCAACACCAAACCCAATCGCAGCCGCCCCAATCACCCCGCCGTAATATGGCGGATACCAGATAGGTGGATAGGGATAACCCAATGGTCCATAGACATAAGCAGGGTTGTAAGAGGGTACATAGACCACTTGGGGATTTGCTTGTTGGATGACGATTACTTCCTGGCCCTCAACTGACTCTGTACCGACCTTCTGCTGCTCATTCGTCACCAAAGCGCCATTGCCCTTCGCCTTCGCGCGCATCCGCTGGACGGAGTCCATCACATCGGTTTGTTGCGCAAGAAAGGCGTTACCGAGATCGGTGGTCCATTGAATATCGTCGGCGAGACGTTTCACCACGTCAGGCAAGGCCGCCATAGCTTGAATACTTGGGTCCCAGGGTTGTTTCTTAACTGCCTCTGCTAGTTTTGCCTGGTCTTTTGCGATCGCCTCGTTTTTTTCCAACCATTGCTGAAGCTGAACGAGTTCGAGCGGATAAGTCGATGCCGCCAGCGTCTGGGCCAACAACGGATCCGGATAGAGAGCAATCGGAGCGACCAACGCATCGAGTTGCTCTGCGGGTATTTTCACTGCTGGCTCATCTTCACCTTGCTTCGCTTCTTGCTGATCACCAGCTGGCTTCACCCCTGACTGATCACCACTTAGCCTTTGCGCCTGTCCAACGCGCGTCAGCGGCGTTCCAGTAAGAATCAGAGCCGCGCAGGTAATTAGCCCGATGCAGCGAGCTAGCGTTAGCGCGCTGTTTGCTCGTAGTACTTTTATGTTCATACAAGTCTCCTGATTGGCTCTCACTAACTTCCAATTTGAAATCACTTCACATTGGCCGCTTCCCAGCTCCGGACCTTTCGTCTCGCCTCATCAAAAATTCTTTCGTAGTTTCCTTTGCGCACTTTCTCACTTGCCTCAGGAGTCAGTAATTTCCACAAAGGTTCGTACTGGTTGTAGACCCTCAAATAGCTTTCCTGATTGGCAGGCGCCACTTCGTCGGTACCAAAAAGAAACCGATCCGGATGTCTGTTTACTAATGCAGCTGCATTCTTTGTCGACTCCGGGGTCGCCACGATGTACTTCGCTACTTCATCCCAGGAGATGTCGAAATAAACATGACTGAGTTGCGGATCGTTAATGACGTTTTCGACTATGACGGCCTGCTCTTTAATAGGACGAATGATTCGACCTACACCGATATGCGCCCAGATAAAGGTGGCTTTCGGATGTCGTAGGAATAAGGCCTTGATCTGTTTCGCATATGCCGGTTCGGCTCCAGGCTTCGCAAAGGGGACATCTACGTCGTTATGAATTAGGATTACAAGGCCAACATCACTCGCAAAGTCGACCAGACGATCGAGAGCCTGGTCCTGCAGACTGGCAACTTCTCCCGAGATTTTGGCGGACACAAACTCTTTGTGAATCGAGAACTCACCGATACCCGTAAACACACCCGGAAATGCACGCAGCACCCGACGAATGTGATCGGCGGCATACATGTCCGTCGGGTTGAATCCGGTAATCATCGGATCGAAGCGAGCCTGCTCTTCCTTTGTTAGAGACTTATATGCTGTAGCGATCCAGGCGTCGGTAAATGAGTAGTAATAGAGCGGAGCGTCGGAGTTCAGATAGTAAGTTGGTGCACGTTCGCCATCGATTCGATACGACCATTGCTGCTGCAGGGGAATGCCAAAGAGCGCTACGCGGTCTACTTTGTTTCCCATGATCTTCAGGAAGTCGTGAATATCGATTCCTTCCTGAATGTAATTCGTCAGATGAAAGTGTGTATCGTTGAAGAGAAAGCCGGCTGTGGATTGCGAGTGACCGGGAATTGAATACGCGAACAATGCAATACACATCGTTAGCGCGCGGACGAGTGAGACAGCAGGACGTCGTTCGTTCTTAGGCCCGTAGCGCGCTAGCGTGTGGATTAACTCTGCTAGTGTGTGGAAGGCAAACCACTCGCTAACGCGTTGTGCTACTGACGTCATTGTCGACCGCGTCTGCATAATTTGAAATTCTAAACAGCCAATTCCAACCACGATTAATTACTTGCTAATAATCAGCCCTTCAGACCAACCGAACGTGGAGAGAAGACATTGAAGTCAAGCTTGTTAGCTACGTATTCAATTACCCTCTGTGCCTTGACGCTATTGCCCGCATCGTCCAGCCGTGGTGAGAAAACGGCAATCGCGCCTTTGCCCGGAACGATCGCTACGATGCCGCCACCAACACCACTCTTCGCAGGCAACCCAACTTTCCACGCCCATCCGCCTGAGCCGTCATACAAGCCGGCCATGGTCATGGTTGAGAGAATGTACGGAACATTCTCGGGCTTGATTACCTGTTCGCCCGTCACGGGGTTCTTGCCGTTGTTTGCCAAGGTCGCACCCATGCGTGCGAGCTGGATGACGTTCACACCGACCGAACATTGCTTCGTATAAATATCAACTGACTCAAACGGATCGCCGTAGATGCGTTCGTACTTTGCGAGCAACATTGAGAGTGCTTTGTTACCTGCGTTGGTCGCCGCTTCGGATTTGTAAACCTCGTCGATTAGCGTCAACTTTTCACCTGCGGCCCGGCTGTAAAAGTTGAGAATTTTGTTCCACTTGTCGTTCGCGTCTTTGCCCAGGATCAGACTGGTCGTGGCAATGGCGCCGGCATTCACTAATGGATTACCGGTGTGCGTTGGCATCTCAACCACGGCAGTCACCGAATTGAAAGCTCTGCCGGTCGGCTCACTTCCGATCCGATCAAAAACCCGATCGGCTCCGAGCTCTTCCAT
>DATEXA010000164.1:0-12471 GCA_035257465.1 Pyrinomonadaceae bacterium | reverse complement strand
AAGCGAGCGAAACGCGCGTTAACAAAATCTACGAGTACGCCAAGGCGGCACACGGGGTTCTCGAGGAAAACGAGATAAGGCGGCTATTAGATTGATCTCAGATCTCAAAGACAAATTGCGGTCAGCGAACCCAAATCTTCGATCTGAGATCTGAAATCTGAGATTCTTAAAGCATGTCCACTTCAGTAAAACTTTCGCCTTCACAAATAATTCAGGATCTTCTTAAGACTCCCGAAGTAGCCGATTCGTTTCGTATCTTCGAACAACAAGCGGATGCCATCACTGACGAGCAAGTCAGAATATGTTCCGTACCTTCCAGCCCTTTTTGTGAACAGGAACGTGCCGAGTACCTCAGTCGCAAGTTTCTCGAAATTGGTTTGAGCAATGTCCAAATCGACGAGGCCGGCAATTGCCTCGGATTGCTTCGCGGACTTTCGCAATCGCCCTTGATGGTTGTAAGCGCTCATCTCGATACCGTGTTTTCCAGAGAAACAGACTTTACTGTGCGACGTGAAGGTCAGCGTTTGTTCGCGCCTGGTATTTCCGACGATGGCTGTGGACTCGTGGCCTTGCTCACAATCGCGCGTGTGTTGCTGGAGACCAGCACTAAAACGAGTGGCTCAATCCTGTTTGTCGGTACTGTTGGTGAAGAAGGCGAGGGAAATTTACGCGGTGTTCGTTATCTCTTTACCGAAGGACCATGGGCAGGACGGATTGAATCGTTTATCAGCTTTGATGGACCCGGAATCGAGCGCATCACCAATAGAGCACTCGGTTCACATCGCTATCGCGTCACAATCAAAGGAACTGGTGGACATTCGTGGGGCGACTTCGGCATACCAAATCCGGTTCATGCACTCGGTCGCGCAATATCACGTCTCGTTGGTTACCCGCTGCCCAAGGATCAACGGACTACATTCAATGTCGGTAAAGTCCAGGGAGGCACAAGTATCAACAGCATTCCTTCCGAAGCTTCCATGGATGTTGATTTGCGTTCTTGCAATGAAGTGGAACTCCGACGACTCGATGCTTTTTTCCGACGCTCAGTTCACGAAGCAGTTGAACAGGAGAACGCTGCACGGCGACCTGGAGACTCCCCTTTGGTTTTGAACATTGACCTGGTTGGTGAGCGACCGAGTGGCGAGACTCCTTCCAACTCACTTCTAGTAGAGCTTGCCCAGGAAGCTACACGAACGTTTGGTATCGTAGCCGAGTTGGATCAGTCTTCGACTGATTCTAATCTTCCGATCTCACTAGGCATTCCAGCCATCACATTGGGTGCGGGTGGGACTTCCGGTTGCTCCCACACGCTGGACGAGTGGTACGAGCCGCTGAATCGCGATAAGGGACTCAAGCGTGGATTATTGACTATTCTCGGAATGGTTGGCCTGGAACACTCAGTCCGCTAAAACTGGTCTGGATTTCTTTGCTCCTAACAACGAAAAACGGAGAAAGGAAGTGATTCCTTTCTCCGTTGTAGTATGACGGTGCGCGATTGTTAGTTGATCGGGATCGCCACTGTTGCCGATCCACCTTTGCCTGGCGGAAAACGTTTTTGACGAGCGATTCTCAACGCATTAGCATCACCGCCACTCGCTTGCGTAACGCGTCCAGTCTCGTCATAAGTCACTGTTACGACGACTCGCTTACCATTTGGCGCTGGTGTCGTCCCTAAAGCTGCTGCATTCTCTGCGGCCCTCGCATCGCGAAATTTCTTGTCCCTCTCACGTTGTCGTCTGGCGGCCAATGCCGCCGCATCTTCAGTTTGAGTGGACTCGCTTGGAGAGGGCTGTGGTTGGGCAACAGCTTCAGTTTGTGTGGTCACCGGTGCCGGTGCCTGCTGGGTTACGACTTCTGTTTGGGCGGCGGCTGGTGTTTTGTGATACCAGCCCGCAGGCACGCCAATCGCAGCGACGCTTCCAACTACTGCTATGGCGACTGCGCCAATAAACAGTGGCTTACGATTCACATGAGTTTCTGAAGTTCCAAAACGCAAAAACGCGGGCGTCAATGAACGATGTGGTTCCGCATTATTCTGTTCTTCCTTAACGGCGGCTTCAAGTTCATCTGGTTCCGGTACATAGTCAGGAGGAAACGCAACACTTGGTGAAATGTTTTCATCGAGCCGTCGAAGTCCTTCCAAAACGACCTGAGTCCATGGTTGATTGATTGTGCGTTCGCTGGTCTCCGCGTCAACACTGAACTCAAATTCAGCGTTGGGTAAAGTCAGAGCATAGTAAACAGCGTCGATCCCACGAAGCACACCGATGCGTGCGTCAACGACTGAGCCAGCCTGCAAATAAAAATAGCCAGCACCTCTTGGGTACAGCACTTTTAGTCGACCGCTTTTTCGCTGGTTGCAGAAAAACTCTATGAGCTCCGAAAGTGAAAGGTCACTGAGGTGTCCGGTTAGTGCCATGAGAACTATTCCCTTCGAGAAGACAATCAGGTTGGAAAAGAAACGGAGAGAATGGCGCGTCGAGAATTCGACGCACCATTGAAAGGTAGGTTATGGAACCAGTGAAAATTTGTAGTTGATGGCGCCCGAAACTTTTACCGGTTGACCAGAAAGCTTGGTAGGGGAGAACCGGGCTTTGAGCGCTGCCTGTACAGCCGCCTCGCGAAGAATCGTGGGACCACTGGTCGCAATTGCGGAAACGACTTTGCCGCTTTCATCTAGTACGACTTCAACAGTCACTGTACCTGCTGTTCTCATTCGCTTGGCAGCGTCGGGATAGATCGGTGGTGGCAATGTAAGAGCAGTTCCATTCAACACGCCGCCGGAGATTGGTTTAAGAAGCGGTCGTGGGCTCGGCGGTGGCGGTTCATCGAGGCTTACCACATTGGAATCGGTTTCCACTGTTTTTGTTTCAACTGGTGTCGCCGCAACTAACTTGTTGACGTTTGACGTGGCCGCTGGAAGTACGGTCATCGAAGTCGATTTGCGATTGTCAGCACGCCTGGCCGAGGTCTTTTCCGACACTGGTTTGGAAATCGTATCTACCGGTGCGGGTCCTGCCGAAGGATTCGCTGTCGCCGTTGCGGCCGGCTGAACATTCTTCAACATGTTCTCGTCAAGGTAGTACATGATCATCCGGTACGTGACTTCGGTGGGTTCGAATGTCAAACGTCCGCCGTCGACGACGGCGACAGAAGTAGTCATCTTGTTCCAGTTGCCGGCGAAGTCGAATTCATATTTGTAGGTTTCTTTGCTGAGCAGTGAACCGTCGGAGTTCAGCAAAGTCATCTCGCTAATGTTCCCTTTTTCATCGTACTTGTAGACTTCTTTACCGGTAAGAGTAGATCCTGCGATTGGGAAGTACTGATTCTCGATCTTGGTTCCTCTGAGATCGTACGCCACGAGCTCAAGCGTGACATGCTTACTTTCCTGCAGGCCCCCGCCAGCGCTTGTGAGTTTAGCGACTTCAGTTCGGACACGGCGCACCGGCCCCACTAAGCCGTCTTTGGTTCTGTCGCTTTCCACAGCGTTTACAGGTTGAGCCGGGATAGACCTAGCTTTAGCAGTCACATTTGATTGTGCGATCACAGCCTCAGCAACAACCAGAAGGCAAAGGGTTAATCCGCAAAATCGGTTAATCATTCGTAGCATTATTTTTCTCCCTAAATTCGCTAAGGCGGGCCAATTCTGGAAAGATTCACGCGTGAGGCGGGCAGGACTACTCCCCCCAGTCCGTCGGGATGCCCGATGAACCGAACTCATAGTAATAAAGTTAAACGATGTTTGTCTAGAGCAATCTACGGTTTTGCATAACTGATAGTGGTGGCGGGTTATTGGGAGTTTTCGTGTGCTGCCATCGTCCGAACGAGCTGATCGATGAGTTTAATCGCGTCTTCCCCACCTAGAAAGTCGTTGCAAATAATCGAAAACGCCAGGATTTCGCCTTTGGAGGACGTCAAGTACCCGGAAAGTGAATGGTCGTAAGAGAGGCTTCCCGTCTTCGCGACAACCGCCCCCTTTGTATCTTTCAGACGCCCCTGTAGTGTCCCGTCGACGCCGGCGATTGGAAGCGATTCGACAAAAACTCTAGCCGAGTTCGTTTTGCGAATCGCCACCAGAAGCTCCGTTGTTGCTTGAGGAGTTACCAGATTCAGACGTGAAAGTCCGCAGCCGTCACGAAGCGCCAGGCCGGACGTCTTGATGCCCTGTTTGGACAGCCAGAGCCTGATCAGATCGACGCCTCGTTCGTCGTCACCAAATTCCCGACCGGGAATGCTATCGGTGTTGAGCATCGCAGCGCGTTCTCTGCCAAGTGTTCGCAGAAGGAGTTCAGCGTAGAGGTTCACGCTGAACTTATTCGTTTCCTTTACGACCTCGGCCAGTGGCTTACTAATCGTTGAAGCCAGCTCAACTTTTCCGTCTGGATTAAAGCGATCTCTTTCGGGAACCCGGGCGTCACGAAACTTCGCATCTCCGTCAACCCGAATGCCCTGAGCTTTCAGCTCTCGCTGAAGAATCTTTGCGGCCCAGAGTGAAGGTCGATGTACTGCCAGGCTTGCTCCATAACCCCGCGCTCCGATCGGATACTGTCCCCACACGACCACATTATTGTCGGACAGCCCTCGTTTGACGCCGATCTTGATTGGTTCGCCTCGTTCGACTGTTGCCAGATTATTCGTAATTTGAACGTATCCATCTACATCAGTTGAGACGACTTTCGGTTGCTCGTTCAGCTTAGTCGCTGTTGTTATGTTCACGTCGATTGAGTTTGCGTTAACACTCAGCGCACTTGCTTCAGCCCCGAAGTACCATTGGAGATCGTTCCACTGCCAGCCCTCACCGGTGGAGTCACCACGAAAAAAACTTTCATCACCGACGACGCTACCCTCAACGTGTCTGACACCGCGAGCCGTAACAGCCTTCGCCAGTTCTTCAATGGAGTTCGTGTTGTCGTTCTTGTTCGATGCCACCAGATCGGGAGCACCACGTCCATACAACACCAGGTCGCCATGAATTGTTCCTGAGGTGTCAGGCTGCGAGTCGGAGTAAACAGACGTTCGCCAACGGTAGTCAGCTCCAAGTAGATCCAGCGCGACAGCCGTTGTGTACACCTTCATATTGGAAGCCGGTGTGAACAACTGATCGCCGTTGTGGTCATAGATGAGCTTGTTATCTTTCAGTGAGACGACGGAAACACCCCAACGCGCTTGCGAATACTCAGGGCTGTTTAGCAACTGATCTAGGTCGTTCGCTAAAGTGCGATTGAGGTTGAGAGCTAGCGGTTTAACTGACTCGGCTGGTTGTCCGCTGGATATAGGAGCAGTGTCAGAAACTGATGCCGAATTCCGGACACAACCGTTTGAGAGAAAGAGTAAAAGGAGTAAAACGAAAGACAACTTGAGGAGATTGTTAATGTTGTTCGGCGTGGGAGAAGATCCGTTCCGTTCTGTTGCTCGACAATAACTCATGGGCCACTTTGTAAACCTGATCGACAGTAATGTCGTTGACGTCTGCGCCACAGATTATTCGATGCTGATCCCCTACGGGAGTAAAACTGTGTGGAGTCGGTCGATCCAAAATTACGATCACCGAGGTTCCAACGGCAGCAGCGATATGCATTGGTCCTGTGTCGTTGGAGATGAATAGGGTCAAACGAGCCTGAGCGGAGGCTAGCTGTGGAATCGTTAGCCGGTCAAGAAATATTGTCGACGGAGGAAACATCCCCCTCGCCTTAGCGACAAACTCGCGTTCCTCCGGTCCAGCAAACACGATGATGCGCACCTTATCGTTTCGAATCAAGAAGTCAGCCAACTCTGCGTAGCGTTCCAGGGGCCAACGACGAACGGCGTGACCGGCACCAAAGAAGAGACCGACGAGGAGTGTATTTGAATGTGCCCGTTCTTTTTCGAGTAACGTTTCCACTGCAGAGTCTGCGGATGCGATCGTTTTCAAATGCGGTGCTCTCGACTTGGTAGTGATTTTCAACGGTTGCAATACGTCGAGATATCGATCCACGGCGTGCCTGGACAAATCCTGTCGAGGCGGGCGAGGCTTAAAGTTACCCAAATAATCGAGGGATCTGTTTGGACGGTGAGAATACAAGCGATGTGATGCGCCTGATATTAAGCCGAGCAGATTGGTTTCCGCATAACTGTGAAGATCGACAATCAAATCAAACTTCGATTTTCGAACATCTCTTACGAGCTTGATTATTCTGCCAATCGAAACAAGCTTTGATCCGTCTCGCAATGCCACTCGATCAACGCCAATTACGGCGTTGGCAGTTCCCGACATTTCAATAATGGGCTTGCTGGGTTTGCCAACCATCGCCGTAATTTTCGCATTTGGAAAACGCTCTCGAAGTGATTGCAGAGCCGGCAAACTCAGAACGACATCGCCCAGTTGACCAAAATTAATTACTAGAATGTTGCGTGGATTCAAAAGCACCTACTGACTACTGCCTTCCCTGAGATCCTTCCCGGTCATTTCCTTTGGCTGCTCAATACCTAACAGGGCGAGCAGCGTCGGCGCTACATCTTCGAGAGCGCCGCCCTCGCGAAGTTTCATTCCGATTGATGCCTCGTCAACGAAATGAAATGGAACCGGGTTAGTCGTGTGTGCTGTATGTGGGCTGCCAGTGAGCGGATCGATCATCTGTTCGGCGTTGCCATGATCGGCGGTAATTAGCGTGACGCCATTTCGCTGACGGATGGCTTTTGTTATCCGTCCGAGACAAGTATCAACGTATTGGCATGCTTCGATTGTTTGGGCGAGCTTGCCTGTATGTCCGACCATATCGGGATTCGCAAAGTTGATTACGAAGACATCTGTTGCGCCTTCGTCAATCCCGCGCAACACTTTATCAGTGACGGCGAACGCGGACATCTCCGGCTGCAAATCATATGTCGCTACTTTAGGTGAGGGGACCAACAGGCGTTCTTCGCAGGGGAATGGCTGTTCGACTCCGCCATTGAAAAAATAGGTGACGTGTGCGTACTTCTCAGTTTCAGCTAATCGATAGTTGCGTGTGCAAACGGCGCCAAAAACTTCTGCCAGCACGTTTCGATGATGGCGGGGTGGAAATGCGACCGGCAGAGGAAACGTGGCGTCGTAGGTTGTAAAGCAAACATACTCGACACGTGGACGATCAGGAACGGGAAACTCTGTGAAGTCTGGAACCGCGAGTGCCCTGGTGATCTCACGGGCACGGTCTGGACGAAAGTTGAAGCAGATTACAGAATCGTCGTTCTTAATTGTCGCAACCGGTTCACCGCTGGCGCGCCCGATGACTCGCGGTTCAACGAACTCATCGGTAACACCAACTTCATAGGATTTCTCCACAGCTTCTATCGGATCAACAAATCGCTCTCCAATCGAGTGCACAAGTAAGTCATAGGCTCGCTTTGTCCTGTCCCATCGTTTATCGCGGTCCATGGCGTAGTAACGCCCGACGAGTGTGGCGATTTCCCCGCATCCTATTTCAGCAATTTTCTTTTGCAGTGCTGCGACGTACAGAGTTGCTGATGCAGGTGGCGTGTCTCTTCCATCAAGAAAGGCGTGAACGAACACCCGCTCCAAATCGTGGTGTTTCGCCATCTGCAGTAACGCATAAAGGTGGTTAAGCGAAGAGTGAACCTGTCCATCTGAAAGCAAGCCCATCAAGTGGAGCGCGGTCCCGCGCTTTTTCGCGCCATCCATTGCAGTGGCTAGTACATTATTGTTGAAAAAGTTGCCGGTCTCGATTTCGTGGTCCACAAGCGAAACGTCCATACGAATTACTCGACCAGACCCAATGTTCAGGTGACCAACTTCAGAGTTTCCCATCACGCCTGCCGGTAGACCAACGCGAGATCCATGAGCTTCGAGCAGGGTCTGCGGATACTTTGCAACTATCTCGTCGTAGTAAGGGGTAGTCGCCATCGCGATCGCGTTTCCTTCGCGCGAGGGCGAATATCCCCAACCGTCAATAACAATTAATGCCAGAGGTCCTCGTTTGTTGTTCAATCGTTTCTCCGTTCCATCCACCGGTCGGGTTCTCTAAGCTCATTAAAACCTACACGACGATACAACTCATGCGCGTCACGTGTTGCCAGTACCCAACGTCGAAAATTCTGCAAGCCGGGATGTGAAGTAATCACTTCGACAAGCCACGAGCCGAGGCCACGTCCTCGATACCCGTCAATGATGAAAACATCCGCCAGCCAGGCAAACGTCGCATAATCAGTTACTACACGAGCGAAGCCAATCTGCTCGTTACCTTTAAAGATACCGAAGTTAAGAGAATTAGCGATCGAGCGTTCCACGACTTCGCGACTGCGACCTGTGGCCCAGTAAGAGCTATTGGACAGGAATTCGTGAATGAATGGAATGTCCAGGCGTTGCTGATCAGTGCTGATCACAAACTCGTCGCGCTGACGTTCGACAAAGTCCAGTTTGTTCTGATCATGGTTCACCGCGGTCAATCTTGCAGAAACTAACAAACCCTTTCGTCGACAAAATGCAGATTGTCCGACATTCAATACGTCAGCGTTTCGCGACGCGAGCCTTTCGCGTCGCATTGCCGCCGCCGTCGAGTTGAATTTGGTGAAATGCCTTGCGACCGGGAAACCGTGCTGCTCCGCGAAGGTCCTCTTCGATACGCAGCAACTGGTTGTACTTCGCGATGCGATCTGTGCGTGACAGCGAACCGGTTTTGATTTGTCCTGCGTTAGTCGCAACAGCGAGGTCCGCGATAAATGGATCTTCTGTTTCGCCCGACCTATGCGAGATAACGGTCGTGCGACGATTCGTCTGCGCAAGCTGTATGCAGTCAAGCGTCTCCGTCAGGGTGCCGATCTGATTGACTTTGATCAGAATCGAGTTGGCGACGCCGAGATCAATTCCTTTCTGAAGGAACTCCGTGTTAGTTACAAAAAGATCGTCGCCAACGAGTTGAACTTTGCGTCCGATTAGATCGGTTAGTAATTTCCACCCCGTCCAGTCGTTCTCAGCCATACCATCTTCAATCGACACGATCGGATATTGGTCGCACCATGATCGCCAGTAATCTGCCATTTGCTCGCTCGTGAGTTTTCGTTTGTCGCTCTTTTTGAACACGTAGGCCTTGCCGTCATAGAACTCACTTGCAGCAGGATCAAGTGCCAGCAAGCAATCGGAACCTGCGGAGTAACCGGCCCTGTTTATTGCTTCCAAAATAGTTTCGATAGCTTCTTCGTTTGAACGCAGGTTAGGCGCAAAGCCTCCCTCGTCTCCAACGCTCGTCGCGTAGCCCTTCTTCTTCAGTACCGCCTTCAATTCATGAAAGACTTCCGCACCTATTCGTAACGCTTCACGAAACGTTGATGCTCCCACCGGTACAACCATGAATTCCTGAAAGTCGACGTTATTGTCAGCGTGCGCTCCGCCGTTAATGATATTCATCATCGGGACGGGTAGCGTTCGAGCATTTGGCCCACCAAGGTAGGTGTAAAGGGGAATTTCCAGGTGAGCCGCAGCGGCGCGCGCAGTTGCTAGAGAAACGGCAAGCAGCGCGTTGGCCCCGAGTTTGGACTTAGTCTTAGTTCCATCGAGAGCGATTAAGGCCTGGTCGAGTTCAGCTTGATCGAGTGCGTCGAAGCCCTCTAGCTCGGGAGCGATAACATCATTGACGTTGCGCACGGCTTTGAGAACACCTTTGCCGCCGTAACGTTTCTTGTCACCGTCACGCAGTTCGACTGCTTCATGTTCACCAGTAGATGCACCTGATGGCACCGCTGCACGTCCAACTTCACCACCTTCCAAAACGACCTCAGCTTCGACTGTAGGGTTTCCACGCGAATCCAAAATTTCGCGAGCAAGTATGTGCTCGATCCAGCTCAATGTTGTTGCTCCTATACAAAGAGAGAATTAGCTTGCGGCGTGAACTTTACCACGTTGTTTTACCAAACAGTGAGTCGCACTCACTTCAACCTCTCAGGTGCGAGTTCCAATCAAAAGGTGGGACTAAACAGACCACTTAGGTGCCGCGGCCGGCAGTGTTTGCGGCATTGACTTCCTGGGGTTCCTCTCTTTTTTCTGTCACTTCGAGTCGTACGCTAATGACCCGGCGTTTTTCTACGCGTTCGACGTGAAATGACAGACCGTCGTAGCAGATAACTTCTCCAGGATTCAGGACCTGCCCCGCTTCGTTCATCAGGAAACCACCTACAGTTGTATATGCCTCAGATTCAGGAACTGAGAGTTTCAAACGACGATTGAGATCTCTGACAGCCAGTCCACCCGCCAGCATGTAAGTGTGGTCCGAGACCTGTGTGATCTGTTCGTTTACCTCTTCATCATGTTCGTCAGAGATCTCGCCGACGATTTCTTCGAGTAGATCTTCCAGAGTAATGACTCCCTCGAGGCCGCCGTGTTCGTCTACCACAAAACCAAAATGCATTTTGGCTTTCTGCATTTGTCGTAACACGTGTTCAAGGCGCGCAGTATCAACTACGTAAAGCGGCGGCTGTAGTACGTCTCCTATTCGAAAGGTTTCGGGATGGAGTAAGTAAGGCATTACGTCCTTGCTGTGGATAAACCCGATGACGTCATCGAAGCTCTCTTTGTAGACAGGCAGGCGCGAGTAACGATGCTGTTCGAAGGCTTTGGTTATCTGTTCAAGGGAGCAAGTCTCTGAAATCGCCGCCATTTCAGTTCGCGGTACCATTGCTTCGCGAACAACCGTGTCTGAAAACTCAAACACTCGATGAATCAATCGTCTTTCTTCGGCGCGAAGATGGCCACTGTCTCGAGAAATATCGATCAACTTTCGCAGTTCCGCTTCCGTGTAGGTTGCCGAATGTTCTCCCGTAGCACTCAAGCCAACTACTTGCACTGCATGCGCACTGGCCCAGTCGAGTGCACGTATTGGCCATTGGAAGACTCGATAGAACAACTGCATCGGCAATGCGATCGCAAGCGCGACTTTTTCGGCGATCGCTAGTCCTACGAGCTTGGGCGCTTGTTCACCGAGGACGATGTGAAGTGAAGTTATGATTGAAAAAGCGATCGCGAAGGCGATGCCGTGTCGCAGTGTATCTGAGAGTCCGGAGAGCGGTCTTTCAAGGAGACGCGCAATTGCGGGCTCGCCTACCCACCCCAGCGCAAGCGAAGCGAGAGTAATTCCAAGCTGACACGCGGAGAGATACGCGTTCAGATTTTGGAGAAGTGTCAAAAGCCTCTTTGCAGATCGGTTACCTGCTGCCGCCAGCGTTTCGATTCGCGATGATCTAACTCCGACCAAAGCAAATTCCGCGGCGACGAAGAATCCGTTGGCAGCTACCAGAATAATGACGGAAGCAAGTTTGAGAAGGATTGCGCCTGTGCTGTTGGAGATACCCAGATCGCCTTGAGCAATCAGCAGCCCTAGCCAGTTACTTGGAAGTTCGTCCATTGTCAGAAAGGCACGTAAGGAGTGCCGATTATTATTGCTGAAGGGGTCATCGGGAAAAAATCATAGCATGGACTGTCTGGCAAAGCAGACCCGAGGCCTCGTGCTAAACACACGACGGACGGTCCCGGGCTCCAATTCAACGTGTTTCGGGCGAAAGAAGGGTTTGAAAACAGGAATAGTTAATGTCCCGAGGCTGCTCCGGCTGCGCGAGTACGGGCTGGGCGGCGCTCATGTTTCGTGCAGGCACGAGCGATGGCCTGATCTACTCGCGGCTCAATGTTGCATTCGGGTTGGCGGCAGACTGCGGCCAATTCCGAGACAACAAGATAGCGCGACCTTTCCAGCATTCGTTGTTCGCGGAACGAGAGAGGCTTGAGATTACTCAGATAGGTCAAATGCTTCAGCACATCGGCTACTTCAAAAATGTCTCCGGTGCGCATTTTCTCAGAGAATTCTTTGAAACGATCTTTCCAGTCAGTGGCTGGAGAAGAGAAATCGTCTGCTAATGCCTTCAAGAGCAGCTCACATTCGCCGGACGAGATTGGTGCACGAAGTCCAACTTCTGTTGCATTTGAAACGGGAACGAGAACCAGGGAGTTATTAGCAGCGAGCCGAAGCGTGTAAAAGGGAAGGAGCGTTGCGCCTATTTGCTTCTGTTCTATCTGCTCGATGGTCCCGATGCCGTGATTCGGGTAAACGACTTTCTGGCCGACTTTAAAGCCCACCATCCACCTCCATCGATTTTGAAAAATCAGACTGCGCCGCACGCGCGTGTCCAGGAGAAATTACAAACGACGCCGAGTTGCGTCGGGAGCCCTGTTGGTATGTACTTGGAGTCTAACAAGCCGTCTTGCAGAGCGTCAAGGTTCTGAGACCGAGCGCCTTATTTCCACTGTAAGCGAACACTGTTGCGCCTGTGAGCGAACAAAAATTCCTACTTCAAAATCGAGAATCACAAGTTGGAGAAACAGGAAGGCAACGGCTGACACGACGAGCTAGGTTCGGTTTCAATTCGGACGAAGTTTGAAGTCGGTCAGACTTTGGCAGGGTTTCAATTCAACCTCGACTTTAGCGGCTTCGGCAGCGCGTCGAATATTTGTGC
>DATEXA010000163.1:0-4083 GCA_035257465.1 Pyrinomonadaceae bacterium | reverse complement strand
CAATCGTGGCCTCGACTTTTTGATATTCATTCCAGCGATTCAAGCCGCCGTGAGCATCGAGAACATCAGCCAGCAGTTGGTTCACGAAATATCTCCTGAAGGGGCGATTTAAACATCACATCGCATAAACAGCCTCATCGTATCGGGCGGCTGGCCCAACCCCGCTCGCAAAAATGCGCGGGATGCCGGTTTGTTCAGTGCGATAGCTGTAATGACGAGTACGGATGAGAGTTCTTACTTTAATGAGTAGTTCGGACGTTTGGACTTACGCTGCGTGCGCCGAAGATCTTCTTCACCTGGATCGCATCGAGAAATTGCTTGCCGCTGACGATTCCGTCCTCCAGTTGGAACAAGAAGTTGTAGTTGCTATGGGATCACTCCATTGATAGTTAGACATTGACGGTGTCGAGCTTCGACGACACTGATTCTGCATCGCTCTTTACACGATTAAGGATGGCCTTGCGGATCAAACCAGAGAACGGGTAAATAAGGAACCAATAGATTCCAAACTTCCACCTCGCGGCTGGTCCGAAACACTTGGTCCTTGTTTCAGTTGAAAGAACTGTTTCCCCAGAAGAGTCTGCTCGTAGACTGAAGTTCCAAGCCACCTTTGCGTAGCCGGGTCGAGCGAACCCGACAAAATCTCCGGCCGTCAAATCCAAACATCGTCCCCCATCCGGACGCCAAAAGCGTCCAGCAATTCCCATGAGTAGTTCTTCGTTGGGAACTTCCGCCAACATCACGAAACCCGTGCCCTGAAGACGCTGACTCAGACTCGCGGCCGCGCGACTGGGTGAGACTAGTTTTCCAGTCCTTAAGGTTTCAAGGATGCGATTTATCCACACTTCGTTGAAATCCAGCCATAAAAGTCGCTCATACACAACCGAAGGCGGCGCGCTGATCTGAATGTCATACCTAGCGCCGAAATCATAATCACTTAGGAACTCGTCGATTTTCATTTGGTACTACCTCGATTGGTGATCGCTCCGCCGTTCAGCTGCATACTTACTGCTGGTGAACGAACTTGATGCCGACGTCGGGGCCGTGGTCCAGTACCCAACTGACTAGGGAGAGAAACTGTGCGTGTACCTGGCGGCCGGTTCTGCACGAGACAAGTTGGGCATCAGCGCCTGACGCCTGGCCTCGTAAGACTCCCATTCCCCCGCATCTGGAAGCGCGGGGATCGTCACAAACTCGCCTTGATCGAATCCCACGAGAGCCGCATCCACCATATCCTCGGTTGACATTACAATTTCCTGCGGCAGATGCTCGACCGGTGTGCCGGCGACGTTCCAGAAATTCGTGGCGGTCGCCCCAGGCAGTACAACCTGGATCTTGACTCCCGTATTGGCCAGTTCATGCCGCAGAGACTGACTGAAGGCAAGAACAAAGGCCTTGGTGCCGCCGTATACCCCGTTGAGTAACTCCGGGCTAATCGCGACGACAGAAGCAATGTTAATGATTGTGCCGGAACCACGCTTCACGAAGGCCGGCACTGCGGCATAGGTGAGACGTGTTAGCCCTTCCACGTTCAGCGCGATCATCCGGCTCATGTCGGCGACGTCCGAATTCAGTAGTGGCGCAGTAGAACCGACGCCCGCGTTGTTCACAAGCATCGTAACTCGCGAGTCCTCGCGGAGGACTTGCGCCAGCTTGGCCAAGTCGCTCGAAACCGTTAGATCGGCAACCAGGATCTCAACCTTTCTTCCCGTCTCGCTCAGCTTCTTGGCCAGATCCTCCATGCGTTCCCGGCTCCGTGCAACAAGGAGTAAGTCGTAACCTCGCTGCGCGAGCCGATCGGCGTAAACCGCACCAATTCCGGAAGATGCTCCGGTGATCACCGCTAGGCCCTTCGTGTGTTGTTTCATAAATGTGTTCCTTTCTGTTTTGCGTTTTCCGTTGGCATTTCACCAACCTTCCGATTACAACGTGGAATTCTGTTACTGAGCCATCGCTACCCCGAATGACGTCTTCGCTTCACGAGGATCAATACCAAGCTTTTTCATCCTGTCCAACAGTGTGCTGCGTTTGATACCGAGACGAAATGCTGCGCCATTTGGCCCACTGATTCGGCCTTTTGTTTCACGTAGCGTGCTTACTATTCGTTGTTGCTCTTCAACCCTGCCAACTACTTCCAGTGCATCGATCGCACCGTTCATTTTGTGAGGCAATGACACGGACAACGAGCTCCCCGTTGATAAGATTACAGAGCGCTCAACCAGGTTTTCGAGTTCACGCACATTTCCCGGCCAGTGCCAGCGTTGAAGTTTATGGATTGTTGCCATGTCGACCGTCTCAATTGACTTGCCCATTCGCCGCGCGTATTTCTGCGTAAAATGCCTGACCAACAAAGGAATGTCTTCCACGCGTTCGCGGAGCGGAGGTAGATGAATCGGAAACACGTTTAGCCGGTAATACAGGTCACTCCGAAACTGTTTCTTCGAGACCATCTGTTCCAAATCACAATTCGTCGCCGCCACTAGTCTCACGTCCACCTTTTTACTTCGCGCACTGCCCACTCGCTCGTAAGTTCGTTCTTGAAGTGCTCGTAATAATTTCGGCTGTAGCTCGAGCGGCATTTCGCCTACTTCGTCCAGGAACAAAGTGCCCTTATCAGCCAGTTCGAGTCTTCCCTGCTTCTGCATGTGTGCTCCGGTAAATGCACCACGCTCATGCCCAAACAGTTCGCTCTCAAACAGAGTATTTGGAATCGCGGCACAGTTTAGTGTCACAAAATCTTCCTGTTGCCGTCGGCTACGCTCGTGTATTGCTTGGGCGATGAGTTCTTTGCCCGTGCCAGTCTCCCCCAAGATCAGCACCGTTGCATCACTCTCCGCTACCATATCAACCAGCTGCAATACACGGCGCAGCGCCGCACTCCGACCGACTATCCCAACGACAGGTTCACTGCTGTCGATTTCTTCAGTCACAGAGAGTTCCTGAGTTGCTCGTGTTGGGACCAACAGGAGTTTCGCTAGACCAGATGTTTCCAGATGTTTTGCCACAACATTGAGATCCATTGCATTACTCCTTAACACAGTGTTTATTCATTTTCGATCAAGCTTTGAAATCGGCCTACAACTCACACGCAAACCATATCTCACATGGATCGGGTAATCCGAATTCAGTGTAAGGTAGCTCCGGAATCTCATTCTGTTCGGTTTGCGGTTGGAGATCAGTCAGCAACGGACCCACAGATCGTTTCTCGAACGTCAGTTCCTCGCCGTCAACATCCACATAAACTAAATCACCAAATTCGACCTGTTTACTCGCAACTAAGTTTGATAGTGGTGAGACGAGCAATCGCTCCACCGCCCGCTTCAAATGACGAGCTCCGTACCGTGCGTCCTGACCTTCAAACAACAGGCGCTCTTTTGCTTCGCTTGAACATTCAAACATAAACTTCGTCGCTGCGGTGGCCTTCACCCGCTCCTGCACAGCCTCGAGTTCAAGGTCGAGAATCTGTCGCAGCTGATTTTCCTGTAGCGAGCGAAACACTACGAGCTTGTCAATTCGGTTCATAAATTCAGGCGAAAACTTGCGACGAGCTGCCTCCACGGCTGTTCGCTGAATCTGCTGGTCCAGCTGTTCTTCGTTAAAAAAGCGCTTTGCATGTTCTTGACTGCCGGTGAAACCAATGCCACCTGACACCATCTCGGACATCTCCCGTGCACCAAGGTTGGAAGTCATGACGACGATCGTCTGCGAAAAATCAACACGACGGTTGTCTCCTAACGTGAGTGTTGCTTTGTCTAGAATTCCCAAGAGCAACTGCCACAGACTGTCGGAGGCTTTTTCAATCTCGTCGAACAAAACAATCGTTAATTTCTGTTCTTCGGTATGCGTCTTATTTAAGTTTTCCTGGGTTAACAATGGCGGTGTCTCTCGGTGCCCCAGGTATCCCGGAGGTGAGCCGATCAGTTTTGCAATCTCATGCGAATGCTGAAACTCCGCACAGTCGATCTTTACGACCTTGTAGGGATCGCCAAATAAGATCTCCGCCGCGGCCTCTATAACCCTCGTTTTTCCGGTACCAGTAGGGCCGAGAAACAGCATCGTGCCGATCGGACGGTGCTGAGCATT
>DATEXA010000162.1:0-2721 GCA_035257465.1 Pyrinomonadaceae bacterium | reverse complement strand
ATGTCGCCTTTTTGTTCTCCAATTTCGACATTGACGATCGTTGCGTGCGCGTCGATGCAGTTGTCGATGATGTCGAGGATAGACGCATAGCTGTCGTATCCCAGTTCGCGAAGGGCCTCCATCGTCCTGCGGGCGTGAGGCGGATTTTCCAGCACACGGCTGGACTTTGCAGAGCGCGGCTCTGCACTTTCAATTGCAGTTGTCATGTTATTCTCCTGCCTTCGATGACCGAAGCTACCAAAGGACTTTGTTTAGAGTTTATTGCTCATCCAGCTACCACAGCTGAATGAACGCAGTTACCAAACACAGATTGGGGCAGCTGTCAAACGCTTTGTCCGGCAACTCAGCTTAGCGATTGGCCTTGCGAGAAAAAAGATCGTAAGTCTTTCGACGAAGCAGGACGGTGGCCCCGGTCGCGACGGAACCGGAAAATCGAGCAACTGTTCTAACCGGCTATCGGCGCGGAGCCAGCGTGAACTTTCCCGATGCTTCACACGCAGCCCAACTCCAACCGGCTTTGCTGAGGTTGTCAGCGGTGACTTCCCAGCGGTATTTCACGCGGTGGAGTCTGTCTCTTTGCTCTCTACACAGCAACGACAAGGTGATAATTTCAAAGAGTGGTGAAGCGCAACCACGTTTGCGATTGTCAGGTGAAGCAAAGAGCCGCCATACAGTAAAGCATGACGCCTCATTCCGGAAATACAGCCGGTTGGTTAACAGCCTTACTGATTATTCATGACGGTTTGCGGCGCGGGTTTGCTCAGCTCTATCTGGGCGCTCACTTTTTGTAGGCCTTCGTAAGTACTCACGTTGAAAACCGCGCATTCGCTCGGGTGAACTGCTGTCATCAACAAGCACGTCGCATGATCGATGAGCGCTTGCGCCGCCCGATCAGCCACTGATAGAATCCAGGCCAACCCAGTTGCTCGAAGACCCTGGGAAGAATTTTGTCGTCATTATGAAAGACGGAAAGGATTTGTGTCGACCCGAAAAGGTGGCGTGCAGTAGCTCAGTTTGATTGTTAGTCTCGTCGACTGTCACGTTGCCAGAAATACGAACGTCACACCGGATTACAAGAGTTTGATCTCAATAAGCCGAAGTTCTAGAGAGACTCTGATCGATCTCGCCTGTGTAACAGCACTGATGGGATATTTTCTTCATTTTGCTGTTCCATCCTGGAAAGGCGGTTTCAGCCAAGATGAGATGATGAACATGTACTTCTACTGGCACCCCGGAATATTAAGATGTCTTTGGGCTAACATATGCTTCTGGACAGATTTTTATCGCCCTGCAGGCGCACTCTACTATCTACCGCTTTATCACCTCTTTTCGCTCAATCCGGAACCTTATCGAGTCCTCCAAGTCGGGATCGTTGCCGCGTCAATCCCGATCGTCTATTGGCTTAGTCGGCTGTTTGTGGCGTCCCGCTCGGTCGCGTTTCTTGCGGCCCTTGTCGTGTCTTATCATGCTGACCTGGCCAACCTCGTGTTTCGCGGTGCCTTCATCTACGATGTCCTTTGCGGATTCTTCTATTTTTCGGCGTTGGCCTACTACATTCAGATCCGTGAGCAAGGAAGCGATCTGCGGCCAGGACAGATGGCGGTGTTTCTGCTGCTGTACATCTTTGCGCTGAATGCCAAAGAGATGGCAGTCACGTTGCCAGTTATCGCTCTAGTATATGAGGTTCTGAAATGGCCTCGTCTGGGCGACTGGAAACTATTCTTTGGCCAGAATTGGCGGTCCGCGATACCTCCTCTGATCGCCGGAGTGCTAACGGCAATTTACATCTACGGCAAGTTGCATGGTAGTGGGCCGTTAGTGCAGGCTGAGGTATATCGGCCTCACTATTCATGGCACACGTTCTTAGAATCCAACGCGCAATTCGTAAGTGAGTTACGCTTCCATCACCGGCCAATTGTGCCGGCAGCACTACTGCTCTTATGGAGTGCTGTGTTTATTTATGCTGTTTTGAGACGCGATCGGTCGCTCCAGCTCATGGCGTTTTGGGTAGTCCTAGTGCCTCTGCCGATCGCGTTTATTCGTCCGATTCGAGGTGGCGCATGTCTTTGGCTTTTGCTCTTCGGCTGGGCAAATATCTTTGCCAGGCTTGCGTTAGACGTAATTGCCATAATGTCAAAGGGCTCAACATCAATTGGCCGAGGCGTTGGAGTTGGCGCAACGACGGGGGCAATCTTTGGCGCCACGGCGAGTCGGGCACTGGGTGCGGCAATTGGAGCGACCATTGGAGCGACCATTGGAGCCGCCATCGGTGTATCGGCTGCTAAACTACCCCCGCGAAAGTTTCGAGCGTTCGCAATGGCTTTGCTAGTATTCGGCGTCGCAATCATCACTCAGTGGGAAAATCAGCACCTTGGTCGTATTCCGGGTATATTTGAACAGGGACAAACAACCCTTCATGCAATCGAATCATTCCGCTCATTGGATATTCATCCATTGTCCGGCAGCAATATTCTGCTAAAAAGCACATTCCCCTTCAAAAACGGATGGACCCCCTTGTTTATCGCATCTCTGGTCTGGAATGATCACTCCCTGCGAATTTATGTGGACGGTAAGAACGAGGTCAGTTCACAGCAGCTTGCAAACATGAATTACGTTATCTGGTTCACAGAGTCTGGAGCGAGAATTCTCCGCAGTCCTGAGTCACCGCAGCCGTGACTTCAACATGTACTGGCAAGCTGTCGATGGTCGTGCACGCATCGA
>DATEXA010000161.1:0-2357 GCA_035257465.1 Pyrinomonadaceae bacterium | reverse complement strand
CCGGTGTTCAACCAGCCGATGATCTACTACCCAATTCAGACGCTGGTGAATGCCGGTATCACCGACATCATGGTTGTCACCGGCGGTAACTCTGCAGGTGATTTCTTACGTCTTCTTGGAAATGGAAAAGCATTTGGTTTGAAGCATCTCAATTATGCTTACCAGGAAGGCGAGGGAGGGATCGCCGAGGCACTTTCGCTCGTGGAACACTTTGCTTCTGGCGAGCCAGTATGCGTGGTCTTAGGCGATAACATCATCGAGGGAAATATCGCTGAAGCTGTTCGTGCCTATCGACATCAAGGCCGAGGCGCAAAGATCATTTTAAAGAAAGTATCCGATCCGCAAAGATTCGGAGTACCCAAGCTCGACGGTCATCATGTAGTTAGCATTGAGGAGAAACCCGCTGTTCCTCAATCTGACTATGCGGTCATTGGCATCTACATGTTCGACGGAGAAGTTTACGACATCATTCGAACCTTGAAGCCTTCTGGTCGCGGTGAACTCGAAATCACTGATGTAAACAACGCTTACATTGCGCGAGGGGAAATGACCTGGGAACAACTCTCCGGTTGGTGGACTGATGCTGGAACTTTCGAGAGTTTGTTGCACGCGTCTGAACTGGTTGCCCGCACTGGCGCTAACAAGTTGCAGCTAACCTCTGAAGAGGTGGTCGCGAATGCTTGAAAAGTTTCAGGGCGTCAACATCCGTGGAGTGATAGTCAAGCCCCTATCCAAGTTTAATGACTCGCGTGGATGGTTAACTGAACTCTTTCGAAATGACGAATGGCCGGACGAGTTTCGTCCGGCGATGGCTTACATCTCGTCCACAATTCCCGGCGTCACTCGTGGACCTCACGAACATTTCGACCAGGCTGACCTTTTCTGTTTTCTTGGGCCATCGAATTTCAAATTGCGATTGTGGGACAACCGCGCTGACTCGGAAACGTTTGGCAACGTAATGACGCTAATTGTGGGTCAGGACAACCCTAACGCCGTTCTGATTCCCAAAGGCGTGGTGCATGCTTATCAAAACGTGGGCGGCATCGATGGTATCGTTATCAACTGCCCCAATCGCCTCTACATGGGAGAAGACAAAAGGGAGCCGATTGATGAGATCCGCCACGAAGACGACAGCGAAACAAGTTTCGTAATGTCGGATTAGCGTTTGTGAGTGAAAAGCGGGACGCGTCAGCAGGAACCGGGCTGGTATCTAGAAAGAATTCGTTGTCATGTCAGAGTCGTACCGAGCAAAGATCGTAAGAATCATCGCACGATTGAATGTCGGTGGACCGGCGAAACATGTCGTGTGGTTGACCTCCGGTCTTGCCGATTACGAAACAGTATTGGTTGCCGGGTCGGTGCCCCAAGGTGAAGGCGACATGGGGTATTTCGCTGAGCAGGCTGGGGTGGTTCCCCATTTCATCCCGCAGATGAGTCGTGAGATTTCCCTGAACGATGTGACGACTATCTGGAAGCTCTACCGGTTGTTTGTCCGCGAAAAGCCGGAGTTGATTCATACGCACACCGCGAAGGCCGGAACTGTCGGCAGAATTGCCGGATTCTTTTATCGTTGGTTCACGCCGGGGCTGTTGGTGGGTCGGCCCCGACGTTGCAAGTTTGTTCACACTTATCACGGTCACATCTTCCATAGTTATTACGGGCGCTGGAAAACGCGTGCATTCATCATTATCGAAAAGATGCTTGCAGCCTTTGTGACAGATCGATTGATCGTTGTTAGTGACCAACAGGGAACTGAGATCTGCAAAGAGTTTGGCGTGGGTAAGCCACAGCAAATTACCGTGATTCCTTTGGGACTCGATCTCGACGTATTTAATGGGAGCTCCCAACGAAGATGGAAGTTCAGACAAGAGCTCGCCATTGACGAAAAAACAGTTTTGATTGGAATTGTTGGACGGCTCACGGAGATCAAGAACCACCAGATGTTCCTTGAGATCGTGAAGCGTTTCCGGGAGAGCCAGTCTGATTCACCAGTTCGTTTCGTAATCATCGGCGATGGTTCTCTGCGTGACGGTCTCGAAAATGCAAGTCGTTCACTGGGCCTGTCAGACGCGCTAATTTTTGCGGGCGAGCGAAAAGACCCTGAACACTTTTATCCTGCGCTCGACATTGTTGCCCTGACATCGCGTAACGAGGGCACGCCGTTGACATTGATCGAAGCAATGGCGAATGAGCGTCCTGTTATTGCGACAAGTGTGGGAGGCGTTGTTGACTTGCTTGGCGACGTCGTTGAAGACGGAGCTTTCCGAATTTGTAACCGAGGTATTAGTGTTCCGCCTGGTAACGTTAATGCTTTTGCGGCGGGCTTGACTCTATTGGTCAACAATGAAGAGTTGAGA
>DATEXA010000160.1:0-2370 GCA_035257465.1 Pyrinomonadaceae bacterium | reverse complement strand
CTCGAAGGGAAGTTTTTCAAAGACGCTGCGAAGGCCACCAGTGCTTAGAGTGTCCAACGTCTTCTCTGCGGCGAACATCGCTTGATCGTGGTTTGTATTAAAGTCCCCTCCAATGATGAACCTATTTATTGCCGGCATTTTCGCTCCGATGAAGTCGCGGACGTGCGTCAGCAATTGGCCGATGGCGACTTCCCGTTTTCGGATATTCTTTGCCGTTTCTGCTACCGGATCGCCGTGCGTGATGAGATTGCTTTTCAAATGCAGCGAGTAAACGCCAATGTCCGCATTTCCAATCTTGAACCACGCAAACGAGAATCCTCGTGGCGGGTCAATTCCTTCGACTGACTTCCAAGATTCTGACCACGCAGCTTGCGCTGGAATCTTCGCAAGAATTGCTTCTTCCTGTTTCCCTCCCTTGAATGCGGAGCAGATAGCAACGGTGTATGCCCCCGGTTGAATTGCCTCTGCTAGTCGATTACACGCATCGTAATCACGCACTTCTTGAAGCAGCAAAATGTCGGGATTTAGTTTTTTGAGAACATCTGCCGCTGCCTTTATCCGTTGGGCTTGCTTTTCCGGTGTCGCTTCACGAGCAGAGCCGTTTGGGAACCATTCCAGATTCCAAGTCGTGATACGAACCTTGGCTGGTTCCGGCGATTGACCGACAGCCGAGCCAACGACAAAGAACACCAACAGGAGGGACAGTGCGCGCTTCATAAGGCACCGTGTTCTAGCAGCCAGGCTGTTCACGGAAAAGATATTTTCGATCATGCGACGCGATGCGCGGTAATGTTTCAGAAAACCCTTGATGAAATTCACCAACGGTTTTCACAAACTTCGACAACTCGTCACGCCTAGCCACTTGCGCCAAACGCCCGGTTCCTCAGAGGTGAAGGCGCAACTCAAGTGGTGTTTGGCGTGCCCTGACTCTACTGCTTTCTTGCGACTCTCCGCGTGCGCGTTCTGGGAACTCCCCAGTAAAAATTAACACGTGGGGCTCGCTGCACTACCAGCTTGATTGTTTGATTGAGAGCGAGCTTGCCATCCTGCCGCCTTTTCGGGGACACTTCCCTCTATGGAGGCAGAAATAGATGACAAATTGCCGTCTAATTCTAGTCAGCTTCAACAAATGAGACTGATCCTTCTTGGCAACGCAGGCGCTGGTAAGAGCACAATGGCTGGTCGGCTCATTGGCAGCGCGAACATTCCGCGTCTGTCCTTGGATGAAATTGCTTGGGATGAGGGCTTTCCGCTCCCAAGGCGTAAACCCCTGGAACAAAGCCTCACTCTCCTTCACCAGTTCATTCGCAGTAATGACCAATGGATCATTGAGGGGTGCTATAGCGATCTGGTCGAAGCAGCGTTGCCGCACTGCACCGAGCTCAGATTCCTGAACCCGGGTGTCGAGACCTGTGTGGCCCATTGCAATCGCCGGCCTTGGGAACCGTCAAAGTTTTCCTCGGCAGAGGAGCAGAACGCGATGCTCACTCGACTTATCCAATGGGTCAAAGAGTATGAGACGCGAGATGATGAGTACGGTTTGAAGCAACACCGCCGGATTTTCGATGGTTTTTCGGGTCGTAAATGCGAGTACACCACCACCGCTTCGTATGAAAGCTAACCAAGCGCTGGAGCGAACGGCCACCCGCTTTGCGTCGACCCTTTGCGTGGCTACAACCTTTTCGCTTCGTGCGATGCGCGCTCCCGGTGACCGTCACTCAGCTTGTTCTCGTTAGACAATAATCCCGATCGCTTGAAGATTGATCCGTATGTCTTGGCTGCCGCGATTACAAATTGCGCTTTTCGTCGTCGGCATCGTTTCAATGCTGTTCTTAATCTTTGGGCATTGGGGACGGTCCTCTATCGCCAATTTTGCATTGGGAATGGTTATTTCAGGAGGAAGTTTTCTGCTGAATCTCATTGTCTCTGGAGTGACGGCTATCTTTCAGCCGAGACTGAGAAAAGTATCAATATGGATGGCTGTCGTCTCATTACTAATGCTCCTCGGTCTTTTACTTCCGTGGAGAATGCCCTAACCGAACGATGAAGCCAACGGCCTCACATCGAAATGAGTTCAGTGTGTTTGCCACGACACCCTGCCGCGGCTTATCTCTGTCTCGTTGGGCGCTAAGCGTGCGCGGAATCATGATTAGTAAAACTAACATCATGTCAGCTGACTACCCGTTTACCTGCGGCGTTGTAATTACACTTCTGCAGATGCTGGGCCCGATCTTGGCCCAAGGGCAAGCATCTCCTCAGGATACTCACGATCACAGGCTTTTCCCTTGCGCGGAAGATGGCCTGAAATCCAACGATTTTGGGTGCCAGTTGCTCGCCAAGGTGGAAGTTACACAATTCCCGGATGGGCCA
>DATEXA010000159.1:0-22550 GCA_035257465.1 Pyrinomonadaceae bacterium | reverse complement strand
CGCCCCCGCTGGCCTCAGTTCAATGATCTCTGATTGAACTGTGATTTTCACATTTTGTTCTTGGTGTCTTGGATGGTTGACTCAGCGGGGGCGGCGCTAGGTCAGAGTAACGAGAGGTTATGGAGTTGACCGCTCTGCCCCCTTCCCAACTTGTTCTTAGTAATTGAAGTTAGAGATTCGATCACTCCTTCTCCTCGGTCTTCAATCTAAAACTTGCCGGAACGAACTCGATCGACTTTATCAGGCCATCTGTCTTGCTCTTGCTATCAACCTTCGCAGTGAAACACACAACGACACTATCTTCAGGCTTGCGCACGCCACAGGTTATGTCGCCTTTGACTTCCGGGTTGTAAGTCGTGATTTCCATGTCGTTAAAGGTTGCGGTACGCAAACGCAAAGTTTGCTCACCGGCTTTCACTACAAAAATAATTCCCTTTGCATCACACTCGAGACGCAGCAGTGTGGCCTGCAACCGTGTTTCACCGTCGAGCGGTGTTCGTAATACCTCCCTCAAATAGGACGAAGGATCTGTTTGCGTCACTTGTGGAGTACTCTCATTGACGTCTGTGGTCGAGCCGACGACAGTTTTACGAGTACTCACGTTTCGCTTGTACTCTTCACGCTGTGTCTCCATTGTGGTGAGCTGACTCAAAAGAATCTGTGCGTTTTGACGCATGTCATCTTCGGCATTTGATTTAGTGACCTGCTCCAATAACTGACGAGCTTGTTTGTAGTCGCCGGTTCTCAAATAGAGTTGTCCTAACATAAAGACCAGATCGCTTCTGCCGGGCGAAGTCTTGATTGCGTTCGTGACTAAACTTCGGGCTTCCTCAAGATGATCTCCAGTGACGAGGGCCACGAAACAAAGCAGACTGTAGGAAGCAGGAAAATCAGGGCGAAGCTCGATCGCCTTCAGCAGTTCGGCCCGAATCCTGGAGTAGGTTTCGGGAGTCAAGCCGCTTGTCAGATGGCTGGGATCAGTGCCTTGCCGGCTGAGTGCGAACGCATAATAGTAATGAACTAAATAATTCTGACTATTCGATTGGACAGCTCGATCAAGATTGACAAGGGCCTCACCCGGTTTACCGTCATATACTTTCGCCATTCCCATCGCTGCATTAGCGAGAGCCAAATTTGGATCGAGCGTTAAGGCTTTCTCAAGATAGGTCCCGCTTTCCTTCCGGTTGCTATGAAGCAATAAGTCGCCCAGATAAGCCTGTGCTTCAGCTTCCGAAATCGGCGCCGTTTGCATTCCCGTATCAGTCCCAAGTTTTTGCTGGAAGTGTCCCTGGATAATGTTGTAGCGATCCTGCCTGACGTAATCGCGTAACTCTCTCTCCATCGCCTCAAAGGTCATCTGAAAAGCCTGCTTGAAGGCCTCTTCCTTAGACATCTTGGTTGTCAGCAAGTCGATGAACTTGCCGAGTTGTTCTAGACGACCCTCCTTGCCAATGATCAAGTAATGCACGAGCGCCCACGATTCAGCGTAGAAGATACTTTGCTTGTTGCGCTCGTTATAGTGAGGTGATTTGTGATCGACTTCGAAGAGTGTTCGCAGGGACAGCATTTTGCTATCGCGTAACAGAAAAACGTGGTTTGCGATCGGTCGCCCAAGTACGAATTTCTGATCGTTCGTTATGTCGAAAGTGCTGTAGTACTCAGCTAAGCCTTCATTGAACCAAAGTGGCGCAGTGTCAAGTGTGTTGTTCACGAGGAGGTGCGTGTATTCGTGAAAGATTACCTTGTAAGGATCCTGATCTCCCTGGAGCTCGGTTGTCATTGAGATGTAGTTGACGTCTTGCCCCGGTTGAAAGTACCCGACGAGGTTAGGTCCCGGCTTGAAAGGTTTGAACGAACTCTGGCTTTTAAAAACCACAACAGTTGTGGGTATTGGCGTGTTGAAGCGCATTCGCGGAAACAGATGCGTGAACACCTCACGAAACTGTTCGAGGCGAACTGCGACTTGTTTTATGTCCTTCTCGCTTCCGTTTCCAACAAGAAAGAAGTTTTTGGATTGAACGCTCGTCCAATTGTCTTTTGCGAAAACGACCTGATGTTGGAGGAGCCCACTAAGGACGAAGCACGAGAGCGCGATGCTCAGAACCAGACGTTTCATCATATGGGCTAGGTGAAAGGAGTGAAGAAATCTAAGGACACCGCATTATAATAGTGGGGGCTAGAGAGGGACAAGATGAAATGTCCGACATGCTTTAGAGCCTTTTGCAAAAGTCCATGAGTGACTCACGGAGTGGGATTTACTCGAAGCCTTTGTTTCTTCAGCCGTTCTTTCTTCACTCCGGAGGAGTGCGATGTTTATAGTTCGGCGCCATTCAGCAACTCTGCTCTGTTCGGAAGAGCGGCATTCGTTCGAACCTACGAGGGATCGCCATGCCGCTCTTCCGAACAGAGCCGGAGGTGGGTGGCTTGCTGGCTATAAACATTGCACTCCTCCGGAGTGGAGGCCCTTACATTGTTCTTTTCACGTTCTGCGTTTGCAAGAGGCTCTAAAGCTTGTCGGAAAGATTTCACGGACCATAGATCGACGATTTAGCCAGACTAAATCCGTATTCCATACTTGCCCACATGGGCACTTGTTGACCGTTCTTTAGTGCGGGTTTGAACTTGATTTCGCAAGCAGCGCGCATCGCGTTTTCAGTTAGTCCGTAGGGCAAACGCCTTACCACTCTGATGCGCTCGATCTGTCCATCCACTCCGAGTAGCACTTTGAGTACTACCACACCCTGCACGCCTACATGTCGAGCCGCTTCAGTGTATTTAGGTTCGGGCCTCGCAAGTATTTCTGCGCGAGTATCGACTTCCTTCAGCTGAAAACCTTTTACGGTTGCGGGGTTGTCCATGAGGTGCGCCAGCGAGCCATCGTCCGTGCAACGGTAGTCCTGATTCTTCTCGGCAGTGACCTGCGGAGCTTTTGGTTCTGGTGTTTTGGGAGTGGAAGTTGGTGACGCATCGGGTAGAGGCGCCGGTGAGGTCACTGGTGGTTTCCTGCGACCAGACTGAGCAAGGCTGGCAGTACTGAACACTAGAATCGTTGAAATAATCAAAAGCAATTTACGCATTTGACGACCTCAATCATGAAGTTCGATCCGTGGGAAGCCCGGTCAAAGATTTTACAAGCGGGCGAGAACATACGAGCCGCTGAAAAGTGTACTCAACGTGAGTTTGCGGTTACAAACAAAAAGCCTGTCCTGCGAAAGGACAGGCTTAACTCATATACTGCGATGCGATAACGCAAGTACGCGGTTCTTACTCTTCCGGACCAGTACAAGTTGGTCCGTGCAATGCTGGAATCTTCTGACTAATGATTGGGTAATTTGGAGCTTCGTCAATATTGATTTGAGTCCAGTGTGCATATTGTTCGGGCACGTTCGTGTCGGCGAAGATGGCTTCGACCGGGCACTCTGGGACGCAGGCATCGCAATCGATACAAGTATCGGCGTTGATATAGAGACGATCAGTTAATTCATGAAAAGCTTCTACGGGACAAACAGCAGCGCAGTCGGTGTACTTGCAGTCGACGCATAATTCGACAACAACGTAGGTCATTGGGGAAGTAAGCTCCTTTCGGTGATGCCAAATAGTTATTCAGCAGTGCAGCGAATGTCAACAGGAAAAATTTCTAAAGTATATGAATATCGCGTTGGTGAAGAGAAAAACTTTAAGCCGCAGGTTGCGCAGATGAATGCAGATGAGAACTGAAATGATCTGCTTCCGCTCTCGTCTAAACTAAATCGATCATCAAATATGCAATGAGAAATGCGCCATGCGAAATTCCCAGGCGCCTTCAGTCGCTCTTCGTTCTACCTTGCCTGGCCCATGAATCGTCTTGTTAATCGAAGGATCACCTTCATAAGTCACTACCGAAGGACCTGAGATGGTCACATCCAGCTGATCCTTAACATCGACGTCAACTTTAGAAACTCCCTTGCTATCGACAACGCCCTTTGCCGCGTGAAGATTGTGTGTATCTATTTTGGCGGCGCCACTCGTGTCTATGTCCACAACCTTAGTGATGCCGGATACCTTGATCTGCGGAGCCCCTTCTGAATCTATTTCGAACTTATCGTTCTTCAATCCAGACACGTCAATCATGCCGGCCCCGGAAACGGTCAAACCATCGATATTGGGGACCGAAATCTTTATCGTTACAGGTTGGCTCACCGAATAGCTTTTGTCGCTTTTGAGCCGCAGCACTCCGTTTGAAACTTCTGTGCTAATCAACGGCAGAATGTTGTCGTCTCCTTCGATTTCCAGGCTTTGCGCCTTCTGACAAACAACATCGACATTGAACGCACCTTCTGTCTTGATTGAGGTGAACGCGGAAACGTCACGCTTCTGCACTTCTCGTTTTCCTGAACCCTTAACGCCAGAGTGCATACCGTGTTTGCATCCAGCCAATGGCACCGCAATAAGAATAAGAAGGATTGCTAGTGTTTTCATCGTCGTGCTCCTCAGTTGTCGCGACGCGCGTATTCGAGCGTACGAGTGGTGTTGTCAGTGACGCTGCTTACCGGTTCAGAAAATGTCGACGCTGCCGGCGAATGCAGTTCGAGCGGAGGCTGCTGTACCGGCGTGAACTGACGCCGGCTCTCATTCGAGCTTGTGAGTCTCGATAAATTCCTGATCAACATGATCTCCGTCAAAACAACTATCAGGAATGTGAAGAACATGAAGAAGGCAACGAACTCGACAGGCATCCCGGCATCTTTTCTCAGCACGAGTGAGCCCCCCAACATAATTCCCAGACCACAAATGGCGATCACTGTAATCGCTGTCAGGAATGCGGAGATGGGCCCGGTCTTGTTCGATTCGGCTTTCTCTCTCAGGCTGCTTCCGCAACGATTACAGTAGCTGAGACTGGAGGTAACAGGAGATCCGCAATTGACGCAATACATTTTAGTTCCTTCCGTTTTGGCTAATACAGCCTGATCAGAAAACGGAGATGACCGGAGACAGGTTCCCGCTATCTGCGGGGAATGTAGGTAAACCAAAAGTAGACGACTTGTCCGACACCAATAAAGAATCCAATTATCGCCCCAAAAAGCTCAATTGTCTTCAAGTGATGTTGCGCTACCGAGAGAACGAGCGCTTCGAGCTTTTCAATCGGATAATCCGAAACCTTCTTGCGCACGAGACCACCGACATCGAATTCCGCTATCGCAACCGGGAGACGCTCGCGAGCTGCAAAGGTAATGCGTTCGACAAGTGCTGAGCTGGCCCGCTGCATGGAATGTGGAGAAACATGATCACCCAGTCTGCCGATCGGTGCTATCAGGAGTCGTTCGACCTGGGAAGTGAGAATTCCATTAACGGTGCGTGCCGTGTCGTCACGCGCAAGCAAATTAAGCAAACCTCGGGTTAAGAAGTCTTTTGCCTGCTGAACCGAGCTTGGATCGATTTTATGCATCACCTCAGACAGTGTGCGTGGGCGCAGTCCATCGATCGCATCAGTGAAATACAAAGAGATTGACGACGAGAGTCCTTCGCTTCGAATGAACTCCAAAAGTCGACTAGTCACCTGTGCCTTTAATTCGTCAAACTTTCCGCTTTCGAACTGTCCAATAACTTCGTTAAGTGGACGCGCGAGAAAGTTATCAATGGTGGTATTCAAAAAAGCCTCGGCTTCCTGTTCGAAAGCTGGGCCTCGCAGATACTCCTCGATGCGCTTTGGCAAGGTTTTGTTGACGAGGTCGTCTACCTCCCGGTGAATTCGTTCACGAGAGATGAAGATCTTCTTGATCAGCGATAGTTGTTCGTAGTACTGGTCGACTTCAAGTTTGATTAGAGATCCAATTTGTTTGCGAGTGGTTTGGCTGGTAGCGATGTCTGCGAGGTGATGAACAATCGGTGGAACCTGTTGGTCAATTCGTTCCTTGATGAATGCGATGGTATCGGGTGTGAATGTTTCACCAAGCGTAGCGTTGCTGCGAGCGAGATCGTCCAAGCGGCCGGACACAAAGTCCCGAACCTTTCTTTCAAACCCTGCCTCGCTTATCGCCCGGTTTAGACGTCTCTGTACGAAGTTCAACAGATGCTCGATCGAATCAGCGCTGACCAGATCCCCGACCTTGCGCTCAACCAGTTCATCCACTTGCTTGTCCACGAAGCGACGGATGGCATCAGCTGTCTCGTCACTCTTCAACATAGCCGCGACGTACTCAGCCAGCCTGTATTGCAAAGCCGAGATCGTATCGAGGATTGGAGCGCGTGCCTGCGATGGCAAGGCGTCAATAAAAGAAGGATAAACGCGGGCTAGTAGGTCGTTAGTATAGGTTCCAACGAAGTCTTGAACTTTACTTTGAAAGAAGCTGGTCTCAAACAGAGCGTCGAAAACCGTTTGCTGCGAAACGAGTTCGTTACCGACGGCGTTACCGATTGATTGTGCCAGTTTGTCGCGGTGGCGTGGAATCATTCCCTGCGGCCAGATGGTGAGTCCAAGAACTCTGACAGGTTGGTACGGATGGAACAACATCCAGATTGCCAGCCATGCTGCACCGTAACCATGAATAGTAGCGACCACAATGATGCCAATGGCGACAAGCAGTTTGAACGTAAAAGGATCTATGACGACACCTCGCTCCTGTGAATGAATACGAAGAAGGATGCTAAACGGTGCCAGCGAAAAGCGTCAAACTTATGGCGCGGATTGAGGAAGAGGTCGCGGGCCTTAAATAAGATAGAGGCAAGCAGGGCTGAAACTCTGACAGTCAACTACATGTCTAGTTGAGTGTCGTGGTTTGAACCTTATTCAATTCTCATCAAGAAAAATCTCTACGACTCGACAGGAAAGCCTGAATTAACCCATGCATTAGTGCCACCGGTGATATTGATCAGCTTTGTGAAGCCATGCTTCTCCAACATGCTTGCTGCCGCACTCGATCGATAACCGCCTGCACATATCACTGCAGTCTCAGAATTTCTATCGAAGGGTAGCTCGCTCACATGTTTGTCAATCCCTGACAAGGTGAAGGAAAAAGCTCCGGGAACATGACCTCCTGCATACTCCGCAGGACGTCGCACATCGATAACAGGCATACCTCCTGAGGCGATTCGATCCTTCAATTCGCTAACGCTATATTGCTTTATCGTTGAAACACTCAAACCATCACGAACCCAATCGTTCACATCACCGATCAAGTAACCGCGAACGTTCTCGATCCCCACTCGAGCCAGTCGAACGAGCGATTCATCTACCTGCGCATTCGTTTCAGCTACTATCACGATCTCGGAAGTCATTGCTAGGAGACTGCCGGCCCACATCGCAAACTGTCCGCCTAAGCCGATATTGATCGAACCCGCGACGTGTCCCGCGCCAAAAATATCTGCAGATCGAATGTCGAGTATTACGTGACCCGCGTCGCGCATTGCGGTCACTTCTTTCGCGCTTAGCGCCCTCGGGGGAACAATCTCTGAAAGTCCGCGGGCGCCGGAACGGTTTATCTCTGCATCCTTCGGAAAATACGCGGGCGCTTCCGGAAGGTCTGCTGTCATCATTTGCACGAACTCGTCTTTTGACATCGGCTTCAATGCATAGTTGAACTTCCGTTGCTCGCCAATAGTCGATGAAGTTTCCTTCGACATGTTCTTGCCGCACATCGAGCCAGCTCCATGTGCAGGGTAAACCTCGGTTTCATCAGGTAACGTCAAAAGTTTCCCGTGCAGACTCTCATACATCAACTCGGCCATCTGCTGCGGCGTGAATCCCTTGCCACCCGCGAGATCAGGACGACCAACATCGCCAATAAACAACGTGTCTCCGGTTAGAATCTTCTGCGGCTGTTCAGGTGATGAAGGATCGATCACCAGCGCGCAGATACTCTCGGGTGTGTGGCCCGGAGTTTCCAGAAAACGGAGAATCAGTTTTCCGAGTTTTATTTCGTCACCGTCCTTAACAGCTTGATGCGCGAATGATGCCCCGGCTTTCTGGCCAAAGACGATAGTTGCGCCTAACCGCTTGGCAAGTTCCTGGTGTCCGCTAACAAAATCAGCGTGAAGGTGAGTTTCGATGATGTACTTGATGTTGAGTTGATGGGCCCTGGCTTCTGCGATGTACTCATCAACATCGCGCTGTGGGTCGACAACGGCAGCTTCGCCGTCGGAACCGATTAGGTACGACGCGTGAGCTAAGCAGGCGAGATAGAATTGTTTGAAGAACATAAAGTGCACCCTGATTTAATTAATCGCCATAGAAGGTTTTAGCGTTAATGAATATCTGTAACTCGAAAATTTGCAGTTCAGAAGGCAAATTTTCAGGTCAGGAAGGGGACCCTGTCCCGCGGCTTCATTGGATTCCAGGTTGAATTTGCTAAAGATTAGCGGGGACAGGGTCCCCTTCCCAAACCTGATAATTCAATTTCGAATCGCTTGATATCTAATCCTTGTTTTCCGGGAGCTTGTAGTATTCCCGCGCGGGCTTCAACGGACGCAGCATCCAGTAAGGCCGGCGTGTTTTATCCGGTGAATATTGATCCGCAGGTTTTGTCATAGCTAACCACTTCTTGTAAACCTCACGAGACTTGGCAGTGTCGACAAAGATATCACCTGCGTTGTCGTTTTCTTCGGCCACGCGGACTCGAACTGCCTGGTGCCAGCAGTGCATGCCGGAGATCGGATCAGGGTGAACAGGAAAAGTCATGTTTTGATGAACACCCGCATCCTTCCACCAGATGCGCAGAGTGTCGGCATCACTTGATTCGTAAGGCTCGATGCCACGTTCTCGTTTCAATCCCCATTCGTTTCCTTTGCGATCGAGTTTCACCGTCGCCATCAACTGTTTCGATCCCTCTTCGGTCAGTTTCCAACGGCCCATGTGATGACTGCACGCGACGATGCCGGGACGTATACCTTCCGTTACCCAGGCCGGCACAACGTAGTAACCAATCTCTGTTTCGACGCGTACAAGGTCGCCGGTTGTCACGCCGACCTTCTTTGCGTGACTTGGATGAATCCACAAAGGGTTAGTGTGTGCAATTTCATTCAGCCACTTTGCGTTTGCGCTACGTGTGTGAATCTGCACAGCGAGCCGAAAAGTCGAAATCAAAATCGTCTGACCTTCTTCGAGGTTGTCGGGATGTACGTGACTCTTGAAATATGTCGGGATTGCATATTCAGGCCAGCCCCACTCGCTAAGCGTTGGCGAGAAAAACTCCAGGCGACCACTCGGCGTCGGGAAGCCGCGCTTAATTCTATCGCCAACCTTTACGCCAACGAGTCGACGACCTTCGTGGTCACCATCAGGCAGTGGCACAGGAACAATGTTTGGCCCGGCGGGCTTTGGTGCACGGGTGAATACGCGACCAAGCTGATCTACATGCACATCCTCCAGTTCTTCCTCACCAACAGATTCGTCGTATATTTTTCCAATCTTACTTTTGACTTCAAAAGCACCGTAACGTCGCATGAACTCCAATGAACTCAGGTTTTCCGAAGCTGCCCTTTCGGGGAGTCCCGGTACTGAGTTGTCGAAGATCCACTCATAGTATTCGTCGACGCCCAAACGTGTGCCAGGGTTCTTCTTCGATTCAGCAAATTGACGAATGCCGAGGCTTCCGTCAGGATCGATTCGCCATGTTAGTTCAAGCCAGAATTCGTTCTCTTCCCAAACCTCGCCGGGATTAACCTCGCGCGTATCCGTGACTACGTTTCCCTCACGCTGCTTCAAAGCCTTCATCACTGGTTGACGAAAGCCGAGCCACTGCGAGTCGTGTGTTTCGTAGGAGTGAAGATCATGACGTTCTGAACCAACACCCATCGGCAGAACATAATCAGCGTAATACGACGTCTCATTCCACGTTGGTGTGAGCGCTATATAACAACCGACGAGATCTGGATCAGTCAACATTTCGATCCAGGAGAATCCATCGGGGTTGGTCCAGACCGGGTTGTAAACGCGTGTGAAGTAGGTATCGAGTTTGGCCCGCCCGTCCTTTAAGAAGTGTGGCAGCAGGAACGACATCTCGTTCATTGAAAGCGGATACTCGCGTGGCCAGGTTGTTTCGTTCCACATCTTCGGGTGCGGCGGTGTATAGATCGGGCGTGGAACGAATTTGTTCCATGCGTTCGGATAAACGCCGCCTTCAGTTGCAATGGCTCCGAGCAATGCGTTTATAAAGAACAGACATCGTGCGACCATCCACCCACCGCTGACACCGGAGGCAACGCTACGCCAGTTATGACTGGAGAACTGCGTGCCGGCAGTTGAGACGAGTTTGGCGATCTCTTCGATTACTTTGGCATCTACTCCTGATTCTTTAGCAGCGAACTCGAAACTGTATTCACTGTAGAGTTCTTTGAGGACGTCTTCGAAAGCCGAGAAGTCCGGAGGCTCTTCCTTGAAGTCGAGAGTAAACGGAGAAGGTTGGGCCACATATTCACGCCAGTTCCACCACGTCTCCACAAATTCGCGGTCGTAGAGATTGTTTTGAATAAGATAGTTTGCAATCGCCAGCAGGATCGCCGCTTCCGAACCGGGATAAGGTGCAACCCAGTAATCAGCGTGCGTGGCTGTTGAGGACAACCGAGTATCGAAGACGATCAGCTTTGCGCCATTGGCCTTACCGTCAATGATTCGTTGCGCGTGTGGATTGAAGTAATGACCTGATTCAAGGTGAGCGCTGATCAGCAGGATCACTTTCGCGTTGGCGTGATCCGGACTCGGTCGATCAAGCCCCATCCAAAGTTGATAACCTTCGCGACTGCCCGACGAGCAAATATTTGTATGTGAATTGTGGCCGTCGACCCCCCACGCGGCGAGAATGCGTTCAGTAAAGCCGTCTTCACCGGGACGTCCAACGTGATACATGATTTCGTTGCGACGTTCTTCGACGATCGCTTTGCGAATGCGCGCTGCGATGGTGTCGAGTACTTCGTCCCAGGTTCTGCGCTCCCACTTCCCTTCGCCACGTTTGCCTGCGCGTTTGAGTGGATAAAGAATTCGATCGGGATCGGTAACCTGGTTGAGTGTGGCTGGGCCCTTAGCGCAGTTTCGGCCACGTGAACCTGGATGTTCTGGATTGCCTTCAAACTTTTGTACCTCGCCGGTTACCTTGTCGATGTAAGCGAGAAGTCCACACGCTGATTCGCAGTTGAAGCAGGTGGTTGGAACGAGCGAGTAGTGACGTTCTTTGCGTTGTGGCCAGGCGCGTGAATCGAGTTCAGTCCAGTCGTTCCAGCGTTCCTTTGGTGGGAAGGCCGCGAGATGAATGCGCGATGGGCCGGGATAGAAAGTTTCGTTATCGCTTTTCTTATTGTGATCTTTCGGGTTCATTGAGCTAGGGCCTGACTGCATTTTCCTAATGCTTCACCGCGTATCTACTCATCGAAGTCGTCGGGCATGAAAATATCTAAGCAGGTGAGAACATTCTATTTCCGATCGGTCCAGTACTTCGGTTCGCGATGAAGGTGCATCACGGCCACAATCTCAATTTCTTCATTCCGAATAGCATAGACAATGCCATAAGGAAATCGTTTCGTGAGGCAGCGCCGGGCCGACGGGGTAATCAAAGGCCAAGCTTCCGGCAGTCGCAAGATGAGCGAAATTGCTCGTTCGACTTCGAGAGAAAAAGAATCTCCCAGACTAATACTTAAGCTGTTGTAATAGACAGTAGCATTCTTTAGTTCCTGTCTTGCGTGAGGATTGAAATGGAAGTTCATTACTCATCCCTTAAACCGGGAACGCAGCTCAGCCATAACCTTATCACCAGGGATCAGTTCCACCTTGCCTTCATCGATTTCGCGAATGCGTCGCTCAATTTCTTCTGCCCATGAGGCATCAATATCCTTCTGGTTAGGCGCATCCAGGCTCTCAAGTAGATGAGTTGCCATCATGGCCCTTGCGCCAGGAGAAAGCTCAAGAGCAGCGCGCAGTATTTCCTCAAATGGGTCTCTTTTTTTCTCGGCGGGTTTCTCGTCTCGTACCCCCGAGGGTTTCTCTTCGTAGGTTTTCATAACGAGTCCTCATCAGAATCAGGAGGATTGCACTAGCACGATTTACTTTTGCAGTAAGCGGGCAAAACATCGGACTCAGGGTTATCCCAGAGGAATGCGCTATACTTCGCTCGCATCCAACCAAGAATCCTACTCCTGCTCGTCCTGCCATTCAGCGATCTCTTCCTCTTCCTGCGGCTGAGCCAAATAGGCGTGGGCGTGCTGGCGTTCCTTAGCGATGATCTCGCGTTGCTGTAATGCGCGTTCTAAAGCCACCTTCATGAAGTCAGAGGCAGTCATCTGCAAGGCGCTGGTTGCCTGGTTCACCTCTGCAAACAATGATTCGTCAATTGTTAATTCGATGGTCTCCATTGCTTGTTAGTCTAACATGCGTTATTGACTAGTCTTAACTTAAGAAGTCGTCCACCGCCATCGACCAATCGGAGATTGCTGGTTCTGCTTCAGCAAACTCTCCCGCGTGGTAGACGGTAGGCTTATTGGGCTCGTTAGCACGATAAACACGAACCAGTTTTTCACGCAGCACATCCACATCCCAAACCACGAGCGTTCCTGCCGCAAAATAATCTGCTCTCTTCTGTGCCATCTTCTTCGCAGCAGCAGGACCATAGTCTTCTTCACTCCGCACTTCGACAGCAAACACGGGTGCGCCTTCGAGAAATAGTCCGCCCCGTAACTTCCCTTTGTAAAAAGCAGCGTCAGGGCTAAAAGATCGACGGTGAGGAAGATTGACTATGAAACCCACGTTGTCAGGAAAGGCATAACCCCCTCCGACTCGTTGTTCATACTCATTCAAGCTGATATAGATTTTGCCCGCAGCTCGGCCAGGCACACCTCCGGTTGGCGACATGAGGACCAACTCTCCATTTACCAATTCTGCTTTGCCGTGTTCAGGGACTCGGTAGAGGTCGTCCACTGTGGCTTCGGTTTTCGTACTCATAGAAGAATTCCCTGGCAGGATTTTACGTGATTGTGTTGTAGAGAGCCTACCGACTGCGACAACCTATAAAGCATTATCGAACATTAAGCCAACGGCACTGATTGTCCTGCTTGCACGTAAGCATTCTCGTAAAGAATCAAGCCGATCAAGGCCAAGGGCGCGCCAGCCACGCCCAGTGTTGGCGACACAACATTCAAGAGCGACAACCACGGAAGCAGTCCACCTAATACAGACATGGCTGTTCCCATCCAGAAGTCACTCTTGTAACGACCACGTACCATTTCCCAAATAGCCAGTCGTGCATGAGCAGTCGGATGCGTCAATGAAACTTCGCCCCAGATCATCAGAACGTGAAGCAAACTCGAAACTGCCAGTAACCACGTCAACGGTTGCTCTGCTGGAGCCGAGTGAATACTGATCACATTCGTATAGATCGATAGCGGCAACAACACTGCAGATCCAAGCAAGAGAGCCTGCACAAACAAGTGCGGTGGTAGCAGTGGGTTTTGCCACATGTCACGAGCTTTTGCTTGCGCGAATAAATAGGCCGTGTAGACGGCAGTCATTACCGCTAGTGGAATTCCCGGAACAATGAGAACACGATGAAGTGATTTCCAACCCATCAGACTTGCAAGGAAGTGAAGTGCAAGAATGAGTGTATATCCCGCAATTATGAACGCCCCTTTCACCAGCCAACTGCGCCACTGCGGCCGGGTGAAAATCAAGTGAAAGCGTTCAGGATGTTCCAGGTCCCAAAGGAGCAGACCTCCAGTAATTCCGAGGAACGCCCCGGACACCACAGGCGCGACCCATACCCAGAGCGGACTAGCAGGACTCAAATAGCCAAAAGCAACCAGCAACGCGGCAACCAGATACACTCCTGAAGCAATCCCCTTGGTCCAAGTGTACAAACTGACGCGCCAGTCCCACGGAATCGAGTGCGCAACGTCGTATGAAAGCAAAGCTGCGGCTGACGAGTTGTTGTATTGCGGATTACCAGACACAACGTGCCCGGAAGTCTCAAGTTGCTCGCTCCACATAAAGAGTCCGCCATCGGGCCGACGCGCCGCGAGCGGATCGAGCGTCGCCTGGTGAGCTCCTTTGTAAAAGAGATTTGGAAGTGTTTCTTTCTCAGGACGTCTGACTGAAACGGCTTCCCGACCAACAATCTGCGCGACATAAGAAGAGTTGTCGTTTAAATCGCCGACCAGAATCGCTTGTGTTGGACAGACAACGACACAGGCTGGTTCAAGGCCGACGTCGATCCGGTGCGCGCAGAAATTACATTTTTCAGCCGAGTGATCTTCCGGATTGATAAAGATTGCGTCGTAGGGACACGCCGCCATGCATGCTTTGCAACCGATGCAGATTGATTTGTCGAAATCGACAATGCCGTCGGCGCGCTTGAACATCGCCGTCGTTGGACAGGCGGTTACGCATGGAGCATGCGCGCATTGATTACAACGGGTGACCTGATGAGCCCGACGTGCCTGGGGAAACACGCCGACATCTACATGCTTTACGTATGTTCGCGTGACCGAGAGAGGAACTACGTTCTCAGATTTGCAAGCGGTCGTGCAGGCGTGACAACCGATGCAGCGTGTTTGGTCGATTACCTTGGCCCACTGTACCGGGCTGGGTGAGTTTTCCATTAGTCAGGCTCCGAGTCGATGAAGCCAGACTATAGCACTGGAATTTGGGATTTGGGATTTCGAATTGCGGATTTCGGATTGCGAGTTTGCTGGCGCAACAATAGACTGGCAATAATCCGCAATCCGAATTTCCAAATTCTTTAAGGCTGGGCTTCCGCAGTCGCCTTCCTCTCCAACTTTCCCCACCCAACAACTGGTCCTCGAATGGCCATTGCTACCGACTTTATCATCACGTAGTACATCACCTGTCGATAACAGAACCTCTGCAGGAAGAGCCACCACAACAAACGCCACCGCTCCTTTTTCTCAAGCACGAAAGCAAAGCACGATGACAACCAATCGATGGCGAGGAACAATGCGTAGTAGAAAAGCACCTGTTGAAGGTTTGTCGATGAATATCCGGTGGGCTGCTGCCAACGATCAAACGCAGTGGAAACCAACGTATAGATCAACATCAGGTCCATCACAGGGGAGATCAAAGGAAATAGGATCTGAAAGATCCAAACGTTCGGCATCGCGATGAAGCCAAGTGTTCCATAGCGCACACGGAATAGGGCGTCGAGATGTTTCCACATGCACTGGAGCGTACCGTATGCCCAGCGGAATCTCTGTTGCGCCAGAGTTTTCAAGCGATCGGGCGCCTCGGTCCAGGCGATCGCGGTTTCCTCATAACCAATCTTGTAACCAAGTCGTCGTATCTGCAGCGTGAGATCCTGATCCTCTGCCAGCGTGTCAGACGGAAACCCGCCGGCCTGTTCCACTAAGTTCTTGCGCCACGCTCCGACAGCTCCGGGAACGACGGTAATGCAGTTAAGACTTGCGAAGGCGCGGCGGTCCATGTTCTGTGATGTGATGTATTCGAGCGCTTGCCAGCGAGTGACGATATTTATCCGGTTTCCAACTTTGGCGTTGCCGGCAATCGCTCCTATTGTCGAATCATAGAAACGATGTGCGAGCGCGCTGATCGTATGCGGCGCGAAGAGAGTATCTGCGTCGAGCGCAACGATGATATCGCCGCGGGCGTGTCTTAACCCGGTATTTAGCGCCGAAGCCTTGCCGGCGTTTGCTAGTGTCAATAGTCTGACGCGTTCATCATCGCCAAAATTAACAGTCACGACCTTGCTGGTGTTGTCTTGAGAACCGTCGTCAACAACGATTACTTCAAAGTTCGAATAGTCTGAAGCCAACAAACTCCGAATCGTGTTACTCACCACCAGCTCTTCGTTGTAAGCCGGAACAATTACTGAAACGAAAGGTGAATAATCACTACCTGAATGCAATCGTTCGCGCCTGCGCGAGCGTAACCACTGAGCAAATGCAAGTGAACCAACAAATAACAGTCGACCCAATCCCAGCAGAATGCCAATCAGGAAAACCCACTGCAGCACCCAGCCTCCTGTGGAAAGAAAAAAGAAAGTTAGAGCATCCGCGCGAGTAAAAACGCGTTGATTTGTTGGGATAACGGGCATTACCTGATCTCTTGATAAACCGGCGAGGTCAGAAACGGCGACAAAGCGAAATTTTCGTGCTTTGAGTTCATGAATCAGGCGAGGCAGGGCTTCGATCGTTGCGGAGCGATCGCCACCTGAATCATGAAGCAATACAACTTGGCCGCGTGTTTCTGGATTTGAATCCATTGCCCGTTCAAGAGTGCGATTGACGATCTGATCTGCGGTGACCGGCAACTGCCAATCGTCCGGATCAATACGCAGACCGACCATTATGTAGCCCATGCTTTTAGCGAGTAAGGCGGGCTCAACTTCCTGCGGTTTGTCAGCTTCGGCGTCTCCAAAATAAGGTGGACGGAAGAGAACGGTGGAACGTCCAACTACTGACTCAATCAGACGCTGAGTAGCAGTTAACTCGAGTTCCGTAACTCGCAAAGGCATTTCGCCCAGGTTCGGATGAGTGAAGGTGTGGTTTCCTATCTCATGCCCCTGGTTCACGATTTGACGCAACAGATCGGGATACGCCTGTCCATTTTTGCCGATGATGAAAAAGGTCGCCGGCACATTCTCTCGTTTGAGAATATCCAGAATGGCCGGCGTCCATTGCGGATCTGGTCCGTCGTCGAACGTTAATGCTATGAGTCCAGGCCGATCTCCAGTTCGTTCGACAACGTACGAAGATGGTGAAGCAGTTATTTCTTCCGACTTGATAAAACCTGACGCGGGATCGACCTCAATATTTCTTTGCCCACTCTGCGGACGTGATATTGCATCAAGGAGTTCCCCATTGCCTTCGAAGTCGACGAGATAGCCGTACTCGATCTTCCGCAATGCATCCGGAGTTGCAGCTTGATTTGTTCCGAGTATTGACCAGATCGACGGATCTTCGGAACCAAGGCGCCAGATCGCAAATCCGGCGAGTTTGTATCCGCTTGCCGCACGCATCTGGTTGTAGGCTGTTACACCATCAAGAAACCAGACAGTATGATGAGAACCATCTTCTTCGTCGTACTCAAAAAACAGATTCTTGCTTTCCGGGTCGAAAGTTGGCGTGGCGTCTGACTCGTGGGCAGTGATCAGGGCTTCCTGAAAAGTTACGGTCTTTCCTTCCGGCTCCGTGCTGCTCCAGTCGTATCCGTAACTCCCAATCGCGACTATGGTCTTCGCTGGATTCAAACCCTTCATCCGCTCAACCAGTGTTTGTTCAAACCATAATTGCGCCGCAACCGGTCCTGGTTCTTTTCCGGCGTAGTGCTGATCGTAAGCCATCAAGATTGAGTAATCAGATGCAGCGTTGTAGGCCTTGTAATTCCAGCCGTCATCAGCAAACGGGACAGCCTGTGTTACTAACAACTTGTTTGCGCTAAAAGTGGTGTGCAGCTCCTGCATAAACGTCAGCAGGTTTGACTGGGCCGAAATAGGCGGCTCTTCGAAATCAATGCAAACGCCGCCAAACTTGTTGCTCTGCACGAAATTCAATAGTGCCTTAATAAGCTGTTGTCGATGAGACTCGTCCGACACCATGCGTGCGAGGAGAGCACTGTCAAACTTTTCGTCTGAAACATTTTGCACCATCGGCAGAATCGTTATCTGTGGGCGCGTGTCGCGAATCAAGTTCAGAGCTTCAACGCCGTTCTGTAAGTCTAAAACGATGGGGTTGGAATTAGTGGCAGTTATGTCTTGAAGGGTTACCCAGGCGGGTATGACCCAGTCAAGATGGTCAAGGTTCCGTTTCAATGATTCATAACTTGAGTCGTCCCAGTTGACGTAGAAACCAATTGAAAGCGGACGCGAGGTTGGGATGATCGGCGTCGGCAACGCAACGGGAGGCGGGACGATCTGGAGTTGCGAACGCCTTTTGCCAGGAACGACGTGCTTAAGTTTGGCTGTTTCTCGCTGGAGTTCAGCCTGGGCTTTTTTCGCCTTTTGCTCAACGGGATTGGCTGGAACGTTAGGCGCCTTTGGTTTGAGATCAGAGGTCTTTGGAAGAATGTCTAACTGGCGTAGGTTGAAACTAGGAAGTACCGGGTTGGCGAGAACGCTGGCAATGAAAACCGCCGCAAGACCTGTCACAACAATGGCAAAGAATAGCCATGTGCGCTTGACTCGTCGCCAGCGTCGGCCTTTAGGATCGTGAAAGACGGGGGACTCAGCAGATGCCAAAATCTACTCCAAACTTGGGGAGAGTCTAATTTCTCATTGAGATGGTTGGTGGTCAAGCCAACTAATGCACTGACGATTTCCGATTGCCAATTACCGATTGGGTTTTTGAAATCAGCAAACAGAAATCGGCAATAATAAAGCCGTCCACGATTGCTCGTGGACGGCTTCGGTTGACTGTTGGGATTGGCCTGAGCTGACTGTGTGCAACTTCCAGAAAGGAGGGAGCACTATGCAGAGAGACTACTGAACCAAAATCCTAACGAGTGCTGGTTCAGAGGTCAGGCCGCAGCCACCTCACTGTGATTAGAACTCATATATTTTAGAATCACCTCCTTTCCAGTGTTGCAACCGATCATAAGATACAAGTATGAGACCGTCAACCGCTTTTTTTTGCTCTTAATGATTTCAAACTTTGCTCGTAATGATCTCAATTTGAGATCTGAGATCTCAGATCTGAGATCAACTCTCCACCAACATAAACTTGCCAGACCCGTTCGACTCCAAAGAAGTAAGCGAGTTCTCGATAGTCGTCGCAGTCGTAAATCACTAAGTCGGCATTCTTTCCTGTTTCGAGTGAACCAATCTTGTCACCACGATTCAAACTGTACGCTGCATTGATCGTCGCTGCAGTAATCGATTCAGCCGGTGTCATCTTCATCTGAGTAGATGCTAAAGAAAGAACCATTGACATCGAAGGCGTTGGCGAAGACCCGGGATTAAAATCAGTGGCGAGAATTACTGCAAGGCCAGCATCGATCATCGCCCGTGCTGCTGGATATCGCGACGACCCTAGTGCGTAAACCGATCCGGGTAGAAGCACTGGTTGAACATTTGCCGCTTTCAGCGCTCCAATACCTTCTGAGTCGGTGTGTTCTAAATGGTCCGCCGTGACAGTACCCAACTCAGCGGCAAGTTTCGCGCCTCCGGAAAGCGAAAGTTGATCGGCGTGCATCCTTAATCCCAGTCCATTAGAGCGCGCGGCCGAAAGAATCTTCCACGACTCATCATTCGTAAAAACCTTTTCTTCGCAAAAGACATCGCAAAACTCCGCTAGCTTCTCTTGGGCCACGCGCGGCAACATTTCGTCGATGATTAACGAAACGTAATCACTCCTGCGAGATTTGTATTCCGGAGGAACACTATGCGCGCCCAGAAACGTCGGTACGTATTGCAGTGGAGTTTGCCTGTCGAGCTCCCGAATCGCTCTCAGGATCTTTAATTCGTCTTCGAGCGACAATCCATATCCGGACTTCGCCTCGACGGTGGTTGTGCCACTTCGAAGAAACCAATTGGCGTATCGTGTTCCGGCTGTAACGAGTTCATTGAGAGTTGCTGCCCGAGTCTTGTTTACAGTTGACTGAATGCCACCGCCCCGAGCCGCAATCTCCTGGTAGGTAGCGCCACGCGAACGTTCTTCAAATTCATCAACTCGAGTGCCGGCAAAGACCGGATGCGTATGAGCGTCGACAAAGCCGGGCAGCACTACGCGTCCACCTGCATCGACTACTGTGCAGTCAGCGTCAATCAAAGATTCGATTGTACTGGGATTGTCTACGCGTTCGATTCGTGAATCTCGAACGAGTAATGCGCCCGGCGCGACGATTGAAAGTTCGCTCAGTTCCACTCCGGTTCGCGGATGAGTCGGACCAGCAAGCGTCAACACCTGCGAGCAGTTCAGTATTGCGAGTGACTTGGACAACGACAGACGTTAACTCTCTTTGTAAAGCCAGCTACCCGCCAATGCGCCGATAAGATATTCAGCTAATCCCCAAGCCATTCCTATCACAAGTAGATTGGTACCTAAACCAAAGAACATGCTGTTTAGAATGCCGGAATAAACATAGATGCCGAACCAACAAATTAGTCCCGCAACGATTGCTGTTTTTGGGCCGGCACCCAATCGAGGACGAATCAGGGCGTAAGTGAGCACGATGACTATGCCCAGGATGAAGGTAATCAGGACCGCGATGGCAATGAAACTCCCGCCGGGCATTGCAACGTTCAACTTCTTCGCCATCTCCTCCATTTGCTGTTTGAACACCACTTCGTTCAGCAAGAACTCGCCGATGTTGATAACCAACCCGGCGAGAAGGCCACCCAGGATTACACGTCCAAAGTTAAGATTTCCCATAATCAACCTGGTAGTGTTCCATTGAGGTCTTTCTCGGCGTTTCTCAGTGTCTCCGCGGTAAAGTTACATGAGATCACCGCCGGATCGCAGAGGCAACGCAGAGATTTCCAACTCCGAACACCACCATCACCTCCTCTCAAAGTTTTTCCGACATCGAACGTCGCCTTCCTAACTTATAAACACCAACGCCGACCACATTCGCGATCAGGACCACCGAAATAATCTTCACAGCGAAACCTGAGCGGCTCTCGACATCGATAATGGGGACAATGGTGAACGCAATGTAAATGAGGGTCACAACAAATCCCGATGCGCACGCAATTTTTAACCAGAGCGGTGAGCGAACGCCAAAAGCTTTCATTCCAAAAAGAGGAATCGCGAACAACGCCAAATAAGTTGTCGCGTAGAACACTCCGCCGGCGTTGTCTAATGATTGAAATGCTTCCTGTGCGCCAACACCGGTCAAGCTCAGAAAACCCAGCACCAGAGTCACAGCACCCACAAACAGAATTGAGTTGACCGGTGTTTTGTATCTTGGATGCAATCTCGTGAACCACGTTGGTAACAGGCTGTCCCAACCAGCCACCATTGGCAAACGTGTGTTACCGGCGAAGTAGATGCTCATCAAGGCGACTTGTCGAACGACCACGCCAAGGATCGTAAAGGTGACGAGCTTTCCCACCCAGCCTGATGAGCCAAACCCAATTGTCAATGATTGTGCGATTGGACTAATCAGATCAACATTTGCCGGCGTGACGAAAGCCAACACAGAACTGGTGCCAAGGATGAACATGACCGCAATTATGGGAGCGGCAATCATGACAGAGCGCCCGATGTTACGTGCAGGTGCTTTAGTCTCGCCGGCAAGGATCGCAATGTATTCGAATCCGGTTAACGCACCCAGCGCGAGTTTGCTGTACACGTTGACGTTATAGGCAGTCAATTTAGGCACCTGAATATCGAAGGGATGATAATCAGTGATCGTGCCTTTCATAAGCGCGACAAACGGCATCACAATCAGCGCCGCAAAGGTGATCATCAACATCAGTCCTCCGGCATTGTGGACCCACTTGCCGAGGCGCAGTCCACGCAAAGACGCGAGCACCATCGATACCACCAACAGGAAACTGACAAAGACGATCAAAACGTGTGCTTCCTTCATCCACCCTGCTTGCGGCCCAATGGCGTACGAAAAATTCGTCGTGACAACCAGGCCTATGCCCGCGAGAATTGAAATCGCAAACACCCAGAGGTTCCATGCCACCATGAACGCAACGAAATCGTTGAACGCCATTTTGGCCCACTGGTAGAGACCGCCTTCGAGAGGCATCAACCTGTTGAGGAAAACAACCACGGCAGCAAGCGGAAGGTAAAAGGTGATAATGGCGAGGATCCAGAAGATGTTCTGCTGAGAACCGAGTTTTGCGGCGTGACCCACCCAGATCGTACCAACGACAAAGACTACTTGCGTAAGAACCAGATCGAACAGGCCAAGTTCCTTATTAAAGACGGCACTGCGCTCTTCAACTTCGCGCTCGACGCGTTGAAGGTTTGTCGATGGAACGTCGTCAGACATAGGCGTGTTGATGCTAACGAGCCTCGAATGAAACTTATGCCGACGACGTATGGTCGTGAATGATGCGCCAGCCGTGACCAGTCTTCTTGAATATCAAAGTGAATCGCCCGTGAGGTTCGTCAGTGGAGCGTTTTAGGAGCCACTTGCCGATCACGACTGCCGTGTCTTTGCTGAGCATGTTCACTTCGAGATCGGAAAAGGTGAGTTGTCCCATCTTCTCAGGCGTGTCGTAATTCTTTTTGTAGCGCTCCATGACCGTCTTCCAACCTCGAGTTACATTATCGCCGGACACGAAGACGGTGTTGTCAGATCGATCGTATCCGTCCATGAATCCTTCGATGTCGCCTTTGTTCCATGCATCGCGCTGAGCGTCGAGCACTGCGCGAATGGCGGATGAGGATTTTTCACCAGCGGTTTGCGAATTGCCGGCGACGGACATGTTCGTGATTATCAAGAGGGTTGTAACGAAGCGGAGCAGAAGACGTTTCATTTGAGTATCGCGCAGCGATTTGAATGGCTCGTATTTGACGTTGGTTACTGAAACGTCGGAAGGCGTCGCATGTATATCATGCGCATCGGTGACGAGGCTAGTTTTGTGGGACGAGTCTTGGATCTTCTCTGTGTCTCCTCTGCGTCCTCTGCGCCTCAGCGGTAAACAGTTTTCAGCACCAATTCAACG
>DATEXA010000158.1:0-9770 GCA_035257465.1 Pyrinomonadaceae bacterium | reverse complement strand
CCGAGCCGGAGCGACTTGAAGGGCAGCGCGTGAGCGCGAGTTACTTTCATGTTTTGCATGTTAGCCCCGTATCGGGAAGAAGCTTCGATTCTTCAGATGATCGGCCCAATGGTTCCAAAGTTGCGATTCTTAGCGACAGGTTATGGCGGCGGCGGTTCGGCGCTGACCCAGGAATCCTTCGACGCCTGATCTCGCTCGACGATGACAATTACACCGTTGTTGGTGTGATGCCAAACTCATTTGAAAATGTCCTTGCTCCGTCAGCGGACGTCTGGACCCTCCTGCAGTACGACCAATCACTTCCCACCTTTGAGAGCCGTGAGTGGGGTCATCACCTGCGCATGATTGGACGTCTGCGATCAGGTATCGGAAGGGATGAAGTCAGTCGAGATATCGACACTATTGCGCACACTCAAACGCCCGAATTTCCCAGGCCCGCCTGGTCCGCCCTCAAAAATGGGCTAATCGTAAGTTCTCTGCAGGACGAGATCACCCGCGACATCAAACCGGCGCTGCTAGCTATTTTCTTCGCTGTTCTGCTCGTATTAGCGATTGCGTGTGTAAACGTTACAAATCTGCTGCTTGTGCGTGGGGCACAACGACGTGGTGAATTCGCGATTCGGAACGCACTAGGCGCGCGACGGTTGCGGATGGTTCGGCAACTGGTTACTGAGAGCCTGCTTTTGACATTTCTGGGAGGCGCTCTCGGGATAGTGGTGGCAGAATTCGGCGTGCGCGCTCTGATTGCGCTGAGTCCGACAGGGCTACCTCGCGCAAGTGCGATTCGCGTCGATGCTGCTGCCGCTTTTGCTTTTGCAATAGTTGTCACGACGCTGATAGGTGTAGTGGTCGGCTTAATTCCAGCGCTTCACGCGTATCGCGCTGACCTCGTCGGCAGTCTACAGCTGAACTCACGTCACAACATCGGTGGTCAGCAATTGACCCGACAAGTACTCGTCGTTGCAGAAGTAGCACTCGCTCTGGTGCTGCTGGTTAGTGCGGGACTACTCATGATCAGCCTGCAACGACTGTTAGCGATCCCTGCCGGGTTCAATGCCTCAAACCTGCTTACCCTTCGAGTGCAAACGTCCAAGCGCTTCGACATACAGGCCACTCGACGATTCTTCATGCGGTCTCTAGACGCCGTCCGGCAAGTACCTGGAGTTACCGCAGTCGATTTGACGAGCCAGTTGCCGTTGAGCGGCGATGTGGACCAGTACGGCGTCCACTTTGAGAACGACGACGCAGAAATCAATTACTCTTCGTTTCGTTATGCGGTAAGCCCGGGCTACTTCGAGATGATGGAGATCCCGCTGCTACGAGGTCGGCATCTCGATACTCACGATGTGGCAGAAGCGCCATTGGCAGCCGTGATTAGTGAGTCGCTTGCAAAGCATAGGTTCGGTGATCAGGACCCGGTTGGGCAACGTGTTAGGCTGGGACCCTCGGATGGACCATGGCACACCATTGTTGGCGTTGTAGGCGACGTGAAGCAGACATCCTTAGCAGCGAGCGACCTTAATGCGTTTTACACAACTTCTGAGCAGTGGCGCTTCGGTGACAACACGATGTCCTTGGTGATACGGGCGAGACGCAACACAGCTAATCTTACGCCTGCAATCAGAAAAGCAATCTGGTCAGTGGACAAAGATCAGCCGATTGTACAGGTTGCCATGATGGACGACCTGCTGGCGGCGTCTGAAGCCCAGCGACGTTTTGCTTTGATCCTCTTCGAGACGTTCGGACTCGTAGCCCTCGCGCTCGCAGCTGCCGGTATCTATGGCGTGCTCTCCCACACTGTCACGGAACGCACGCGCGAGATTGGCGTTCGTTTGGCGTTGGGTGCTGAGCGACGCAATGTGCTCAGCTTGATCTTGCGGCAAGGTCTCACACTAACACTCAGCGGTATTGGTTTGGGGCTGTTGATGGCTTTGGCGGTTACACGGTTGCTGACTAACCTACTATACGGTGTCACAGCCACAGATCCTTCGATCTTCGGCGGTGTAGCCATTGTGTTGATTGTCGTTGCGTTGTTCGCGTGTTACTGGCCCGCACGTCGAGCCACGAGAATTGATCCTTTGGTAGCGCTGCGCCACGAATAAACGACGCTCCTCTTTGCCCTGAATTCCCATCACGCCCATGATTTCGTCATGTTTAATGTATGTGAGAATTGTACGCCAGAGAGTTTCTACGCTCGCGAATCCACTTAAGCGCCATAGCTCAAGCCAATTCGCGGCGAATTGTGAATAGCGAATGGTTAATAGATACCACCCGCACTGAACTGAAGCCGGTGGTGTCTTGGACTTCTACAAAGTAAACCGTATGAAAAGGGCTATCTATCTAATACTCGTAATCGCATTATTCGGTAAAACTGTCGTCGCCCAATCCGAGGATTTCAGTAAGCTGCGGCTGATGTTCGACTATGATCGAAAGATAGCGCTTGAGGTCCGAGAGGTTGGAGCCGAAGACAAAGCCGGAATTCATGTGGACAACATCTCTTACGCGAGCCCGAAAGGCGGACGGGTCTCGGCTTTACTGGTTGTCCCTTCCGGTAAAGGTAAATTCGCCGGCATTATCTTCATGCACATGCGGCCTGGAAGCAGAACTATTTTTCTAGACGAGGCTTTAACATATGCCCGTATGGGGGCAGTATCCTTGCTTATTGACGCGCCATTTTCGCGCGCTGGGGAATCGAAACGAGACTTTGACCCAACTGTGACGCATCCTGACGTAGCTGAGTGAGATCGCATGCGCATATCTATCTTCCATATTGACGCTTTCACCACGCGCAGGTTCGCAGGTAACCCAGCGGCCGTGATGCCCCTGGGTAGCTTTCTGGACGATGTTGTACTCCAGAGAATCGCTGGGGAGAACAATCTGAGTGAGACAGCATTTCTGGTTCCCACAGGCAATGACTATAGCCTGCGCTGGTTCACACCCATCACCGAGGTACCACTTTGTGGTCATGCCACTCTGGCCAGCGCAGCGGTGGTAATGCAACGGTTGGAACCTGAACGCAATGTAGTGGTTTTCCACTCGGCGAGTGGCCCACTAATTGTGAACCGTACGGAAACGGGTTATGTCATGGACTTCCCGGCGCGACCGTCGCAACCGATTTCGACACCGCCAGGACTATCTGAAGCACTCGGTGTCGATCCTCTCGAAGTTTTCGACAACGAGTTTAACTACCTGGCGTTGGTTGAGAGCGAGCCGGTCTTGCGTGCTTTGGCGCCCGATATGGTTGCGCTTGCGCGCATTGGCCGTCCCGGTGTAATCGTGACCTCGGCGGCGGAGAAAGAGTACGACTTTGTTAGCCGCTACTTCGCCCCAGCCAAAGGTATCCCGGAAGATCCCGTCACCGGCGCCGCGCATTGCATGTTGGCACCTTACTGGGCCAACCGACTGGGTAAGACTGTGTTTCGTGCCTTCCAAGCCTCGCTGCGCGGCGGCGAGATCACGTGTCGACTGAGCGGCGATCGTGTCAAACTGGAAGGCGCTTGCGTCTTCTACCTGGAGGGCGAGGTGGAAATTGACACTTGAACGTGACGACAATCAAACCAATCAGGAGCTCTCGCGGACTACTCACCGAAGCCTTTCCAACATCTGGATGAAGTTGCGTTTGCGTTTGTATTCAACGCGGAGGGCGGTGAGATAGTCAGCATGTTCAGCTTTATTACCCAGGCGAGTTGTGAGTTTTCGCATTTTGGTTAGAAGCTCTATCGCTTCAGAGTAGGCGTCGTTGTTGGTTTGATTTAGAGCGAGCGGGACTAGCTCTTTGTAAACCAGATAGGCTCGATCGGCGTGGTCCTTTGAAATTGCGTCAGCGAGCCGAAGCCAAAGATGGTTCTCACACCCTCCCGAGATTGCTTCGTCCCACGCTTCTTCAAAGTTCTGTTCCCAGACGAAAATTTCTACCAACAACGAGTGATCGCGCTCTATCCCATAGGGATTGGAGATCCTAATCGACTGTTCAGCTGGACGAATTGATGTGGGTAGTTGATCGCGTATATGTCGCAATGCCTGCTCACGCCAATAAATCCATTCTGAAGTCGAGTCGGAAGCCCTCCCTGACGGTCGGGCTACTGCCCCACCTGGCGACGTCGACTCAACCAGCCGCAAGTTGTTTCGTGATGACTTAACGAGCGACGCATTCGAATGAAGATGCATGTACGTTTAAAGGGACGGGCGCTCGATAAACTGTGCCCAAATTAAGTCCATCGCTTCACCGTGACGGCCTCGACGATGGTACTCAGTTGCCAGAAAGTCAGAGATTCTAGAATCAACCTTCGGAAATGCTTGAGCTCCTTTTTCGGCCCAGTCCAACGCTTTATCGTCGAGCTTTGCCTCACGATAGAGCTCCGCGATTTGCAAGAATGAATATGGATGGGCCAGGTCACGCTGTTTGATCTCGATTAAAGCATTCAAGTCATTCGATTGCTTTGCGAGTTTCTCCATCATCGAAGTGATTCGAAACCGACTACCCCAACTTTCATTTGCGTCATCTCCTGGCTTGAGTTGCGGGACTTGCGACCAGACTTCTTCAGTCAAACGACGGTACTCACTCAGTCCCGTGTCTCCAAGTACGTCGGCGTATTGTTGCGCCGCTCCTGTGAATAGATCCCAACCACTTTCCAGTTCCCATTTAAACAATCGCTGAGCCAACTTCAGTGGATTCTCATGTGCTTGCAAACACGCCTCGTGATGTAGCTCTGCCAAATCGGGAGTTATGTCGCCGAAATAACCATCGGAGTCGTCGACCTCACCGATCGCTTTCTCCAAACGTGACAAGAAGTACTCAGTCAATTCAACAACCGCTACCGAGTGACCATCGTCCAGCAAATCTCTGATTGACTCGATCACTTCGAGCACTCGGCGCGCGAAACGAGACATCGAGTGATAGTCGATATCGCTTGTGCGAGTGGCACTGGTTATTGCTTTCTTGAACTTTGACAAATCAATCGCAGAGGGATGTTTTCGTGCGGCTTCTAATTCAAGTCGCTCTCGGAAACGACGATTGCGTGAGGCTTCACCAAGGACGAGGTTGACGAGTGCTTTCTGATCGAAGCCGGCGAGAAACGATTGTAGAGAGGCCTCGGCTTTTTGACGACTTACGGGAACACGAAGCTCCGATTTCTCCTGGTCCAACCACGCAAGGCCAACTGCGACGCAATGCTTGCAGAAGTTGCCGTCCTCGCCAACCGGACAAGTGCAGGAGTAGTTGATTCGCGATTTTTCACACGAAAGGCGAACACGATAGGTGTCAGTACCCACTACACGGGCTGAAACTGAGTCGGCAGCCGCACTCAGAGCAGTCACCCGGCCTTCTTGTTGATATGAGCGACCCCGCGCAAACCAGCGATCGCCAGCCGATGAGCGGAGCAAGCTTTCAGTTAAGCAGTCTAGAAGCGACATCGATCGTAGGCATCTTGAATAACACAAAGAGCGGCTCCATGCGAAGGAGTAATTGCTGAGGCGTCGATCACAACAAACTATTGATTGAAGTGATTAGGATCTGTCACGCGGGGAGAGGCGCTCCGGATTAGTAAGTAAGATCCAGTGACGGCTATCCGCAGATTTCGCCGGTTTACACCGAAGGTGTTCGCCAATTTCAGCCCAGGGTTGCGCTCTGGCTACCCTGGGGAAGGATGCACATTTAGTCAATCGCAACTCTGAAGGAGTTGCGATGGATCGGATGATGCGAACCGACGACAGAACCCTTTCAGGGTTCAGTCTATGGTTAATAAGCTGTCTGTTCCCAGGGTTGCCAGAGCGCAACCCTAGGCTGCAACTAGCCAACGCTTTCAGCGTAAAACCTATGGTACACGAGGTTTCGGCAGTCGAATGAGTATCCGCAGATTACGCCGATTACGCAGACTTGGCGTGAGGGCAGGTATGCTGATAATTTATCTGCGTGCCTCACACAAAGAAACTCACAAAACTACCAGGCAACAGCCTCGCAGACTCTATTCAACTCATCGAGCGCAGAATTTATTTGATCCGCGGCCATAAGGTCATGATCGATGTTGATTTGGCTGAATTGTATGGAGTTCCGACCAAACGTCTCAATGAACGCGTTCGCCGTAATAGCAAACGGTTTCCCGAAGACTTCATGTTCCAATTAACGAAATCAGAGGCGGAATCTTTGAGGTCGCAATTTGCGACCTCAAAAGCTGGTCGCGGCGGTCGACGTACATTGCCCTATGTTTTCACCGAGCAAGGCGTCGCGATGTTGTCGACTGTCCTGAACAGCGAACAGGCCATTGAAGTGAACGTCATGATCATGCGCGCATTTGTGAAACTTCGTCAGATGTTGGAATCGAATGAGGAACTGAATCGCAAGTTCGCGGCAGTTATTCGGAAGCTATCAACTCACGACAAGTACTTCAAAGTTGTATTTGATGAACTGAAAAACTCACCGAGCAACCGACGCCGTCACGCAAGCAAATCGGATTCAAGGCAGGTAAGCAGTAATCCACAAATTACGCCGACAACGCAGATTTGAAATGTTCTCGCTCCGGAGGTGCGACATGTTTATAGAAGGCAAGAGAAAAGAGCTCCCATCGCCGAAGGCGCAGGAGGTGAGTGGGCAGAGTCTAGCTATAAACATTTCACCCGCCGGTGTGAAAGCGATCCGAAGAAGTACTCCTAACGCCATGATTGATTCAAACTGCTCGAAGCCTCGTCTGATAAAGGCTCGTCCGATATTAGCGAGATTGATTCTCCTCATGATCATTCTTCCAGTCTGTTGGTTGGGCATCGCGACCTCGGCTGCGAGAAGGATTCCGCCACAAGGAAAAGCCGAACAACCGGCTGCGGCGAGTGAGATCGACTTGTTGGTTCAAACTGCGTACGGTCTCTATCAACAGGGTAAGTATGCTGAAGCATTAGCCAAATGTTCCCAGGCCATGACTCTTAACCCAAATGATTTTCGGCCGCATGGGATAGCCGGGCTCGCATGGATGGCCCAATGGAAAATGAAGAGCGCGTCGACTGAGTTTGCCACTGTGATCCGCCTCCAGCCGCAACGCAAAGAGTTCTACGTGCTTAAAGCCAAAGCCGACATTAGTCTTGGCGCAGTCGATGAAGCGATTGCAGGTTGTCGCAAAGCCATCGAACTCGATCCAAACTTTGGTGATGTGTACGCAACGATTGGGGAAGCTTTGGAGCACAATGAGAAGCGCCAGGCAGAGGCTATCGCCGCTTATCAAACAGCGCTCAAGGTCGATCCAAAACTATTCGCGGTCTATGAGTCATTGGGCTGGCTCTTCGTCAACATGAAAGACGAAAAGAAAGCTGAAGAAATCTACAGACAAGGGATGGCTGCCGATCCTAGACAGATGGCCGGACGATTCCCACTCGGACGCCTGTTTGTGACCCAGGGAAAACTTGTCGAGGCAAGACAACTCTGGGACGCACGAAGTTCAGACGAAGATCATCTTCAACCAACGTTCATTCAATTATTGACACGCGCCGAAAACATGAAGCGAGCCACGGAGAATCTGGCGCAGAAACCGAACGATCCGAATGCCCTGCTCGAGATGGGATTGGCGGTGATGGATGGTGACTCATGGGTGGTTGATGGCCGCCAGGAGCGTGCGATTGTCTACTTTAGAAAAGCGTTGGCCATACAACCTGGTTTTGTGTTGGCCCAGTACAACGTCGTGAAAGCGATGGTGCAGTCGCTGGGAAGGGACGACAAGAGAGTGACGCAGGAGTTGGCGAAGTTGCGCAAACTTGATGCAGCTCTGGCGAAAGAGATGGAAGAGTATCGAAAGAGTTATGAGGGCGGGTTGATAGGAATGCCGATTGATACCAAGCCAATGAACGGTAAACCCACGAAGCGGGCCACAGCGAGGGCGAACCGATAGTGGTGTTGGTCCTATGTCTTGGATGGATTCATTTCGCTGGGTGACCACGTCCACGTCCCTCAGCTTGGATATTCCTATTTAAAACGCCAAAAATTCGAAGCGATCCTGATGCTTTGGGCAGCGGAGCGATATGTTTATAGACACCAAGAGCAAATGATCTCCTCGCCGAAGGCGCCGGAGGATAATGGGTGATCGTGCTATAAACATATCACCCCGCTGGGGTGAGCAAACTCTTCTACTGAAACAGGACCAAAACTATGAACGCCACGTGTAGATCTTTACTCAAACTATTGCTGCTGATCATACCGGTAAGCGTGAACGCACAGGTTGGGTTCTCGCCGTTTAGACAAGACTTTCCGCCTGAAGAGTTTGCTGCACGGCGGGCAAAGGTGTTCGAAGCAATCGGCGCCTCTTCCATCGCACTGGTCCAGGGGGCGGCGAGTCCGGCGGGGTATACGAGGTTTCGCCAGTCGAATGAGTTCTATTACTTCTGCGGCATCGAGATTCCTCATGCTTACTTGTTACTCGATGGCGCTACCAAACACACCGTTCTTTATCTTCCGCATCGCAACGCCGGACGAGAACGAGGCGAAGGCAAAGTACTCTCGGCCGAAGATGCAGAGGAAGTGAAGAAGCTCAGCGGTGTTGATGATGTATTCGGTACGGATCTACTCGGCGAGCATCTTGCGCGTTTTGCGCGTGGTGGTTTCATTCGCTCCATATTGACGCCGTTCAGTCCGGCAGAGGGAGCGGCAATGTCACGCGACCTTGCAGTCCGTGTGATTGGAGATTACGCAGCCGATCCATTCGATGGACGAGGCTCGCGCGAAGGAGAGTTCATTCAGTTATTGCGCACGCGGTTTCCGCAATTTGTCATCAACGATCTCACGCCAACGATCGATCAGCTACGTCTCATCAAGAGTCCCCGCGAGGTTACGATGCTCGAAAAAGCGACTCGCCTTTCGGGACTTGCTTTGATGGAAGCGATGCGCTCGACCGTCCCTGACATTTACGAATACGAATTGGATGCGGTCGCGAAATACGTTTTCTATCGCGATGGTGCGCAAGGTGATGCCTACTTCTCGCTGATCGCTAGCGGGCAGAATGCATACTGGCCACATTACAACGCCGGCCAGCGCAAGATGTTGGACGGTGATTTTCTATTGATGGATTACGCTCCCGACGTTGGTTATTACATGTCAGACGTCACGCGCATGTGGCCGGTGAACGGGAAGTTTAGTCCCTGGCAACGCGAGTTATATGGTTTCTATCTGACGTGCTATCGCGCAATTCTGAATCACATCAGGCCTGGAGTTACGGCGCAAGTGATCAAACAGGCAGCAGTTCGCGATATGGAGAGTGCTCTCGGGACAACGAAGTTCTCGAAGCCCGAGTACGAGCGTGCGGCGCGCGAGTTTGTAACGAGCTATAAACAAGGTGCTGCGAACCCGCGGAGTGGTTTGGGTCATTGGGTGGGAATGGCGACGCATGATGATGGCACGGATTATGGTCCATTGCGCGCAGGCATGGTGTTTACGATCGAACCGGCGTTGGTAGTTCCGGAAGAGAAGATCTATGTTCGGCTCGAAGACATGATTGTGATCACCGATACCGGTGCGCGCATTATCTCGGATTTCGCGCCGATGGACATTGAAGGCATCGAGAAGGTGATGAAGGAAGAAGGGATGCTGCAGCGGTATCCACGGATGAAGGCTGCGAGCGAGTAGCGATGTGTGCGAGACGGTATCTGCAGATTACACAATCCAAGCCACAACCAAATAGTTTTTTAATGTAACGTCTCCGAAGTCTTCAGGCTGGGAAACTTTTCAGGTTAGGAAGGGGACCCTGTCCCTGCTTTGTTTAGTTTGCGGAACTTTGTTGGGATCTGAAGGTAGAGGCAAG
>DATEXA010000157.1:0-2477 GCA_035257465.1 Pyrinomonadaceae bacterium | reverse complement strand
GCGTTTTCGACCGTGCCGCTGCCAAGCGCGGAGAGAAAATTTTTGCTGCAAAAGCGAAGTGCGCAACCTGCCATGTGCCACCAATTTTCACTGAACCGGGATGGAACCTCCACAGGGCTGAGGAGATCGGCATCGACGACTTTCAGGCCATGCGATCTCCGGATAATCGATACCGCACTGCGCCCCTACGAGCGTTATGGGATAGCAAGAAAATTCACAAAGGCGGCTATTATCACGACGGGCGCTTCGCAACGCTCAAGGACGTAATCGAGCACTACAACGAGCATCTCAGCCTCGGGCTTACCGACAAAGAGAAAAACGATCTGCTTGAATATCTAAAGTCGATTTAGATGGTCAGCCCGCTTCTGGACAGAACCTCACCAACCCGCGCACGAGAGCTAGAGCGCGACTGACCTCACGCCTACGTAGGGGCGAATGTCCGCTTATGGCACTCAGTGGACATTAATGGCGGCTCTATGCATGTCTGCTCTTGAGGGTGAAGTGGACCTGGCGGGTCCGCATCCGAATGTCCGCTCATGACCCCAAGCGGACACGCTGCGCGCGGTCGTCCGAGTTCTGCGCCAATCTACTTTTGTTCAGATAGTTTTTTTCCAAGAATTCGGACCTGAAATTTTGCGGCGGAGTAGGAATGTCAGGCCGACCCTCTGGCGTAAAGTCCATGAGATTCCAATACGCCCACACCGTATCGACGTGATTTGCCGACAGTTCAGTTCCCCAGAAATGGAAAATCTGTCCATCCTGTCTCCTAAACACATGCATCACGGGCCATTGCATATCATCGGACTCTCCCTGGCATTTGTAATCGACTTGATAGGAAGAGTCTGATCCGGAAACCAGCGCGATCTGCGACCATCCACGGCATTTGGCCCACGCATTGATTTGATCGGCGGAAGCTTTGGCAATTGCCACAAACGCGGCATCTTTAGAGACCGAGTACCAGGTGCGATCAAACCCATCCATCAGCGACGTACAGGAAGGACAGGGATGGTCCCAGTTCGGACCGTACATCCATGAGTAAAGCAGCAGGGTGTTTTTGTCCCCGAATAACTCGGAGAATCTCACGCTCTTCCCTACCTTCCCATCGTTGGCCCATTCGAAGACGTAGTCTTCTTTCAGCTGCCCGCCGGGAGGGAGACTGCGGCGCCGCTCTGCCACAGATTTTACTTTGTCGACGAGTTCCTGTTCGTCTTTAAGCAATGAGTCGCGCGCGTCGCGATACTCTCTGCTTTCGTTTGGATACCGTAGTTCACTCATGTTCGGGCTCCTCTTTGAAACTAGTATTCAAAGCCGCGACAGACATAACGCTCATTCCAATTGCCCAAAGCGCGGTAAGAAACCCCTCAAGAGGAAGGACCTGGGAGTTCAGGTGTTTGGCCATTTTGGGCGCTTCGCTGATCACGTTCAGATAAGCTGTTCATTTCACCTTCAAGCACAGTGAGGAGCTAACACATGCCTGCCCCTGGTCGTTTCATCGCTTGGTGTAAGCAAGAGCAAGCAAGCTTAGAGCAGCAGCTTGAGATGATGGAATCAGGCAAAGTGCGAACAGGCGAGGACATAGGGTCAGGCTGGATAGATACGACCGAGCAGTCGATAGAACGGGCTAAGGCACGTCTTGCAGAGTTGAATGAACTCTTGACGGAAGAGGGCACTGCCAGCGTCGTCAAACCGAGTGACTTATAGTGATAGGCGCAGGCTAAAGTGCCTCCGTCGTCACCTAGCTATTTCTACTCCCTTTGAGTCTGCAAATCTCTTGTTGGATTCGAGGGGACATTCCCGCTTCGTTAACGATTGCGTAACCACGAACGTGCAGCCAGCGATGTCATGAGGAACTAAGCGCAGCTTCCGTTGTTGACGTATTCAAAAACATCACGTTGAGGGACAACTGCTATGATCAAGATTTCGCAGGTACTGTTCCAGTGAAGACTCGCTTACCTCGGAGTGCTTGGCGTCTGGCCGCGCTAGTGGCAATTTTTTCGTTGGTATCGCCGATGATGCATGTAGGGACGAGGTCAGGCTCGGCCGTCTCGGTGTCGCAACAGGGACTTCAGACAGGACAGAAATCTCACGAGAGGAGCGTCCTCTATCTCCTCGCGCATCTTGCAGACGTGCTGACATCGCCGGGTTAAATTTCCCCCTGGAACATCTTCGGTTGTGGGTTATTAGGACCCGATGACGAGACTGGCGAAATAGGAGCTATCCTTCTCAGTCAAGTTGACCGGCGAAAGGTGGCCTCCGCGCGATGCCAACTTTTCAGAGACTCAGCCCCCAAAGTGGCGAAGTGGCATTTCTCAAAACCCTCAGAGGCTTGGGCCATGTCGGGAGGAGGGCGGGCACACATAGTGCCGGCCAAAGAGGTCGCAGCGGGCCCTATGTGTAGCCGGTGAAGTCCTCGCTGAGGATGTCATCGTCGTCGATGCCCATGTCGTCCAGCATCTGGCGCATGTCCTCGCACATGT
>DATEXA010000156.1:0-2623 GCA_035257465.1 Pyrinomonadaceae bacterium | reverse complement strand
TAGGGGCGGGAGTTCACTAGTGTATGAAATCGCCCGCGTGTTCGTGCGTTTCGATCACGTTGCCAGCTTCATCGTAACGCGAATCACAACATGGTGTGACCGGCTGTAGAATTGCACGTATCCGATTGCATTTGCGACTGCATTCCGTTCGCCAAACCACAGCCGCCCGAATGGCAGCGCATCGGAGATGAGATCAAAGCCGCGATGATCTTTGCGCGGACGGACTTCCTAGCCGCGGCTTTGTTCCCGTTTCGATTGCTTCCAGCTCAGTCATTAGTATTTGTTGATGGGAAGATGGTTTTCCAATCATCTTTCATGCTGATCACAATCCAGCCTTTCTTTTTCGCCTCAGCCATAAGCGCATCGCTGAAGGTTCCGATCTTCGACTCCGAACCATAGGCGTACTCGCGCTTAGCGTCGTCGTGATGGACAAGCATCATTAGTTTCGCGCCATCCCCCGCCCCAGTGTATTCAAGCATTTGCCGATCACCGGTCGAGTTGCCGACCGCACCTTGCGGTCGCCGACCAATGAACATGTTAATCCCTTCCGGCTTGCCGGTTTTGTCGTCGATTAGCAGTACCTTAGGCAGTCTGATCAACTCTGGCTTGCCGTCCTTGTCATACTGGTATTTCACCTTGCTCACGCTGCCTACGACTTGCTCAGGTGGCATGCCGTAAGTCTGCCCCGCAAAGGCACGCACAAACTCCTGTCCCCCGCCAGTCACGATATAGGTTTTGAATCCGTTGTTCCGTAGGTATTGCATCAATTCCAGCATCGGTTGATAAACGCATTCGGTATAAGGCCGTTTGAAGCGTGGATGCTTTGCCTCGGCGAGCCACTTCGCAACGATTTCCTGGAAGTGTTGCCCTGTCATCCCGCTGTGCGTAAGGGCGACAACCTTTTCGAAATCCTGAATACTGAATCTCATCAACGCCGCGCGATCGTGCCCAAGGATTGACTTGAAGGGTTCCACGTCGCGCCATTCTGGATGCTGTGGCGCCAGAGCAACCACCTCGTCGATAGCAAAGGTCACTTGGGTGTAGTTCGGCTGTTCAACCCAGAGCGTGCCGTCATTATCGAATGTGGCGATGCGGTCCTCAGGCTTAACAAAATCGGGGGAACCCTCTTTTGTTACTCGCTCGAGGAACTCAACGATGGCTTTCTTCGGTCCTGTGTCGTTCCAGGAAAGCAACGGATCGTGAGATGCTAAGGTTTCACCATAACCGGTTGGTTTCATGTTCTCTTTGGTAAAAGAGATGAACAGTTTGACGGAATTGACCGGGTTTTGGTGCGAAATGCGGAGCCATGCGAGTAAAAACTGATCACCTTTGAAATCGCCCCCGTGCTCGTGCGTCTCGATCAGTTGCCAACAGCATCGTAAATGCGAATCACAGCATCATGTGACCGGATGCAAAAGTAGCTTCGGCTCGCGAAGTCGAACTGGCCGCGCAGTTCTATTCTCCGGGTGGCCGATACTTGATCGTCTTCATCTTCTCCGTGGCTTGGTCAGCCTCCTCTGGCGTGATCAGTACTGTCATTCGCGACTGCACGGCTCCGCTAGCATTGACAGCGAACGACAAGGCCGCTGCGTCCACGTTGCTCGGCAGCTCCGCAATGATTACGAAGTCGTCGCTCCCAAAGGCATAATAGTAAGCTTCCAGTCGTCCACCCGTTCCTTTGATTATTTGCTCGGCGGCTTCGCGGCGCTTCGACCCACCCTCTTTGAGCATTCCCTTTAAACCTTGTTGCGAATACGATCCCTGAATCAGGTATTTTGGCATTTGCTCGATCCTTTCTTAGCGTTAAAACTAGCTTCACGCTACGACTTGAGGCGACTCGCATCAACTCGCTGTCGTCATGATTGATGCTGACTTTCCGAAGGCAGCGCAACGGAAAGTGTTTCATCGTGCGTGCCGATGAAATACTGACCGCATTTCTGGAACTGGAACGGGCGATTCACCAGTTCGCGGTGAATTTGATCTCGTAATGGCTGCGCAAAAACGTGCACGCAGATGAAAAGCTGAGCGCGTTTCTGGAAGTGGACTCGGCAATTCGCAAAAATAGTATTGACACTGTCTGTCGGTGGCTGGTAGAGTCGCGCTCGCGCTAAGTCAGTTAGGCGTCTCCCCCCGGAGCTCCACCTGACCCGCTTCCCGCAGGGTTAACCGTGACGAGGTTCGTTCACACAATCAACCTATGAACCAAATTGCTCCGAGAATTTTCCGGACGGCTAAAGATTTTCCAAACTTCAGCCCGAAAATCGGGAGAAGAATTATGAAAGGAATGTGCACATGAAAACTATAACGGGCATTTTAATGAAGCGATCCCGCAGGCTGAAGTCCTCCTCCATCTGACCAACAAGTATCGCTTAACTGAATATCCAATACCAACCGAACGTCCGAAGATGAAACCCATTTACGATTGGTGGCCGATGATTTTGGCGTCGCTGATTTGTATCGCCATATGGACTTACGTGCTTCCTCGATGAAAAAACCGAGAACAAAAGCATTCACCTCATGAAAATCGCTAACCAATTGAGCATTGCATGGATTCAGAAGGAGGGACGCTCGCGTGATCAGCTTGTGGTGGTCCATTCGCGTCCGATAACTCCTTCCGATGCTG
>DATEXA010000155.1:0-12455 GCA_035257465.1 Pyrinomonadaceae bacterium | reverse complement strand
CCACGAACTGCACTTTCGGATTGTTCTTCGCCAACACCTTCGTGATCGCTGCCGTCAACGTCGTCTTCCCGTGATCCACGTGCCCGATCGTCCCGATGTTCACGTGCGGTTTTGAACGGTCAAATTTTTCCTTCGACATCTCTTCCTGGCCTCTTATGTATAAGTATCGTAACGACTCTCAATGCGGGCTTAACAATCACTGGAGCCCGCGATGAGATTTGAACTCATGACCTCCTCCTTACCAAGGAGGCGCTCTACCCCTGAGCTACGCGGGCGCAAATCTCAATGTCAGAAAACTGGAGCGGGCGACGAGACTCGAACTCGCGACCCTCAGCTTGGAAGGCTGATGCTCTACCAACTGAGCTACACCCGCCCGTTGAGATCCCAAATCTGAGATCTCAAATCTCAGATGGTGCAGGGGGTAGGATTCGAACCTACGTAAGGCGTTAGCCTGCCGGGTTTACAGCCCGGTGCCATTAACCACTCGACCACCCCTGCTTACTTGTCAAATGATTGCTGGAGCCGGCGAAGGGACTTGAACCCCCGACCCTCTGATTACAAATCAGATGCTCTACCAACTGAGCTACGCCGGCCCGCTATAGACGAAAATAGCGCATTCCGACAAAATGCGGATACTAACAAGCGCGTTTCAAAAACGCAAGCCGAGCTTAGTGTTGTAGATAAAACGCATGCGGGCGCTGCTTTCACGTAACCCAAAACAAACAGATTTGACCTGAATAGAAGCTGCCAAGTAGGACCGGAGTTGCCCCACTCAACTAAGCAGGCAACGAAGAAAGCTCACAGTATGTTGCCGTCTACAGCCCGTTATCTCAGTTGATGTAACTACCATCGAGGATGAAGAAGATGCGCGCGGTCGTGCGACTGGTTTTCAAAGTGAGGCGTATCGAGGTGGAGGGTTTTCATCCCAATCTCAGCGCGCTAAGGATCCAACATTTCTCATCAACGTTCCCGGAAGGTACCGCTATCCTCCCATTACGACTCGAGAGGTCAAAGGACATAGACCGGAGAAATGCCGCGCAAGATTGTTGGTGAGATGGTTGTAATCGACGTACAAGCACGCACAGCGACGGCGATCATCACGCGTGTGGCCTGGGAAGCTCACACAGGTGACTGGGTAGAAATCCAATAAATTCGGAATCTATTCTGAGGAAACGGCGACAGGTGCACTCTTTGCTTTTTGTTTTGCCGTACGGTCTGCAACGACCGCACGGTAAAACGAACTGAAGTAACCATACATCGATGTACATGCCGAGATAACAACGAGCCACAGCATCGCTCGACCTGCCGTGTATAGAAGTACCTGCCAGTCAGTGGAGGTTGTCACTTCGTTTCCGATTAAATGTTGCCAGGCAGTCCGCAATTCCGGCACCGACCAGAACTCTATTGCTGGAAAAGGTCTGCCAAAATTGGCGACGGGGGGCTTGCCCGCTACGCTTGATCCGATCAGCAACGTAATCGTAATCACCTGCGCTAGCATTTTGAACTTACCCATCTTCGACGCTGAAATAACAACGCCCTCAACCGCTGCGATAGATCTGAGACCTGTCACTGCAAACTCTCGCCCAATGATGATCACGACTGCCCACGCCGGTGCTAGTTGATTCTCTACAAGTGAGATCAACGCTGCAGAGATCAAAAGCTTGTCGGCGATTGGATCGAGCAACTGACCGAGTCGTGTCACTTGCCCGCGACGGCGTGCGATGTGTCCATCCAGATAGTCAGTCAAGGCCGCTGCTAAAAACATAAAGACTCCGAGAATGTGTCTCGGGACACCAAACCAACTCTCCGAGAACGGCGTCAGGAGTACGACGACCAACAACGGGACAATGAATATACGAAGGAGGGTTAGGGTGTTCGGAAGGTTCACTATGACCGCCTGAACGAACGATCGATGCGCTGCGCAGCTCTTGACCGCAGTGTAGGACTCGCTTTGAAAGAGTGTCAATCACCTTTGTGTTTGTGGAACTTTTCCATGACTTCCTGTGAATAGCATCTGACAAGGGAGATCGTCGGGTTTACAGTCCACTCTTAAGCTCCTGTTGCAGCCAGTTTCCTGCCTGCATTGGGTTCACGAAACTACGTTGCGTCGTTATTCAAATTACTGAGATCGAAAGCTAAGAGGTTATGAGGAAACTTGCGTCTATAACATTACTTCTCGCCGCGTTACTGATTGGGGCGTCACCCGTCTTCGCTGATGACGTTCGAGCGCAGGAAATTCTAAACCAGGCTCGAGCCGCCATTGGCGGCGAAGAACAGCTAAATAAGATTCAGAGTCTGAACATCACTGGACAGTATCGAAGAATGCTCGGCGAACGTCAGCTGGGAGGCGACAGAGAGATTAGCATTCTTCTTCCCAACAAGTATTTGGTTGAAGACTCGATGAATCCGGGCGGACTGAGCACAGCACTGATTAGCTACCGCACATTGAACGCCGATCACGCATGGAATGGTCAAAGCGGTGGCGGCGGCGCAATGGTTTTTCGCATGGGTGGACCAGGAGGAGCACAAGCAACACCGGAACAGATGGAAGCCGCACTGCGCCGCATGCTACAGGTTGAAATGGCGCGTTACCTGCTTGCCATAACGTTAGCAGCGCCGGAATCATTTCCTGTTAATTACAAGTATGCGGGCGAGTCAGACGTTGACGACGCAAAAGCAGAAGTTATCGACGTCACTGGACCAGACAAGTTTGCGGTTCGACTGTTCTTCGATAAATCAAGTCACCTTCCTTTGCTCATAAGTTATAGAGGACCAAAACCGCGAATTATGACAATGACGAGATCTGCGGGTGGCGGACAAATGAAGCCTGAAGATATGAAGAAGGCACGTGAAGAGGCCGAGAAACGCCTCGCCTCGGAAACGCCCGGAGTTCCCGAAGAGGTTGACTTCTATATTCGCCTCTCCGATCACAAGAAAGCGAACGGTCTGTTACTGCCTCACAAGTTTACTTTCTTAACCGGTGAAGAAGTTTCAGAAGAGTTCGAGATTTCCAAGTATCAGATGAACCCGCAATTCAAGTCTGACAAATTTGAAAAGCGCTAAGGAGTTCTGAATATGCGCTCCGACCGCCTCAAGTCTTGTGCGATAAGTGTGCTTGTCGTTGTCGTGATCTCATCGCAGTTGGCCTTCGCCCAAAGTTCGAGCAACGCGAGTCTCGATGTTGTTGTGCGCGACCCTTCAGGAGCACTGGTAAACAAGGCACAAGTGCAACTGCTGAGCAATGGGCGCCAGCGGGCAGCAACACAAACCAATCAAAACGGCGAGGCGCGATTCAACAAATTGGTCCCCGGTCGTTACCTCGTTCACGTCGAAGCCCCCGGATTCAAGCCGCAGGTAACTGAAGCTACTACTCTGACTCCCGGAGCTAATCGAACAGAGATTGCTCTTGAGATTGACGTAATTAAGGCCGACGTCGAAGTGGCCGAGGAAACAGCAGTACGCAACACAAATCCAAATGGCCCCGCATTCTCCAACGTACTCACGGCCGAACAGATTGCTCAACTTCCCGACGATCCAGACGAATTTGAAAACGCAATAAATCAACTGGCGGGACCGGGCGCTCAGATTCGTGTCAATGGATTCCGGGGCGGCAAGCTGCCTCCCAAATCGCAGATTCGCGAAATAAGATTTCGAATCAATCCCTATGCGGCTGAGAATCATGACGCTGGATTTGGTCTCGTGGATATCACCACCAAGCCAGGCGTCAATTCATGGCATGGCTCGTTCAATTTTGGATTTCGCGACGAATCACTTAACGCACGACAGGCCTTTGCAACGTTTCGAGGTCCGGAGCAGCAGCGGCGTTTTGGCCTTTCACTGGACGGACCGCTTTGGAAGAACCATACGTCACTATTTCTCAACGCCGATGGCTCTCTTTTTTTCGACGCTAAAACGATCGTCGCAAAATTACCATCCGGCAATTTCACAGACCTCGCCTATCGTCCATCACGACGACTAAACCTCGACGGGCGTATTGAACACGCCGTCAACAAAACTCACACAGCCAGGTTTCACTTTCAACGCAACGCCGTGCTTCAGAACAATCTCGGTGTCGGCGACTTTGACCTTGCGGCCCGAGGTTATTCCCAGGACCAAACTGAATACATAGCTCGCGCTGCAGACTCAGGCGTGTTCGGCAAGAAGTTTTTCAATGAGATTCGACTGCAAACACGTTGGACTAGTCTTGCGTCAAAATCCGTTACGCTTAGCCGCACTGTTCTCGTCCCAGGTGCATTCAATGACGGGAGCGCTCAAAGATTCGGCGGTCGAGATCAATTCGACTTCGAACTCGCAGACAATGTCGACTATGCACTCGAGAAACACGGAATTCGATTTGGAGTACAACTCGAAGGCGGGCACTACAGCAGTAACGATTCAACCAACGCGCTGGGCACTTTCCAATTTGCAAGTCTCGCCGCGTATCAACTCGGGTTGCCCACGCAATACACTCAGCGAGTCGGCGATCCTTCTGTTTCTTATTCTCAATACCAGGTAGGTTGGTACATCCAGGACGACTACCGTGTGAAAAAGAATCTTACTGTAAGCTACGGTGTTCGCCAGGAACTTCAGACCAATGGTCCGGGCAAATTCAATCTTGCTCCGCGCCTGGGGTTTGTTTGGTCGCCGCTGAAAAAAGGAAACGTAACCATCCGTGGTGGTTCGGGAATTTTCTACGATTGGCTCAACGCCCAGACTTACGAACAAACCCTGCGTGTCGACGGACAACATCAACGCGATCTGATTGTGGCGAATCCGGGTTATCCCAATCCCTTCATCGGCGGAATTCAAACTATTCCACCTTCCAGCGTGATACAGCTTGATCAAAATCTCGCTCAGCCTTACATCATTCAGTCGTCCCTGGGGATTGAAACGACTGCGGTGAAACCCGTGCGCATAATGGCAAACTATCAATACCAGCGTGGTGTTCACATGTTCCACGGCATCAACTTGAACTCGCCATTACCCGGAATCGGTCGACCTGATCCGACAACAGGCAATGTCACGAACATCGAATCATCCGCCTACACATCCGTTCACCGCCTGATGATAGGCGTTGGCCCCGGCAACTTTGTGAACGGCTTCTTCTGGAATGTGAACTACATCTACATGAGGAGCACAAACGAAATCGACAGTCCGTTCGGCTTGCCCTCAAACAATTTCAATCTGCGCGCCGATCGTGGACCATCAGCAAATGACTTTCACCATCTTGTCTCCGGGTTCATCAGTAAACGGCTAAAGAAGGGTTTTGGCATCTCGACAATAGTTCAGGCCACGTCAGCGTTGCCCTATAACATCACCACGGGTTTAGACAACAACAAGGACACGGTTATCAACGACCGGCCCGCCGGTATTAGTCGTAACAGCAAACGTGGGTCTCCGCGTTGGGAAATTGGATCTCGCCTGAGTTGGGGCCGCGACTTCGGACCGGATCAGCCTCAGACCGGAGGACCTCAGGTGCGAATGGTGCGCATCGGTGGCGGGGATGGAGCGGCTCCACCTTCAATAGGAATGGGCGGCACTAAGAGGTACCACCTTGAATTCTACGCACAGGCATTCAATCTCCTGAATCACACTAACCTCGGCGTCTTTAACGGTGTGCTAGTCTCGCCATACTTCGGACAGGCAACGTCCGCACAACCTCCTCGTCGAATGGAAGTTGGAATGAGACTCAACTTTTGAGTTGCGCAATACTGTTGCCGATTGCGGATTTCCAATTGCGATTTCAAAGCTGACGAAAAGCGTCTCACTTATCCAAGTCAGAAAAACGCGACTCTGATAAGCCTCTTCCTTGCCGAAACAAACGCCAATTGGCAATGGGAAATCGTCAATATTCTGCCTCGCTTGCCCGACCCGATCTGCTCGGCTAGAATGACTGATTCGCCAGTACACAAAATTCGCTTCTGTGCTGGGGTAGTCGGTCTACTAGTGCTATGGCAATTGATCGCATCACTGTTCGAGGGGCGCGCCAACACAACCTCCAAAACATCAATGTCGACATCCCCCGCGACCGGTTTACCGTCATAACCGGCCTTTCCGGCTCCGGAAAATCGTCACTCGCCTTCGATACGATCTATGCGGAAGGTCAACGCCGCTACGTGGAATCCCTCTCGGCTTATGCTCGACAATTTCTCGACCAATTAGAAAAGCCTGATGTCGACTCGGTCGACGGTCTTTCTCCCGCAATTTCCATCGAACAGAAAACTGTTTCAAGGAGCCCGCGTTCAACCGTTGGAACCGTAACTGAGATCTACGATTACATGCGACTGTTGTTCTCGTCGATTGGTATTCCTCACTGCCACGTCTGCGGTGCTGCCATCACTCGCCAAAGCGTCGATCAGATCATCCAAAGCGTCCTGGCACTTCCGGAAGGCGACCGGGTTATGGTGCTGGCACCAATTGTTCGCGGACGAAAAGGCGAATTCAAGAAAGAACTGGAGAAGCTCGCGAAGGATGGTTTTCTTCGTGCCCGGGTTGATGGCGACCTGGTTTCACTCGACGAAGAGATTCGTCTCGACAAACGCAAGAATCACTCAATCGAAGCAGTTGTCGATCGACTCTTAATCAAGTCCGGAATCAAGGAGCGGCTCACGGAGTCGATTCGCACCGCGCTGAAGTTAACTGGGGGCGCAGTGCTCATCTCAATAGTCGATGGTGAGGAGAAACTCTATTCCGAGAAAATGGCGTGTGTGAACTGCGGTATCAACGTTCCACCACTCGAGCCCCGTTCGTTTTCATTCAACTCAGCCTACGGCGCCTGCAAACGTTGCCATGGACTCGGCACCGTCATGGAAATCGACTCGCTGAAATTGATTCCTGACGCAAGCCAGACTCCTGAGAAGCTTGGCTACATGGGCACTGCTGACAAGCAAGGATCGGCTTATCTTCGAAGTGCACTTCTCGCGGTCTGTAAACATTTCAATGGTGACTCCAACACCCCATTTGCCGAGTTACCTCGAGAAGTACGGGATGCGTTTCTCAATGGGGTCAACGCCAAATTGACGTTCACGCAGGGACTCTACTCTTATCAAAGTGATTGGAAGGGTGCTTTGGACTGGTTGCGTGAAAGGCTAAACGAAGCGCCGTCAGAAAAGATCAGAATCGCACTTGAGGAACTTGTCTCCCCCACAGTGTGCCAGGAATGTAAAGGACAACGCTTACGTTCCGACTCGCTCTCGGTTCGTGTCGGAGGTCGGGGAATCGCTGAATACACTTCGTTGCCTATCGAAGATGCGGTCGAAGCTTTCGAGCAGGTGAAACTAAACAAGCGTGAGGAACAGATCGCCGGGCCAATATTACGTGAGATCAAAAACCGTTTGAGTTTCCTCCGTACGGTTGGCCTCGGTTACCTGACACTTGATCGCGCATCTTTCACATTGTCGGGTGGTGAAGGACAGCGAATTCGTCTGGCGACCCAGATTGGCTCTCAACTTCGCGGTGTTCTGTATGTCCTTGATGAACCGTCGATTGGACTTCATCCTCGGGACAACCAGAAACTGCTGGAAACCCTCTCCGCTTTACGCGACCTCGGCAACACTGTGCTCGTTGTTGAGCACGATGAAGAAACAATCCGGCGCGCTGACTACGTCGTTGACTTAGGACCGGGCGCCGGCGCGCACGGAGGCAAAGTGGTCGCGTACGGTACGGCCCAGGATGTCGCTGATAACCCGGATTCAGTAACCGGGCTCTACATTCGTGGCGCGAAGAAAATCGAAGTGCCAGCACAGCGGCGCGCACCAAACGGCAAGAGCCTTACTCTTCATGGCGCAAGAGCGAACAACCTCAAAGACATCGATGCAACGTTTCCACTAGGGTTATTGACTGTCGTAACCGGTGTCTCGGGATCCGGGAAGTCAACGCTCGTTGAAGACATTCTCTACCACGCCTTAGCGCGGCACTTGTATGGCTCATTGCCAGAGCCGGGTGCATACCGGACCCTCGAAGGTCTCGAACACGTCGACAAAGTCATCGAGATCGATCAATCTCCGATCGGAAGAACACCAAGATCTAACCCCGCGACTTACACTGGATTGTTCACGCCGTTGCGAGAGATCTATGCGATGCTGCCGGAGTCGCGTGAACGCGGTTACAAACCAGGTCGCTTCTCATTCAACGTTAAGGGTGGACGGTGCGAAGCTTGCGAAGGCGACGGGATGAAGCGGATCGAAATGAACTTTCTTCCAGACGTGTACGTGTTGTGCGATGTCTGTCGGGGGGACAGATACAACCGCGAAACTCTGGCAGTTAAGTACAAAGGAAAATCGATCGCGGATCTGCTCGACACGAGTGTCGAGGAAGCACTCTCGCTTTTGGAAAACTTGCCGCAAATAAACCAGAAGCTTCAAACCCTCCTGGATGTCGGTCTTGGTTACATCAAACTTGGACAGTCAGCAACTACGTTGTCCGGTGGCGAAGCGCAGCGAATCAAACTCGCGAAGGAACTCTCAAAACGGGCGACCGGACGTACGATCTACATCCTCGACGAGCCAACGACCGGTCTGCATTTCGCAGACGTCCACAAATTACTCGACGTCCTTCAACGCTTAGTATCGCTTGGCAACACCGTGATCGTGATTGAGCACAATCTCGATGTGATCAAGTCGGCCGATCACATCATCGACCTCGGACCGGAAGGTGGCGAACATGGCGGGCGTGTAGTTGTAGCAGGCACTCCCGAAGAGGTCGCCCGATCACGTCGCTCTCACACAGGTCACGCTTTGAAACCATTACTGGTTGGTCGCCTGCCGCGAAATGGAAATGGCAACGGCAACGGCGACGCCAACGGTAAGGCCAACGAACTCGCGTGATATACTCCGCCGCGCTCTTATCCTGAAACGCAGCCTCGTCTGAAATGTCTCATTACGACGACAACTTTCGTCCAATCGATCTGAATGATGTAAGGACCTATCCGCTTTCCTCTCGTTCCAGCAAAGTAAATCTGAACGACTTCGCTAGGCCACTCGAAGAGGGTTTATCGAGCGACGAGTTTCTTCGCCGCTTGCCAAACATCCTGGCCGTACAAACACTGAGACAGTTAGTCAGCCGTATTCGCCGAGCTCGCGAATTGCAGAAGCCAATCATCTGGGGCATCGGCGGTCATGTCATCAAGACTGGTTTGGCGCCGCTTCTTATTGATCTCATGAAACGCGGCCTCCTGACTGCTGTTGCCGCTAATGGATCTGTGCTCGTTCACGATGCCGAGATCGCAATGGTTGGCTCCACTTCTGAAGACGTTGACGCAACTCTATCGGAGGGAGCTTTCGGAGGCGCAGAAGAGACGGGTCGTATTCTCAATCTCGCAGCTGAAGAAGGTTCAAAGTCCGGGATTGGCCTGGGTGAGGCAATGGGCCGCACGTTGCTCGCTCTCGAGCCAAAGCATCGCGACTATTCCCTTCTGTGCGCAGCTTACGAGGCCAGGATTCCTTTCACTGCTCATATCACGATCGGCGGGGACATCGCGCACTTTCATCCAAACGTCGATGGTGCGGCACTGGGTGCAACAACCCACACGGACTTTCGATTGCTTGCGGCGATCGTTCGCGAGATGAATGGCGGCGGTGTTTATTTAAACATTGGTTCCGCAGTCGTCTTACCTGAAGTGTTCTTGAAGTGCGTAACTCTCGTCCGCAACCTTGGTAATCCCTTAACCGATATCACGACGGCAAATTTTGACTTCATTCAATCTTACCGCCCGCAAACGAACGTCGTGCGCCGACCAACCGAGAACAATGCGGGCCGCGGATTCTCAATTACAGGCCACCACGAACTAACCATTCCGCTACTTGCAGCGATGCTCTTGTCCACCGACGCTGCTGCATAACGAGGAACCCCTCCAAATTCTAATCAAAAGCGCTTGACCAGCTGCCACCTTCCAATTATTCTAAACGCCTTGCTGAAATTGAAAACGGATTTCAATTTCGCGCTCACACTATTGCTCGATTTGTTGCTGCAAAAGGATTGAAGGTCAATGCGCTCCCAAATACTTAGTCGTCTCTCACCATTTCTACTTTTCCTGGTCATTTTAAGTCTTTGCTCCATTGCTTCAGCGCAACAGGGACAGAAGGTCTCGGTCACCGGCAAAGTGATCGATCAGAACAAAGCAGCCGTCACCAGCGCGCTTGTAGTCGCCCAAAGGGAAGATTCGTCCAGCCTTCCTACTTCAGTCACTACTGACCAGCACGGCGAGTTTTCATTCACGGCCGAGCCTGGCTCTTATACCCTGACGGCAATCGCGGAGGGATTTGCCACGTCGGCACAGAACCTAGCCTTAAAACGCAACAACGCCGTGCCCCTTGAAATTGTCCTTAAGGTGGCTGATACCAACGCCACTGTGACTATCACCGATCTCACAGGTTATCTGACACAGTCCATTTCGAGCGCTACAAAGAGCGCGACTTCCCTGCGCGACATTCCTCAATCGATCAGCGTTGTCTCGAAGGACCAGATCAAAGATCAGTCGATCCAAAGCATCGCCGATGTCGTCGCGTATGTTCCTGGCGTAAGTTCTCACCAGGGCGAGAACAATCGAGATCAACTTATCTTTAGAGGAAACAGTAGTAGTGCAGACTTCTTTGTGAATGGTGTGCGTGATGACGTTCAATACTATCGCGATCTTTATAACGTCGATCGTGTTGAAGTGCTTAAGGGACCAAATTCAATGATCTTTGGCAGAGGCGGTGGCGGTGGCGTTGTTAATCGCGTAACCAAGGAACCCGGCTTTTCATCTTTTCGAGAAGTGACTGCTCAGTTCGGTTCGTTTGGCAACAAACGTTTCTCTACTGACCTGAACCAGGAAATCAGCCGCAAGCTCGCGGTCCGTGCCAATGGTGTCTATGAAAACTCAAACAGCTTTCGTGATTTTGTGGGCGTTGAGCGTTACGGCGTGAATCCAACGTTGACCTGGGCAGCAACGAACAACACGACAGTAACAGCTTCCTATGAATTCTTCCGCGACCGGCGTGTTGCTGATCGCGGTATTCCGTCGTTCCAACTCAGACCAGCGGACACGCCAATCAACACGTACTTTGGAGACCCCGATAATAGTCACGTCCGCGCAAATGTACATTTAGCTTCCACAACGATCGATCACTCAATCGGACGTCTCAGTATCCGCAACCGCACGACGTTTGGTGATTACGATCGCTCCTATCAGAACTACGTTCCGGGTGCGGTAACATCTGATAAGACCAAAGTCGCGTTATCAAGCTACAACAACGCAACGAAGCGTCGAAACATCTTCAATCAAACTGACGCGACGTTTCGCGTTTCAACCGGGAGCGTCAAACATAATGTTCTTTTTGGCACTGAGCTGGGCCGGCAACTAACAGACAATTTTCGTAACACCGGCTTCTTCAATAACACGACAACCACGATTTTGGTTCCCTTCGATAAGCCAACAATAAGCACGCTGGTTACTTTCAGACAAAACGCTACTGATGCTGATAACCACGTCAATACGAATCTGGCTGCCGGTTACATACAGGACCAGATTGAAATCTCACGCTATGTTCAGTTCGTAACTGGCACTCGTTTCGATTACTTCGATCTCAACTTCCGCAACCATCGAAATGGCGAAAGCCTGCGCCGCATAGACCGACTCGTGTCGCCTCGAGCGGGCGTGATCATAAAACCGGTAAGTGAGCTTTCAGTCTATGCGAACTACGGCGTTGCTTATTTGCCGAGTTCAGGAGATCAGTTCTCTTCCCTGACATCGATTACTCAACAGGTGAAGCCAGAGAAGTTCACCAATTATGAACTGGGAGCCAAGTGGGACATTCGCAGTAACCTATCAGTCACTACAGCGCTCTATCGACAAGACAGAACGAACACACGAGCTACCGATCCAAACGATCCAACTCGCATTGTCCAAACTGGTAGCCAGCGAACAAACGGTTACGAACTTGGTTTGAACGGAGCTGTTACCAATAGATGGAGTGTAGTGGGCGGCTACGCTTATCAGGATGCGTTTATTACGCACGACACGACTGCCGCTAAGGCAGGTGCGCTGGTCGCGCAGGTGCCACATCACACCTTTTCATTGTGGAACCATTTGAGGGTCTGGAAGGGATTGAGCACTGGTCTTGGAATCATCCATCGCAGTGACATGTTTGCTGCTATAGACAACACCGTCGTGCTGCCCGGCTACACGCGAGCTGACGCGGCGCTGTTCTATTCATTTGGAGAGCATTGGAGCATGCAGGCAAACGTCCAGAATCTGTTCGATACCAGGTATTACTTGAACGCTGACAATAACAACAACATCTCGCCCGGAAGTCCGAGAGGTGCACGAATTGGACTGACAGCACGATTTTGAAGAATCGCTTTGGGGCTCGGTTGAACGTCTCGCAAAGACCGAAGACCAAAGTCCCAAGACCAGTGCGTAGCACTTCTTTCCGAAACAATTTACCGACAACGGCTGTGCTATACTCCGCTGCGCT
>DATEXA010000154.1:0-1879 GCA_035257465.1 Pyrinomonadaceae bacterium | reverse complement strand
CGGTGATTGGGCCACGCCATTTGCCAAAAAGAATCAACGGTCGTTGCGCCAGTAGATCCGGAAAATGAACCGGGTGGACGTCGTAGGTGTCGAACCCCTTCGATCGAATTTGAATGTTGGTAAGAACGGGAGTTTGAATGTACTCCCTGAACTTGTTTGCGACTGCTGCTGCTTCTGATTCCTCACTAACAATGAATGGCTCACCCATACCTGCCTTGGCCATGCCTTCAATGAGGTAGCGATTGACGGACGTGCCAATACCAAAAGAGAAGAGGTTACTTTGACCAAGATTGTCGCGGATGTAGTCGAAGACGCCTTGTTCGCCGTCGACGTATCCATCGGTTACGACAACAACGTTGCGTGAGATGTTTTGTTGACGAGGGACATTCATCGCTCGTTGAATCGCGGGCAACAGTTCGGTGCCGCCAGCGCCACGTTGGTCGTTCAGTAACTTGATTGCACGTGCGAGATTTTCCTTGTTCGCCTGCAGTGAGTTTTCAGACAGCACTGTCGAGTCGCCAGCAAAAAGCACGATGTTGAAGTAGTCGGTTGGGCGTAACTGACCAATCAGGTCGGTGAGCAACCGTTTAGAGGTCTCAAGTGGAAATCCTGACATTGACCCTGAGACATCTACGACGAATATGTATTCACGCGGAGGTATTTCTTCAGTTGCGACACGCGCTGGCGGCTGGGCCATGTAAAGAAAGAAGTTCTCATCTTCGCCCTGAAAGAGAAGCAAACCAGAAGCGATTTGATTGCCCGCCAGGCGATAGTGCAAAACGAAATCGCGATTTCCCTGGAATGGGTTTGAATCATCCAACGTCAGTTGTGCCGTGCTGGGATTTTGAAACTGCGGAAAGATCTGATGCGACGGGCAGTTGATTTCCTGAATGGGCACACCCGCAACCACCCTGGCAGTGATGTGCAGAGTGCTGGTTGGCTGTTCACCCTGGTGCAAATAAGGCGTGTTGACGAATTGATTCTTGTCGGTGGAGTCCTTCTGTGACGAATAACGAGGACCGACAACCGTTGGAAACACAAACTCATAAACTCCGTCTGTGGGAATCAGGAGCTCAGTGTAATGAAGCTCTATGTCAACCTGCTCCTGCGGCATGACGTTCGCCAGCTTCATCGAAAATACATTCGGACGATTCTGCTCCAGGAGTGACGCACTCTTGCCTTCTTGTTTAGCCTGTTCGAAGTCTTTCTTTGCCTGCTCCTTTTCTTTGATCTTTGCGACGATCACGTCGTTGCCGATTCGCATACGCATGGCATAGACGGCGGCGCGAGTCGAAGCAGGGAAGACATACGAAGCGTTAATGGGACGGAATCCTTCGTTCCGGTAAGTCTGGACGACTTTGACATCGGCGATGACGCCCGAGATCGAAACATCGACACGAGTGTCTTTGAGCGGTAAATGATCGACGTTCGGATCCCCTTGAACGAAGAAATAGGGCGCAAGCGTTTTGTCTTCCTGGCTCTGCGCATAGCCGGAAACGGAAATGATTGCGATCGCAATCAGTGCAAAACCGAAATTTCGCAAATTGACTTGCATGGGTTCCTTGCCTTTCAGGCGATAACTCTCCTCTAACTAGTCTTAGGCACAAGGCCTTCGTAAAGCTTGAGGATCGTAGGAGAGCGCGAGGATTTGGCTAAGGTTTGGCGCCACACACAGGCACCGTACGGTCCACAGTTCCGGGTCGGGAATGGACGGGTTTTGTGGGATGGGTTAGTACTGACTGTCCGATATGCTTTAGCTTGTCGGACCTGTATCTTTTGGTTTGTCGGAAAGACCGACGTTAATGATTCCGACAGGCTAAGGAGCCTCTAACAAAAAAATCAACGTCTCATTCTCCCCAAGCTTCAGCTTGGGGTTAGG
>DATEXA010000153.1:0-11302 GCA_035257465.1 Pyrinomonadaceae bacterium | reverse complement strand
AGGCAGTAGCCCGACTGTAAAGGAGGGCTCCTTGACCTTCTCGCACAGCCCTCCTTTAACAGTCGGGCTACTTACGTCGATTCTGAAAGAACTCTTGCATTATCGCTCGACACTCGTCTTCCAAAACTCCCGAAACGATCTCGATACGATGATTCAAAAAATCCGTGTCGCAGATTCGAAAGCGCGACTCGACGGCTCCTGCTCTCTCGTCTCTCGCGCCGTAAATCAATCGTCTAACCCGTGCCTGAATCAACGCTCCTGCGCACATCGCGCATGGTTCGATCGTCGAGTAGATATCGACACCTGTTAGACGGTAATTACCGGCGATTCTGGAGGCGTCGCGCAGTGCGACGATTTCAGCGTGGGCTGTCGGATCGCAATCTGTTCGAGTTCGGTTTCCCGAAACTGAGAGGAGCTTTCCGTCACTGATGATACACGTTCCAACGGGCACTTCGCTGCGTGTTTGCGCCTCTCTGGCAGCGTCGAGTGCTTGCCGCATCCAGTGTTCATCAGGAGAAGTTTCTGCGGCACTCTTCACTCTAGTTCTTCCTTCAAATAGCCGAGATGTCACTATAGAGTTTGGCCGGAAAAGGTGTCAAGGTGAGCGATTTTGAAGGATTCTCGAAGTGCGTCAACGTTGGAGAGGACCTTGGACAACCAATGCGGGCAAACTTCTAAACTGTCATCACCAATGGCCAAAGAACACAAACCTATAACCCCAGCCGCGTGCTATTATCGCTTTCTGGGGTTTCCTGCGCTCCATTCTGGTTAGCGCCCTCCACCCGACTCAAGGTTTTCATGACCACCGAAACATCCCAAAGAAGTAGCGGCTCTTTAATCAGTGATCGAGGCACCGGGCGCATGAGGCCTGCACCTTCCGGAGACGGTCCAGCCGACAGTCAGTCGCCCGCTTCGTTGATGAAGCGACTTTCACCGTCTGAATTCAACACTGCGATGATTCACTTCTATCGTGGTGAAGTGCAGCGTTCGAACACCTGGCGCAATCGCCTCGACACAACAACGAACTGGGCCGTGATCACGGCCGGCGCAACACTCTCGTTTGTCTTCAGCTCCCCGAGTAATCCGCATTTTGTAATACCGATTAACTCGATCCTGGTTGCGATCTTTCTGTTGATGGAAGCACGACGTTATCGTTACTACGAAATCTGGTCGAGTCGTGTACGTGTCTTGGAGACTGGATATTTCGCACAACTGCTCGCACCAAATAACGCCCCACCTGACGAAGCGTGGGCCGAACACCTGGCTTCCGATCTGAATACGCCGCACTTTACGATCACCGAGTGGGAAGCCGTCGGTCGACGATTACGTCGAAACTATCTTTGGATATTCGCGCTGCTCGCGTTGAGCTGGAACCTCAAAGTCTATTTGCATCCATTGCCCGCACGCGACTTCAATTCATTTATCGATCGTGCCACGGTTGGAATTGTTCCGGGCTGGATCGTATTTGTGATTGGTGTTGTGTTCAATTCCGCAATCGCAATCTTTGCAATTGGCACGTTGCGTTTGCGTGAAGCTACGGGAGAAGTTTTGCCGCAACACGAATTCTCGCTGCGCCCACTGAAGCGAATGACCAGTTGGACGGCGGCGACGACAAAGCGCACCACTGTACGCGCGAAGCGGGCCAGGCAGCGAGTTCGGTTAGGTAGCACAACTGCTGAGCTTAAGAAATTGGATTTGTCTGAAACACCGGATAGAGACAGACGCCGGGAATGGGGCGGATAAGAATATTGCCGATTTCCGATTGGTGTCCGATTGGTGTCCGATAAGCTTCAGCTTGTCGTTTTGACTATCAGATACTTCCGGGGGCCTTAGGTATCTTCCTCAACTTGGATGCGGGTTTTGAAATCCGACTCTTTACGCGATAGTGTGTTTACGTTCGGGTGAAATGTCCGTGTATCGGCTCGACGACTTTGAAGGCGAGTGCAATCGACCAGCTCTGGGCCTTTGATCAATTAGCAATCGGCAATGATTCATCTCAACGGTCAGAAATTAACTCTCCAACAAATAGCGGATGTTGCTTACGGACGGGAGCAGGTAGCTTTCGCGGAAGACGCACGAACTCGCGCTGAAAAAGCGAGGCAAGTGGTCGAGCAAATTATTGCTGCAGGTCGCACCGTCTACGGTGTGAACACAGGTTTCGGAAAACTTTCCGACGTCAGTATTCAGTCGTCTGAATTGCGCGAGTTGCAACTCAACCTCGTCCGTAGTCATTCATGCGGACTGGGCGCTCCGTTATCGGAAGCTGAAGCAAGAGCCATGCTGTTACTGCGGGCGAACGTTCTGGCTGCTGGATTTAGTGGTGCTCGTCCTCTTGTGATCGACACGTTGATTGCAATGCTCGAGCGTGGTGTTACGCCGGTCATTCCTGAGAAAGGTTCAGTGGGTGCAAGCGGAGATCTCGCTCCATTGGCACATCTTGCTTCAACTGTTATCGGCGAAGGAGAAGCGTTTTTTCAAGGTGAAAGAATGCCAAGTGCTCTGGCACTGCAAAGAGCACAAATCACGCCACTTGAGCTGGAAGTTAAAGAGGGCCTCGCTTTACTTAATGGAACTCAGGCGATGGGCGCAGTCGGTGCCCTGGCGCTTCATCGAGCGGACAGACTGATTCGCTTGGCTGACGTTTCCGGAGCAATGACACTCGAAGCTTTGCGTGGTACTCCCGTAGCGTTTGATGAACGCATTCACGTTGCGCGGCCCCATCCAGCGCAAATCGAAGTTGCCTCGCACTTGCGTCAGTTGTTGACCGACAGTGAAATCCGGAAGTCGCATCTGAATAACGATCCTCGTGTTCAAGACGCTTACAGCCTGCGTTGCATGCCTCAGGTACACGGCGCGATTCGCAGCGCGCTGCGACATGCACGTGAGACTGTGGAGATTGAAAGCGGTAGTGCGACCGACAACCCGCTTGTCTTCGCCGACACCGGTGAGGTGTTGTCGGGTGGCAATTTTCACGGAGCACCGGTTGCGCTGGTTCTTGATTACGCGGCCATTGCTCTAACGGACTTGATGAGTATTACTGAGCGACGCATCGATCGTTTGGTGAACCCGGATTCGAATGAAGGCTTGCCTCCGTTTCTAACAACGCAACCGGGAATTTCGTCAGGGTTCATGATGCTGCAAGTTACTGCGGTTGCTTTATTGAACGAAGCAAAGGTTCTTTCCCATCCTGCGAGTGTCGACAATGTCCCAACCGATGGCGGCAAGGAAGATCACGTGTCGATGGGAATGACCGCAGCGGTGAAAATGCGATCCATTGTGGATATCACTGAAATGGCAACTGCAATCGAGTTGTTGACAGCAGCACAGGCTTTAGAGTTCAGGCTGCCGCTAAATCCAGGCCAAGGGGTGAAGAAGGCTTACAACATTGTTCGAAGCAGCGTACCGCCAACTGAATCTGATAGGTCGATGTCAATTGACATTGAAAAGATCGTTGATTTGATCAGACGTGATGAGTTTCAAGATCTACTGAACTAGAGCTTTGGAGGTGGTTATGTCAGACGAAGTGAACGAAGAGTATCCGAAGCGCGCACCCGAAGAGATGATTGAGAAACTACGCGCACAGATGAGAGTGGCCGCGGAAGCAAAAGCTGCCGGCATCTCCACGATGAGTTGTCCCCGTTGTGACGGCTCACTTAGTGAAAACCAGTTTGAAGGAGTCATGATCGACACCTGCGAAAATTGTGGTGGTATCTGGCTCGACTCTGGCGAGCTGGAACAACTCTTAAAACGTGACACCGACAGCTGGTTCAGTCGTGTCTGGTTTGCAGAGGGTTAGTAATCTTTATGGTACGTGAAACAATTCGTGCACCGCATGGCCCGTCGTTAACTTGCAAGAGTTGGCACCAGGAAGCCGCGTTGCGTTGTTTGATGAACAATCTTGATAAGGACGTTGCGGAAAAGCCAGACGAGCTAATTGTCTATGGCGGCACGGGAAAGGCGGCGCGCAACTGGAATTGCTTCGACGCAATAGTGCGCGAGCTCCAGACTATTGAGAACGACGAAACACTGCTCGTTCAATCTGGTAAGCCAGTCGGCGTGTTCCGTACTCATGACTACGCGCCGCGAGTTTTGATTGCCAACTCAAATCTCGTAGGAGCCTGGGCCAACTGGGAACATTTTCATGAACTCGAGCGGCGTGGATTAATGATGTACGGCCAGATGACGGCTGGCAGTTGGATCTATATCGGTACCCAGGGAATCGTCCAGGGAACCTTTGAGACGTTCGCGGCCATGGCTGACAAACACTTCGAAGGTGACCTGTCAGGCAAACTCATTGTTTCTGGTGGCATGGGCGGAATGGGTGGTGCCCAACCTTTGGCAGCTACACTCAATGGGGCTGTCTTCCTCGGCATCGACGTCGACGCTGAGCGAATAGATCGTCGTGTCCGCACTGGCTATTGCGATCGCATTGCTTTAAGTCTCGATGAAGCACTTGATATCTGCGAGGACGCTCGTGGGCAGAAACGGGCCGTCTCAGTCGGTCTCGTAGGAAACTGTGCGGAGCTGTTGCCCGAGATTGTGCGGCGAGGCGTTAAAGTTGAAGCGGTCACTGATCAGACAAGCGCGCATGATCCGTTGAATGGTTATGTCCCCGCGGGCCTTTCGTTGGACGAGGCAAGTGAACTACGCAAAAAAGACCCGGCCGGTTACGTCAAGCTTTCAATGGACTCAATGGCAGTTCATGTCGAAGCGATGCTTGCTTTGAAACGGGCCGGAGCCGTGGCGTTTGATTACGGCAACAACATTCGCAAGCAAGCTTTCGATGCCGGCTGTGTTGATGCTTTTGAGATTCCAGGCTTCGTGCCTGAATACATTCGCCCGTTGTTCTGCGAAGGTAAGGGGCCTTTTCGTTGGGTTGCACTTTCCGGGGATGCTAACGACATCCGCAAGACGGATGATTTGGCGTTGGAGCTATTCCCAGACGACAGGACATTGAATCGCTGGTTACGTTTGGCGAGAGAGCGGGTTCACTTCCAGGGCTTGCCCGCGCGGATTTGTTGGCTCGGTTATGGTGAGCGGGCTGAGATGGGAGAAGCAATCAACGACCTGGTTAAGAGAGGGGACCTCAAAGCGCCAGTTGCAATTGGCCGCGATCATCTCGACACCGGCTCAGTCGCTTCACCGTTCAGAGAGACGGAGGCAATGAAAGATGGCTCTGATGCTGTTAGCGATTGGCCGATTCTGAATGCGTTGTTGAATACGGCGAGTGGAGCAAGCTGGATATCGTTTCATCACGGCGGGGGCGTCGGTATTGGATACTCGCTACATGCAGGTCAGGTGTCGGTAGCTGATGGAACAGACGACGCTGCGCGGAGACTCAATCGAGTGCTGACAAATGATCCTGGCCTTGGAGTAGCTCGACATGTCGATGCTGGATATGAAGAGGCAGAACAGACTGCGCGCAAGAAGAACATTCATATTCCCATGCTTAGTGACCAAGGCTGACAAATCAAAATGCGGTTACCTGTAACTGCTCATTCACCTACATTTCGATCCAAAAAATAGGCACATTGACTCCATTGCTTAACTTCGCCAAACAAATCGCGCTCGAAGCTGGACAGCTTCTTGTTCAACGTCTCGGCTCCGCACGAGTTTCCAACAAAGGTGACATTGACCTCGTTACCGAGGCAGACATCGCCGCTGAACAACTCATCATCGATCGGATTCGTTCGTACTATCCGAGGCATTCCATCCTGGCAGAAGAGTCGGGTGAAGCGGTCATCGTTGGTGGAGGCGGAAGTGAGTGGAAATGGATTATCGATCCGTTGGACGGAACCACTAACTACGCGCATGGATATCCATGCTTCTGCGTTTCTATCGGTGTTGAGCTCAACGGCGTGCTCGAGGTAGGGGTAGTTTATGATCCGATGCGTGAGGAGATGTTTGCTGCTGAACGCGGGCAAGGTGCAACTTTGAACGATCGTCGAGTTCGAGTGTCAGACGTTGAAGAACTAAACAGGGCCATGCTCGTTACTGGTTTTCCTTACAACGTTCGCGAACGTCCCAACTTCGTTCGCGGATTTGAGATCTTTACGATGAATGCACAAGCAGTCCGGCGAGATGGCTCGGCCGCAATCGATCTCGCCTATGTTGCGTGTGGACGCTTCGATGGTTTTTGGGAAGACGGATTGAATCCGTGGGACATGGCTGCCGGCGTGCTGTTAATTCAGGAGGCCGGTGGTCGCGTGTCGAATTTTCAAGACGAGCCACTGAGTATTTACACCAAGAAAGTTCTGGCGACTAACGGGTTGGTGCATGCGGCGATGTTGAAGCTGCTCCAGTGAACGCCCTGAGAAAACCGACAAGCTGAAGCTTATCGGACATTCATAGTGCAGAGCCGATCACTTGCGCGAGTTGTTCCATCGCACGTCTTGCACAAGCTCGGGTCTCTTCATTGTCAACCGGTTCGGCCCAATAAAGCGGGTGATAGACTACGACTACTTTGCCAAGATGCGGTAAACGCCAGCCACGCGGCCAGACCTGATTCCCTCCTCGAATAGTTACCGGAAGAATAGGAACGTTCGCCTCCAAAGCCAGCCGGGCCGCACCTGCTTTGAATCGCTCAAGTGCGCCTGACGATGTGCTGCGCCCTCCTTCAGGAAAAATAACAACAGCGCCTCCGTCGCGTAACCATTGAAGTGATCTTCTGATTGCTGCCGGATCGCTTCCTTCGAGCGCAAGGGGCCATGCACCTAGCCACGTGAGGCATCGACCAACAACGGGCCAACTAAAAGCAGCGCTCCAGGCCAGGTATCGCGTCGGGCGTTTTATAGGAAGGGAAAGCCAGAAAGGATCGATATAAGTTTGATGATTGGAGGCGATGATTAGTCCGCCGTCCCTGGGAACGTTCTCGAGGCCCGTAAACTCGATCTTCCAGAGAACTCGACAGCCGAAGCCGATAACGTGTCTTAGGATCTCGAGCGCCCACTGGGGAAATGTCTGACCCGAATTGTGTCGGGTCACGTTGTTTCGGGCGGGCGATGTACCATTGATGCTCACGCGGACTTAGTACTCGTCTGGGTGAGAACAATTTCATCCCACCAATCAGGAACGTCGTTCTTCGTTAAGCTGTCGTTGCTCCAACGCTCACACGAAGGACATTCAAACCCTCGATAGTCAAACGCTTCTTGCTTTGTAAGACCTACAAACACTCTTTGATTGCACTCCGCGAACGAACAGCGGCGGTCGATCTCAAACAAAAGAACACGCCGTTCAATCGCAATTCCACGTCTTAATCCCATGCGTACATCTTACAACGGCCATTCCATGTCGATGAACTCGACATGGATGCGGATGCCGTTGGGACCTGTGCTGCGAGACCTTATCACAGCAAAGACAGTAAGACTGTACTACGAGCTTCTGAGGCTGGAAGCCTAAGTCGGAAACGCTCACGGATTCGCTTCGAAGTATGCTGATCACTCATTCGGGGAAGGGTCCTCTGGAGTGCTTTTAAAGCCTTACGCGGGGGACGATGCTGTGGGAGTTTTCTCCACGCGACCGAGCTGTTGAAGCTATTGATTTTATTAGAGTTCTACTAGATCCGGGTGTTTGCCAATCGAGCGTAAAATTAGTAAAATGTCACGTATTCGAATGCTGATGTTCCACCTCGTTTTGAAACGAAAAAAAGCCCTCCACAAGCAAAGCCAACTGTCTTCAGTGGAGGTAGTTGTGTGTATCGCTGGGCGTGCAGATTCATATGCCTTGGTCGGCGTAGGGTTCCGAGAATCGTAAGTGTCAAAACTGGCGGATTGTACTGGAAAGGTTGGTAGATGGAAACCACTTCTGAAAAGAACCATATAAACATCGAAGACGAGATGCGCCGGTCGTATCTCGACTATGCAATGTCAGTCATTATCGGCCGGGCACTACCCGACATTCGCGACGGACTGAAGCCCGTTCATCGTCGCGTGCTGTGGGCAATGCATGAGCTCGGCAATACTTACAACAAGCCCTACAAGAAAAGCGCTCGCATTGTTGGCGACGTCATCGGTAAGTATCACCCTCACGGTGACGTGGCCGTGTACGACACGATTGTCCGACTCGCTCAGGACTTTTCGATGCGTTACCCGCTGATTGATGGCCAGGGAAACTTTGGTTCAGTAGATGGTGATGCTGCCGCAGCCATGCGTTACACCGAAATTCGCATGTCACGTTTGTCGAATGAGTTGCTGGCCGACATCGAAAAGGAAACAGTTGACACTCAGCCGAACTATGACGAGTCGCTGAGCGAGCCGAAGGTTTTGCCGACCCGCGTTCCGAACCTGCTGATCAATGGCTCAGATGGTATAGCCGTCGGTATGGCCACAAAAATGCCGCCTCATAATCTTACTGAGGTTGTCGACGCGACTATTGCTCTCCTTAAAGATCCAGACATCGCAGTTGAAGGTTTGACGAAGATCGTTACGGGTCCGGACTTTCCTACCGGTGGCTTTATCTATGGACGCGATGAAATAAGAAAGTCGTATCTTGAAGGACGCGGAATTCTGCAGTTGCGAGCCCGGGCCGGAATCGATCGCATCGGTCGCGGCAGTCAGGAACGCGACGCGATTGTCATTACTGAGATTCCGTTCCAGGTCAACAAAGCGCGTTTGATTGAACGTATCGCCGAACTCATTAATGAGAAGAAGCTGGACGGTATTTCTGACCTTCGCGACGAATCCGATCGAAGTGGAATGCGCATCGTTGTTGAGTTGAAGCGCGATTCTGTCCCGCAGGTTGTACTTAACAAGCTCTACAAGCTAACGCCAATGCAGTCGTCGTTTGGCGTAATCAATCTTGCTATCGTTAATGGCCAACCGCGAGTCCTCAATCTCAAGGAGATGCTCGAGTGTTTTATCGAGTTTCGACGGGAAGTTGTGAAGCGGCGCACGGAATATGAATTACGAAAGGCCAAGGCCCGTGCCCACATACTCGAAGGACTTACCAAAGCCATCGACGCATTGGACGCCATTGTCACGTTAATTCGAAATTCGCGTTCGGTCGACGAGGCGCGTTTGTGGCTCACTGCCCAGACAAGCACGATGAGCGAGGTGAAGATTTGGAAAGGAGTTCCTTCGGACGTTCAACTGAAGACCTCCTTAAGCAGGTTGCAGAAGACGATGGAGCAGTTGAGCTTCTCAGAACTCCAGGCTCAAGCGATTCTCGATCTTCAGTTACGCCGGTTGTCAGCACTGGAACGACAGAAAATAACCGATGAGTACGAGAACATCATCAAGCTCATCGCCGAGCTCGAAGAGATCCTTTCAAACGAACGATCTCTGCGGGGTGTTATCCAGAAGGAACTCGAGGAAGTCAAAAAGGACTTTGGTGATGAACGACGTACAGAGATCGTTGACGAAGGCGTCGAACTCTCCATCGAAGATCTGATTGCTGACGAGGATGTGGCCATTACTGTCACCAACAGTGGTTACATCAAACGCACACCCATCACCACCTACACACGTCAAGGACGAGGCGGAAAGGGGCGCTTTGGAGCAGCAGCAAAGAATGGCGATTTTGTCGAACACCTCTTTATCGCGTCGACCCATGCGTACCTCATGATTTTTACCGACGACGGCATGGTCTACAAGATCAAGGTTCACGAAGTGCCGGACGCAGCTGCTTCAGCACGTGGTAAAGCGGTCGTAAACCTTATCAATATTCCTTCAGAACGAAGGTTGGCAGGCGTTGTTCCCGTGAAAGAATTTTCTGAGGGCCGTTTTGTGGTCATGGTCTCTCGTAAGGGCGTGATCAAGAAGACTTCACTTGCCGACTTCCAGAACATTCGCTCGAATGGAATCATCGCTATCAACGTTGACGACGGCGATCAGTTGCTTGACGTCATTCTTACTGATGGCACAAAGCGAATCTTTATTGCCACACACAACGGCTTGGCGATTCGTTTTGACGAGAAGAATGCTCGTCCCATGGGAAGGGCAACTCGAGGGACGCGCGGTATCGATTTGCGTAAGGACGATTATGTGGTGTCGGTCTGTGCTGTTTCGGCGGAGGACACCGAGCGCATGCTGTCTGTATCTGAGCAAGGCTATGGCAAGCAAACTCCGATAACCACTTATCGCTTACAGTCGCGAGGCGGTAAGGGCGTTATCAACATGAAGACAACGGAGAAGACAGGTAAAGTCGTAGCCGTGTTCCCGGTTGACGATGAATCGGAAATAATGATCATCACTCAACAGGGCAAACTCATTCGACTCGAGGCAGGGCTTATTCGAAAGACGGGAAGGAGCGCGCAAGGCGTGCGACTGATCAAGACAGATGCGTCTGACATGGTGACGAGCGCTTCGCTGGTGGAGCCGGCTGCTGAAGAGGAGATGGAGGATTCGCCGGCGTAAGATAACTATCCGACGAACTTCAGTTTATCGTGAGGTCATAAAACCGATCCTGCGACAAACTAAAGTTCGTCGGACTTAAAGTTAGTCGGATAAGCCTTCACCCTCAATCCAAACCTCGCCGTCCTGAAATACTTCCTTCTTCCAAATTGGAACTGTTCTCTTCAATTCCTTAATTAACCACTCGCAGGCTTCAAACGCCGCACGTCGATGTGGAGCACTCACGGCGATAACGACGCTTGTTTCGCCAATTTCCAATCGACCAGTTCGATGCACTATGCCAACGTGAGCAATCTCGAAACGCTTGTGCGCATCAGCTCCGAGCTTCCGCATTTCCGACAGCGCCATCGGTTCGTAAGCTTCATAGACGAGGTACTCGGTTTCACGTCCCGCAGTCCACTTGCGCGCGTATCCATCCAGCGTAACTGTTGCTCCACATTCTGGCAGCACAACGCGCCGAGCCACTGCGCCTACATCAATTCTGTTAGTCGTGAGTTCGAAGAAGTCGTTGGGACAACGATAGTCACAAACTGTTTCTGATCCACCGCTTACTGGAGGAAACACGGCCAGCTCATCGTTTGCGCTGACGTCAGTTTCAGGAACTGCGTACTCCTGATTCACGGCAAACAGCAGCGAGCGCCCGAATCGTTTAAGGCCTGGATATCTTTCGAATAGTGCGTTCGTTGCATCAGCGAGTTTGGCTGGAGCCTTGAGGCTCAAAACGAGAGAGGTGGCACCCACAACATCCCTGGCGCTGCCGAAGAAGAGCACACAAACGTCTATTTCCCTGTTGTGAGATTCATTCATTCGAACTCGATGTTCTTGCCGCTGTGTCCGTTACCTTTTGCGAGTTCGTGTATGCGTGCACGTTCCTCGTAGCTATCAACCGCCAGATTGAGCATTCCTTTCAAGCGCTCCAGTCGTTCGGCGGTTGAACGAAGCTCGAGTAGCTG
>DATEXA010000152.1:0-4786 GCA_035257465.1 Pyrinomonadaceae bacterium | reverse complement strand
CTACTTGACGGACCCAATGTGCTGGTCAGCGAACTAACAGTATTGCAGTTACCACTGATCGAACCTGTACAACCGCCGGGCAGTCTACGAAAGAAACTTCCTTCAATCGACGAAGTCGGAATGGGCGAATAGCCGGTGCCTTCACGGAAGAGCGCGTTGTTATCAGCGCTCGACCCAACAGCGTCGATGCGGTTCGCGAGGATGTAGTTAAAGGGAACCGAAGTTCCAAAGAGAGCGAGACCCACGTTGTCAGGGATCTGAGTTGTGTAGGTGATGTCGCCTGTTGCAGTTGTTCCGTTTCCTGCCGGATAACCATTCAGGCTGTAGCCAAAGGAGTTTGTTGCCAGCAGGTGTCCGCGAGCAGGTATCACAGTGCCCTGAGGAATAACAAACCTCGTCGCCACCAGACTGTCGTTTATGACGGCATTCGACGACCCGACTAACGCGTAACCGGAAGAAGTGCCGTCGAGGGAATTAACGGTGTGAGGAGAGTCGCTGTTGTTATAGATTTCCACAAACTCATCATTTGGTCCGTTGGGTCCTCGCAATCTAAACTCGCTGATGATTAGTGGCACTAACGACGTTGAGCTAGTCGGACCCTGAGCGGAGACCGACAAGTTTGGCCACTTTGTGAATGCTGAGAAACTGGCGGTGATGAGAAGAAGCAGGCCAGTTAGTGCGAGTCGTTCGGATACTGATAGCTGCGCGGCGGGTTGAGTCTTCAGCATGGATTTCCCCTGAGTGAACTTAGACCTAACTTTGCCGCACTGAGGTCGGTCCGATGATATTGATCATAAGAACTATGGAGTAAGAATAAGGAGTTGTACAGGCTGAGTACACTGTCAGAAAGTACAGTTGTGCACTTCGCTGGAGCCTGTTGACAGAGAGAGTACCCGGGCCAGAAGGCTCGCAAGAAGCACGCTTTGATCGGTATCATTTCAGTCGACCCTACAAAAGACTACTTCGGAAAGGAGACGAAACAATGTTTCGATCTCATGTTGCTGTTGGACTGATAGTTTTAGTTCTAAACACGCCATGTGTTATCTCGGGCCAACAGCCAACTACAACGCAACCGGCAAATCAATCTTCCCAGACAGCGCCCGATCCCAACGATCCGATCGTGCGCATCAGGGAAGAAGGATTGACACGCTCACATGTGTTAGAGACCTTGAGTTACCTGTCAGATGTCATTGGTCCTCGCCTAACCGGCTCTTCAAATTTGAAGCGCGCTAACGACTGGACACGTGATCAGCTTACAAAGTGGGGGCTGCAGAATGCGCATCTTGAATCGTGGGGTCCATTCGGTCGCGGTTGGGTGTTGAAGGATTTCTCTGCTGAGCTTATTGAGCCGCAAGCAATACCGCTGATTGCCTATCCGAAGGCATGGTCACCAAGCGCCGACATTCCTCTAGCTGAAGTTACTTATCTTGACGCGAAGGACGACGCGGGGCTTGCACGCTTCAAGGGGCAACTTAAAGGCAAGATAGTGCTGGCTGGCCCGATGCGCACACTGACTGCGCACTTCGATCCACAGGGTGATCGTCTGACAGAAAAAGAACTGCTTGCTTTAGCTGACGCTGGCGACCCGAATCGATCAGGACAAACTTCGCCAATGGGCAGTCCAGGAATTCTGGGTTTTCTTAAGGAGCAAATTTTTGCGGCTAAGCTGTTGCAGTTTGCAAACAACGAAGGGGCCGTGCTGGTGGTTTCTCCGAGTGGCGGTGATGGCGGGACAATATTTGTAGGCGGAGCAGTTGTCCCTCACGAGTTGGACATGTCTTCGCCCATAGCTACGATTAGAAGCCTCTTTCTTGGTGGACCACAACCTTATGAAGTGAACGTTAAACCATTTGTGCCGCAGGTTGTGCTGGCGGCAGAGCATTACAATCGGCTAATCCGCATGATTCAAGCTGGGGAGCAGTTGCGGATGAAGGTATCTCTCAAAACGCAATTCACCAACGATGATCCAATGGCTTACAACACAATTGCTGAAATTCCCGGGACTGATAAAGCTGATGAAATTGTGATGATCGGTGGTCACATTGATTCCTGGCATTCGGGAACAGGCGCGACTGACAACGGCGCTGGAGTCGCAGCTGCAATGGAAGCTGTTCGCATCCTTCAGGCGTTACGAATCAAGCCGCGTCGCACGATTCGCATTGGCTTGTGGAGCGGTGAGGAGCAAGCGTTGTTTGGTTCCGAGGCTTATGTTGCTAAGCATTTTGGCAAGCCGGATGATTCGCAAGATGCGAACTTTCTGCGAATGATCCAGGGAGGTACAGCGCAAAAATTCATACGTGGACCGGAGTACGACAAACTTTCTGCCTACTACAATCTGGACAATGGTACGGGCAAAATCCGCGGTATTTACCTTCAAGGCAACGAGGCACTTCGTCCGCTTTTTCGTGACTGGCTGCAGCCGTTTCGAGATCTGGGAGCATCGACTATAACGGCTGCGAATACTGGTGGAACTGATCATGTTCCGTTTGACGCGATCGGTTTGCCGGGCTTTCAATTCATCCAGGATCCAATCGAGTACGACTCGCGCACACACCATTCAAACCAGGATGTGTTTGACCGTATCCAGGGCGATGATCTTAAACAGGCTGCGACGATCATGGCGGCGTTTCTCTACAAGACGGCGATGCTTGATGAGAAGCTGCCACGTAAGAAAGCGCCCGGATTTTAATGAGATGCGAGGCTCCGAGTAGCGCGTAGAACAAAAGAGCCCTCCTTTACAGTCGGGCTACTGCCCTGCTCAAACGTTGCCTAAACTACCGGAGCCTGTCGGCGAAAGCAGCCGGGCAATAAGCTGATGCATGCGGTCCAGGTCGATCGGTTTGGTTAAGTAACCTGACACACCAACATCGTAAGCTGCACGCTGAAAACCTTCGGTGCCAAATGCGGTCACGGCAATCACCGGTACATTTCGCAGTGTATCGACCTCGCGAATTCGTCGCGTTGCTCCCAGGCCATCCAAACCTGGCATGCTGATATCCATCAAAATAAGACTTGGTATAGTTTGGGTAGCAACGGCGACAGCGTCCTCACCATTGCTTGCCGTTACGACGCGATAACCTTGTGTTTGAAGATCAAGACTGATCATCGCAAGGTTATCGGCTAAATCATCGACCGCGAGGATCAAAAAGCTCGCGCCGGTTGGTTGATCCTGAGCGTCTACGTTTCTTCTGGAGCGGTTGTCATCATCGTCTCTGCGATTTAATGCCGGCAGGCCCGTAGTTGCTAGCGGATCCTTTTGTGTCATATGAGGTGATTATAGCCATCATCCCTGCCGTTTAGCGAAGACATGCTCTTGGTGTGCGGGATCGTCAAAGCTTAATGTCCGCACTGTTCGTTAAGGAACTCAAAAACTCCAACAATTTGTCGTAGTCCACCGGCTTTACCAGATCAGTTCTGCATTGAAGGGGTTCAATCTCGCGATTATCAGTCACTCCCGAATCACCTGCGGTGCTGGCTTAGTTAGTTGGTCTTTGGAGAAGCCGAGTCAACGCGTAGATAACTAATCCGACAACAATTGCAATCAACACGTCGCGGGCTTCACGCCAACCGCTGTTCACTAACAGCCAAACACACAGAGCGACGCAAGCAATTGAAATGAATGACCCACCCGGGACTTCAAATGGTGCACGATCGCGCCGTCGCAGAATGGGCAATGCTGCACAGGTGCTGGCGTAAACAATCACCCTGGTAACTACGCTGACCTTCACCGCATAGATAAATGTTCCCGAGAGCGCGAGTATTAGCGTGGTGCCCGCGCAAATCAGTATCGAAACATGTGGCGTGCGAAATCGCTTGTGCACTCGTGAAAGTGGCGCCGGCAGTTGTCCTTGCTCCGCCATTGCAAACGGCAGACGCGTAAACGCCAGCATGATTACATTCAAAGTTCCGAAGACTGATACAAGCGCGCCAACTGACATGATCGCAGGCCCTGCAGAGCCGAGGAAAATGTGACTTGCATCTGCCAGCGGTCGTTCCGAACTCCCCAGATTTGGCAACACACCAATGCACACAACCTGGATCAGCAGAAACAACACCACCGAAGCACTTAACGCTACGATGAGTGCGAATGGAATGACGCGTTGAGGCTGACGCACTTCGCCCGAGTTAACAAGAACTGCCTCGAAACCGGAGAACACGTAGAGCAGCACGAACACCGCCGAGGTAAAGGTTCCAACGCCTGGTGTTGATGGAAACGTGAAACGCGCCGGGTCGATAAAGAACAATCCAGCGACAACGAAAAGCAATAGCGGAATTAGTTTACTGATTGTGAAGACATCACTGGCGCGCGCAGACTCTTTGACACCGATAAGATTGAGTAGAGTGAGAATGAGAACGAGGCTGATGATAACTGCCGCACGTACAAGTCCTGATTCAGCCGCGGGCCAGAAGTAACCGAGATAGGACACGAAGACCTGTACGAGCGTTGCGAAGCCTGCAAGTCTCGTCAGCCACATCAACCATCCGACAAGGAAGGCGGGAGTGGGTCCGAATGTTTCCCTGGCATAAACGTAAGGACCACCAGTCCCGCTGAACCTGCTGCCCACTTCGGCGAAGCAAAGAGCGATTAGTCCAATGATGACGGCACAAACAACGAACGCCAACAGACTGTAGTTGCCGACAGTCTTTTGCACGTCCGCTGGAAGTTTAAGAATGCCGGCACCGACTGTAACGTTAACCAGTAAGGCGACCAGATCCCACTTCCTGATTTCTCTACTTAGGCCTTCGTTCAACCGTGGTCTCGGATAGAAAAACGCTACTCGAGGGG
>DATEXA010000151.1:0-28208 GCA_035257465.1 Pyrinomonadaceae bacterium | reverse complement strand
TCAAGCCAGTGAGTAGTCTTCGAGGTGAACACGAGTTCACGGTCAGTCTAGGACTAGGATGGAAGGATAACTTGCCCGCTTTCCTCGGCTTCATAGGTGTCTTACGAGGGGCAAACACAAGCAAGTAGGCTAATCCGCGCTGGAATCTTGAACGGTTTCCGGAAGATTCCAGTCTTTCTATCTAAACCGCTGAAACGGTTAACGACTCTTCTTAGCCGCCCCTTACCCCAAGCTGAAGCTTGGGGAGAGTGAGAGGCGGAGTTTTGCAAAAGCCTCTAAAGCATATCGGACAAGTGCTCCCGACAAGCTAAAGCATATCGGACATTCCGTTATTTCTATTGCGTCCCTCCCACTACGTTTTCTAGAATGGATTGCGGCCACCCCGAAACGCTGCCCAGTGTTCGCCCTCCTCATAGGACCGAGATAATTTTCCTGGTGTGAAATGTCGGAATTGCCTCGCAGAATAGTGTCCCGTTTGCGCCGTTATTTTGGTAATAGGCGGCGTTCTAGACGTGCGCGGGTTCGCCTAACCTTTTCTCTTAGCTTCGCCGATCCCCGAACCAGTTCGAATGGTTTTCGCCGTTTGCCTTCCATGGAAGGCCATACGTCCGACGTAAGCGCCACCGGCGTAGGTTTGATCGTCCCGGCAATCCGAATTGGCGAACACTACCTCGTCGGTGAAGAGCAACGCTTACATCTGAAACTGGAGCTGCCTACCGGACCGGTGGATCTAAACGTTTCCCCGGTGAGGTATGAAAGTCTCGAAGAAGACCCAGAGGAAACGGGCTACGTGATCGGGGTACGCATCACCGACATGAACGAGGCCGATCGGAAGCGATTCCACGAGTACATCCAAACGCTTTTATCAAAGCAGGGTAGCAGTTGATTCAGGCAAAGCGTAAGGTGCCGAAGGCTTCGGGAACGTGAAAGTTTGGTTCGGGAGTTCTGGTCGGACGCCAGGCTAAATAACGAGTCGCTTCGTCGCTTCCCACACAGCGAAACAGGTTCGCACGCCACTGGACACCGCGATCGGGTTTGCGGATTCGTTCACTCCACGGAATTAGCATTCCAACGACAATTTGTTCAGCAGCAACGCTCGCCTCAGTTTTCATTCCCGAGGAGTAATCCCACTCGGTCTCCTTACCGGATTTAGTGATCTGGATTCCTAAGTCGATCCACTCCCCAGTTGGAGCGGCTTCAAACTCAAAATAGTGAGCTGGGTTCGAGCTATCAGGTGCGACAAAGATCTCGCAGACGTCACGATCCCACAGACCAATAGTTTTTTGATTTGTCACTGGACGCTCAGCGACGACCAACGGCTCCTGTTGCGAACAAACGAACCGTACAAATAATCCGTCGTCGTTCCAGCCAAGTCGTACTTCTGCGTGACGCTCAGGGGGTGCGGCAGCACCAGACCATTGATGAGTTATAAAGACCGGACTACAGAGGAACCACGCATCGTGTTCGAGGTCAGAAGAGGTCAAACCCGTGACGTAGGAAGCGACAACTGAGTCTTGTGAGTTCGAATCGAAAGACGTCATTGATTAAAAGTCCCGGTGCTTCCAGACTGCAGCGCCTCGATACAAATCTCAACCAGCTTCTCTGGGTCATCGTTTTGAAAAACGCGCGCGCGAGTGCGTTTGCCAAACTTCTGAATGAGCTGATCTGCGTCATCAGCGACTCCTCCCGTACCGGTCAAACAACCGATTACCTTTCCTTCGTCGTGGGCAATCGTGAATTCATTCAGAGAACCCATTGCTCCGGCGATGAACAAGACAATGTCGCACGATCTTACGAGAACAACATTCCGTCCCTTCAATCCAAATCCGGTGTAGACAATCGCATCGCAAGCATCGAGCGGAAGTTTGTATTGATCGACATGTTCTTGTTCGTTGATAGCAGGTGAAACACCGATATGAAAGACCCCTTCGTCATGTGCAGTTTTACCTACGAGATACACAACACCGGTCGTTGCTCCGGTAAAGAGCAGCACTTTGCGTTTCGCGATCGCGCGAGCAAGTGATTCGGCTTTCTCAATCAGTGTTTGAGCTGTTTCCGGTCGGCCGACTTCGGACGCTGAGCCCATTACACCTACTTTTGTTTGCATGAGACTTGCCGGAGGCACCGAAAGATTGTCCCCGCAGTTATTCGACCGACTGATGCACGGCGCTAAGTTCGGGTCGCTCGTCGATCTTCACACGAAGAAGGCGATCCTTTCCATCGCTATCCCACCATCGTCGTGTGGCAAACCATGCGATGCCTGGTAAGAGGAAGAACACCCCGATACCCATCGTCACAATTCGCGGCGAAACGCCGAAGCGGTCGAGCAGTTCACCGGTAACGTAGTTTGATGCCGCCATCGTAAGCGTCAGTAAGGCTAACTCAGCAGCAAAGACGCGCCCTCTAAAGTTGTCTTCAACGCTCCTTTGTAACAGGACCGTCGAGAACACCCAAAGAATGCTTCCACCAGTGTGCGCTATCCCCAGCACAAGTAACGCAACGATAAAACTTGTCGACGCACCGAAGGCAAAATAAAAGATACCCCCAATCAAAAACGCGATGCCAATAGACACTTGTAAACGCTTCGTTCCTTCGCCCGCAATACGCCGAGCAACGATTGGTCCGACAGCGGTGCCGATTCCACGTGCAGCGAACAGGACACCGATTCCCGTTGCCGCACTTTTGCCAACTGGAAAGATTCGTTCGCCAAACACGGCAAGCAATGTAAGTATCCCACCTCCCAAGCCCCAGGCTGGTTTTACGAGGAGGAGAGCAAGCACTGAAGGCCTTCGTTTAACATATCTTGCCCCTTCAATCGTTTCAGTTATCCCGAGCACTCTACCGACAGTTAGTTTCCGGCGTTCACGTTTTGGTCGCTTTGGAAGTTTGACATTGAAAATCAGCACGGCCGATAGCACGTAGCTTAAAGCATCAAGGACAAAGGCGGCGTTAGTACCGAACCAACCCGTGATCAGTCCACCGATCGCTGCTCCCAACGTAAGTATGATCGACCACGTAACTGACGATATGGCATTTGCCGCAACCAGTTCACGATCCGTTACGATCGATGGCACGGCAGCCGTTTTGGCCGGCTCAAAGAACGTGGACAAAGCCAGTTGCAAAACCGTCAGAACGTAGATGATCCACAATTGATCGGCTCGCCTGACAAAAAGGAAACCAAGTACCACGACCGCACGCAGCAAGTCCGACACAATCATGATTGTTCGGCGACTGAAGCGATCCGCCACTACACCTGATATAGATCCACATAAGAAGCTCGGTACAAAGCGAGCAACCAGAAGTAACCCAACATCGCGACCGGAACCAGTGAGGTTAAGAATGATCGTGTAGAGAGCAATCGTGTCAAACCAATCACCCATCTGGCTGACTACCTGACCGAGCCACAGCTGTCTGAAGTTGCGGTTTCGACGTAGGAGATCGACGTAGCCCACAGGCTGTAAGGATTCGGACTTTTTGTTTGCTGAGACTGTTGCCACGCGTTATTTGTCCAGTGATGGGGAGATTGCAACCTGGCAGAAACATTGTCAAAGGAAGGTTTAGTGAAAGCCTGTCATCCGCAGATTACGCAGATTTCTTTGCATGCATGCGAGCCGTCTGCGCTTGCCAGTCCCCTCTAAAAGAAATCTGCGTAATCTGCGGATCGCTTTTGTTGTTCTCAAGCACTATGACCGATGTTCTCATTCTGACCCTGTCAATCTGCACATCAGGCCAATCAGTACGAATAGTGGCCGAGAGATCTGGCCAATATTCGACCCTTAACCCCTATTCCCTGTGCGGCACACAAGTTGAGAAGAGAAAGAGCGCGGCTGAGAGGCTTTCGAGCTTCACGGACTCTCCGCACGGAGTCCGGAGCCGCCAAAAGTTCTCTGATATGCAGTTAGGTCAAAAAGGATATGAGTGTCATGTCATCTCACCCAGCACGGCGGCTCCCCTAAGAAGGAGTCGCCCCTTGCCCACCAAATAGGAGACGACCTGAGTTGCTCCCAGGTCGTCTCCTGCTATCTATATTTGGCGAAATGATGACTGAATGCTTGACCACACGTTTAGAGCAAGGAGTCCGCAGGTAACCAAATGGACTTACCCCCGACGTCTAAAACAGGTCGCTGGGCGTTATTAAACGCTGCTCTGCGAAATCCTGTCTTTGCCTGGTGGCAACGAAACCAAGTTGTTGTTTCATGGGTGATGCTGATTGCGCCGCTTACGATCGCTATGGTGTACGGCACAGTTCTTAAGCCACTCCTGCCATACCTAATCATTTCTCCAATTTCGATTTTCGCAGCGTATCTGATCTACCGCTGCACGGTCTCGCGTCTAAATGACAAAACTAAAGAAGTCGACGCGCTGACTAAGCTTCACTTGGCTACCGCGGAGGCACTCGCTACGGCAATCGACGCAAAAGATCAGATTACGCATTGTCACGTTCGTCGTCTGCAGATCTATGCATCTCGTATGGGTGAACTATTTGAATTGTCTGAGAAGGAAATATCGGCGCTAAAAGTCGGCGCCTTGCTTCATGACATCGGCAAACTCGCAGTGCCTCCACACATTCTGAATAAGCCAGGCCGACTGAGTTCCGCTGAGTTTGAAAGAATGAAGATTCATACGGTCGTCGGCGCTCAAATCCTGAGTCGGGTGGATTTTCCTTATCCGGTTGTTCCAATCATTCGCCATCACCATGAGCAGTGGGACGGTCGCGGTTATCCCGATCGACTTAAAGGAGAGCAGATTCCGATTACGGCTCGAATCCTTTCAGTTGTCGACTGTTTTGATTCCGTTCGTGAGGATCGTCCCTTTAGACGGGGTATGACGCTCGACGAAGCCACAGCCCTGTTGCTGCGTGGTTCGGGTACACACTTCGATCCAAAAATCGTCGAACAATTCCTAAAGCATCTACCTCAGCTTGATGCAGAAATAACTGCGCTTGGTTTACAGCACGCGACGCCCGCTGCACCGTCGACCGATCAATTTCATCTCAGTGAAATCGATCTGACACAAACCCAGGAACGCGGTTCTTACATGGCCTACGACCAGATTAAGAAAGCGCATCGCGAAGTCTACGCACTGTATGAGATCGCTCGTACCTTCGGGACATCGCTCAACATGGAACATACTCTCGAGATCCTCGTCGATAAAGTGGCGCACGTAGTGCCATTCGACACATGCATAGTTTATTTCTACGACGACATGAAAGGGTTCGCGACTGCTCGTCACGTTGTTGGCAAGTATGCAGACTTGCTGACGGGGCGGTGTATCGCGCCTGGAGAAGGTGTCACCGGTTTTGCTCTCGCACACCGCAGCGCTGTGAATCAGCTACATCCAAGTCTCGACTTTACTGATCTCAATCCAGCTGCCGGTATTAAGTATCACTCAATGGCGTCGTTGCCTCTGTTCAAAGATGACGTGTTGCTCGGTGCCCTGTCGGTCTATTCAACAGAACTCGAACAATACACTCCCGACCACATGCGTCTGCTGGAGACAGTTACAAAACTGGCGTCCGATGCTCTTGCGAACGCAATGCAGCATGCGGAAGCGGAATCACACGCATTGACTGATCCGCTTACAAGCCTGCCAAATGCACGTTCACTTGCTGTGCGTTTTGAGGAAGAAGCTGCTCGTGCACGAAGAACCGGACGAGGCTTCCAGGTTGTCATGCTGGACCTGGATGAATTCAAGCACGTCAATGACAATCACGGCCACAAGCTTGGCGACAAAATGCTTCGCGAAGTGGCAGCCATCGTTCAGAGCCAACTTCGTGAATACGATTTTCTCGCACGCTATGCGGGTGATGAATTTGTAGCGCTTGTTCAAGAGGTCGTGGATTTGCAGGTAGAGGAGTTATGCACCCGCATTGAGAGTGCTGTCTCCCAGTTCTCGCTACCCGTAGGACGAAACGGAACAGCGCGTGTCGGGATTAGTGTTGGGACCGCGACATTCGGCGCGGACGGTGAAACGCTGGATCAGCTCCTAAATGCAGCTGACGATCAGATGTATCAGATGAAGTCGACTCACCGGGCTGGCCGAAGCCTGCCACCGGCACCGCCTAATGTATCTATGTCAGATCCGGAAAACGTAGTCGTAATCATCTGATATCCGATATGCTTTATTAGCTTGTCGGATCTTGAATATTCTTGACTCGCAAGCGAAATGTGGGTAAGCCGACAAACTAAAGTTTATCGGACATCAGCCGACAAGCTAAAGCATTTCGGACATCAATCATCTTGACAGCACCGTTGTTCATCGCTTTCAATCGGTTATAGGCACTCATTCGGTGTGCCACCCTTGGGGAACCTGAGGGCGTTCCTCAATCTTGCGAGCTCCAGCCTTTTGAAAGCATGGCAGTTCCCGCCGAAAACCAAGGCGCAACCCTCCTGATTGTTGATGATGATCCCCAAACCAGGGATCGGTTGCGCGAAATCTTCGAAAATGCCGACTACCGCGTTGTAACCGCAACGGAGGCGGCGTCCGCTCTGCGTGTACTTAAAGGTGTGCGTTGCGACCTCGTAGCGCTCGACCTCGAGATGCCCGGGGTAGATGGCCTTGCTCTGTGCAAATTACTGCGGGCACAGCCACTCACTGGCAAGTTACCCATTATTGCTCTTTCCGAAAGCGACGATGAAACCCGCAAGGTCCAGGCCTTCACCGCCGGCGCAGACGATTACATAACCAAACCTTCAACGCCTGGCGAACTGTTGTCGCGCGTCAGCCTGCATGTCCGAACATCACAGCGTGAATGGGCCCTCATCGGCAGCAACCGCGAGCTCAGATTCCTTTCGGAGATTGGCCGGGGACTCCTGCGTGCGCTCGAACCGGAACAACTAGTGCGGCGTGTCGCTGGAGCGACCTACGATGGTATTGATGCTTCGCTGTGCGCAGCATACGTAACTCTGGGTCGGGATTCTTACGCCGTGTGCGTTTTTGACCGCGAAGGAAGTGCGGACGATCCTTCTTTGTTAGACCGAGAAGCACTTAACGATTGGTTACGTTCAACAGCTTCCGCCAGTTCGCTAATGGTAGTTGAGCGCGAGGCGTTTCTACTAAGAGACGACATTCACACAACAGAGTATGTGGCGCCGTTACGTTTTGCGGGCCGGGCCAAGGGGGCGTTGATTGTCGCCTTTGACCGTCGCGAAGACTGCAGTGAAACTGAGCGACGTTTGATCGACGCGGCTGCGCAACAGACTGCGCTGGCCGCACACATCTGCTCACTGTACCAGGCAGCTCGCGACACATCGTTCAGTTTGGCAAAGGAAGTAGAACTTCGAACGGCTGAGACCGAAACGCAGAAGAGATTTATCGAAGCCATTATCGATTCTCTTCCAGTCTCACTTTATGCAGTCGATCGCGATTACCGTGTTGTTGCCTGGAACCGCAACCGCGAACTTGGCGAACTGGGTATTCCTCGTGGCTCAGCCCTGGGCCGAAACGTTTTTAAGGTTCTGACAAGGCAACCGCGCGATGTTCTCGAACAGGAGTTCTCACGAGTATTTGAAAGCGGGGAGATCGAACGAATCGAACAGGAGACTACGACCGGGAGAGGTGAAATCAGGAACTGGCTGATCAGCAAAATACCGATGTGGGCTGATTCCAGTGGTGAAGTCTCACATGTGATCACGGTAGGTGAAGAGGTAACAGATCGCGTCGAAGCAAATCGCGCAGTTGCTCGAGCTGAAAAGCTGGCGGCAGTTGGACGTTTGGCGGCCGGAGTAGTCCACGAGATTAACAACCCGCTGGCGACGATCTCGGCGTGCGCTGAGTCGTTAGAGTCTCGATTGAATGAGGGCGCCTTCGATGGCTCACCTATGGTTGAAGATCTTCGTGAGTATCTGGGTTTAATTCGCAGCGAGGCCTTTCGCTGCAAGCTGATTACTAATGGACTCCTCGACTTCAGTCGAACGAGAGCGTCGGATCATGTCACGATTGATCTGGGGGACGTCATTGGTTCAGTGATCCGATTGTTGTCGCACCAAAAGCGTAGATCTGCGGTCGAGTTCCGGGTAAATATTGAAGAAGACTTAGCAAGAGTTTCGGGCGATCCCGGTCAATTGCAGCAGGCACTAATCGCACTTGCCACGAACGCACTTGATGCGCTGGTGTTCAGCGGCATTCTAACGATCGACGCAAAGAACGACGGAAAGAAAGTGGTGGTTGAGGTGATCGATAATGGGGTGGGTATTCCCCCTGAAAACCTGCCGAAGATCTTTGAACCCTTCTTCACGACTAAGGAGATTGGGAAGGGAACAGGTCTCGGCCTCGCGGTGTGTTATGGTATCTTAACCGAGCATGGCGGTTCGCTGGATGTGCAGTCTACAGTGGGAGTTGGCACCACATTCACGATTACTCTTCCCGCAGTTAATCTCAAAGAGGAATAGAAGGATTGAGTGAGCAACAGCAGGCACGAATACTGATTGCCGAAGACGAGGCCAATCTCAGGCTTGTGCTACAAAAAGAGCTGGAGCGTTTAGGCTATCGGGTTCAAGCCGCGCCAGATGGCGAAGCTGCGCTCCGTCGTCTCGAAGAGAGCAATGTCGACGTCTTGCTGTGTGATATCAACATGCCTCGCATCGATGGCATGGAGCTTCTTCGTCGTGTTCACGAACGTCCAAATCCCCCCGAAGTAATCATGCTCACAGGTCAGGCAACTGTTGAGACCGCAGTCGAAGCGATGAAGCTAGGTGCTTACGACTATCTTACGAAGCCTTATAGCATCACCGAACTGGACATACGCGTAAAGCAAGCCGCAGACAAACGAAGACTGCGTGTCGACAATGTACGTTTGCGAGAACAACTGGCGCGACAATCGGCTTTGCCGGAGATCGTTTCAGTTTCGGAGGTGATGAAAGAAGCGATCAGGTTGATCGAGCGCGTGGCGCCCTCCGAAGCCTCCGTGCTGATCACGGGTGAATCTGGGACGGGTAAAGAGCTGGTCGCTCACGCCATTCACCGTCTATCAAGTCGAGCCGAAGCATCATTCGTTGATTTGAACTGCGCTGCGTTTCAGGAGTCGCTTCTCGAATCGGAGTTGTTTGGTTACGAAGCGGGTGCCTTCTCCGGCGCAAAGGGGCGCAAGCTCGGATTGATCGAACTTGCCGATGGCGGAACGTTGTTTCTGGATGAAGTCACAGAATTGCCCGCGCAGTTACAAGCAAAGCTCCTTCGAGCAATCGAAACGCGAACATTTTTCCGAGTTGGTGGTGTCCGCAAAGTCGAAGTGAACGTGCGCATTGTGGCCGCGACGAATCGCAACCTCGAGACAGTCGTAAACGATGGCGTGTTTCGATCCGATTTGCTCTACCGCATCAACGGTTTTCAGATCAGTCTTGCGCCGTTGCGCGAGAGACCCGAGGACATCGAACCTCTGGCCCGGCACCTTCTCAAACAAGTCGGTGGCACAACTCCTCCCGAACTAACACCCGACGCTTTCGACGCGCTGCGTGCTTATGGTTGGCCAGGAAACGTCAGACAGTTGAAGAACTGTCTGGAACGCGCGGTCATTCTTTCCAACAACGGACGCATTACTGTCACGGAACTTCCTCCTGAAGTCCTGCGACCAAACGCGGTCGTGCCGGTTGCTGGAACTGCAACGCCATTGCCGCACACTGCTGACGTTGTTGTTTCACCGACAGCAGCGCCAACTGGATCCCTGCGCGAAGTGGAACGCCAACAGATTCTTGCTGCTTTGGAGCAAACGGGTTGGCATCGTGGCAAAACCGCCGAAATCCTCGGCATCTCTCCATCTACACTCTATCGTCGCCTCCGTGACTATGATTTGGAACGCAGACGATAGTCATTGTCTTGACCACTGAGTTCATACTGAATTTCATCTAGCACAGTCGGGCAGGTAATCACGACACTAGAGTGAAGGTGTGGAGTCAGACTCCGATCAGAGATTCTTGATCATGCGAGGGCGCGCTAGTTTCGAGTAGGTTGACTTAGAGAAAACTGCCGCTCTGCCCCTTCCCGACTTGTTCTAATTGAGTATCAGAGTTGAGCGGACTTAAGCTTCTTACGATCAGTCTTTCCTCGATCGTTCTTAGGTATGAAGTCGACAAACTCAATCCAGCGCGGATACTTGTAGACGGCAATGCTCGCTTTAACGAATTGTTTGATCTCTTCCGCCAATCGTTCGCTCGCTGAATAGCCCTCGCGGAGCACAACGAATCCTTTCGGCTTGATCAGTCCTTCAGATTCGTGACCAACCACCGCACATTCAAGCACTGCCTCATGTTGAAGTAGACAGTTTTCGATTTCCGCCGGCGCGACGAAAACACCTGACACTTTCAGCATCTCGTCAGTTCGTCCGTGATACCAATAGTAGCCGTTCTCATCAACGTGAAATTGATCCCCGGTTGTGCACCAGTCGCCCGCAAATGTCTCTTTCGATTTTTCATGAGCGTTCCAATAACAAAGTGCCGCCGAATCACCTTTGATCTTGAGGGTCCCCATTTCACCCACTGCTGCCTGGGCTCCCTCACCGTCGACAATCTTTGCTTCATAACCTTCAACGATACGACCGAGGCTTCCCGGCTTAACATCGCCAGGTCTATTCGTGATGTAGATATGAAACATCTCGGCCGATCCGATTCCGTCGTAGATGTCGACACCAAATGATTTCATCCAGCGCTCGTACAGTTCGATTGGCAACGCTTCACCAGCTGAGTAACAGAAACGAAGACTGGCCAGATCGGATCTGGAGCTGTCCACCAGGTTGAGCATCGAATTAATCATCGTGGGCACGGTTGTGAGGATTGTCGGTTGGTAACGCTTGATAACTTCAAACATCTTCTCAGGAGTTGAACGCTCTGAAAAAAGCGCAGTCGCCCCTCCAACCGCGAAGGGAAACAGAAGGTTCGTTCCGGTCGCGTAACCGAAGAAAAGTTTAGGAACGGAAACAGTGAGATCCTCTGAGTTTAAGCCCATCGTTGCTTTTGCGAAGACTTCGGTGTTGTAAGGAAGATCGTGTTGTAGATGCACGGCACCTTTTGGGTGACCGGTTGAGCCAGAAGTGAAAAGCCAGATGGCAACATCGTCTCGACGCGTGTCAGCGGCCGTACACTCGTCGGGCGCAGTGTTGATGTAATCATCGAAGTGCACAAAACGGGTTCGGACAGCAGGCAGTTCATCACCGTAGTCTCCGACGATTAAGACGACCTTCAAATAACGCGCGTCTTTCAAAGCGTCCGTGAAGGTGGACAGAATTGAATGATGAACAATTGCCGCGCGAGCTCGTGTGTAATCCAGGTAGTAAGCATAGTCTGCTGCTGGAAGGAGTGGATTCACCATCGTTATGACGGCGCCAACACGCGCAGCTCCAAACCAGGTCCACACAAACTCTGGACAGTCGGGCAGAACCATGAGTATTCGATCCTCTATCTCGATTCCGCAGTCGCGTAAGACGTTTCCGGTCTTGTTAGACAGCTTGACGACTTCGCCGTAGGTCCAGGTTCGATCTTCAAAGTAAAGGCAGACCTTATTCTCTTGACCCTTATCAACGTTGTGATAAAGGAAGTAGTCAGCCATGTTGAAATGCTCTGGAAAGGTAATGCTCATAAGGATTGGATTGATTACACCGAACTTGTTCGCAAATTCCAGCCCAGGGTTTGCTTCGAAACCCTGGGAAGAGGGTGCATGTTTTTAGTAGCAACTCTGAAGGAGTTGCGAGGGATTGCGCTTAGCTCGCAAACCATACAGGTTGCGACTAAACGATGGTGGCTTACTTAATCTTGCGAACGCTTTCGGCGTAAAGGCTACCTGGATCTAACTGCGTTCGGATGGAGTTTTTGGTCGATGTAGAGCGCCAGTCGTTCCCGATCTTCCTCGCCTGTGAAATTGAACCTCACGGCAAAGCCTATCTCTGTAGCCTCTTCGACTACCTCAGCCCAGATTCCGAGTGTGTGACTGTCAGGTAAATCGACCTCCAGCCAAATTAATTCTTTTACTTCTACCTCGCCACCGGTGAGGACAAAACATCCGCTGCGACTAACGTCAGTAATCGCGGCATCGTTGTTCTGTGATACAGCACCCTGCCAACGAGCCGGCAGGTTAACCTTGACGCGCGGGGAGGATCTTCTTTCGCTTTCCATTACTTGTTTAAGTAAGCGCAGCTAGGGGTTTGCGAACGGGCAACCGGCCTGACCATGAGTCGGGTCCAGGTAAGTGCGTGCTTCCCACAGTTCAGGGAAGAACTTTTTGTCGAGAGTTGTTTTTAAGTAGCCGATTCCTTCAGAGCCACCAGTGCCTCGTTTTGCTCCGACCATTCGCTCCACCATTTTGATGTGATGCGATCGCCAGAGCGCGAAGTATTCGTCGTGTTCAAGTAGAGCTTCTGACAGCTGAAACTCTTCGTTGCGGCTTTCAAAATGAGTCAATATTTCGAGAACTGCTCTGGTCCTCTTGCCGTAGTTCTGCCTGGTGTCGTCTTCTTTTGTGTCCGCAGTTGCATTGAGTCCTCTTCGTTCAAGCGCGGTAAAGAATGCATCAGCGATGGAAGGTTGTGCGGCCCTTAGTTTAAGTCGTTCATGGGCGAAACTATCATTAGCAAACTCTTGTAGGATTTGCGGATCCTTTAGGCCAGACGATAACTCAATTTCTCTAAACTGCATTGACTGAAAACCGCTAGCCGGATTCAATTCATCTCTGAAAGCCAGGAAGCTGATTGGAGTCATACTCTCAAGAATATGAATTTGATTCACCAGGAGCTTCTCGATCTCTACAATTCTTCGGATCGCCCGCGTGGCTGCTATTAAACGGTCCTCGCCTAACAACACAATTGCAGCGTCAAGTTCATGCAGAATCTGTTTGAACCACAGTTCATAAGCCTGATGTACCGTTATGAAGAGTAGTTCGTCGTGGTGTATGGGATCTGACAGACAGTCTTGCAGATTGATTAGATCTTGAACGCGTAGATACTTGTTGTATGAAAGCGGTGGCTTCTCGCCGTATTTATTTGACATCTATTCTTGGATTTCAGCACACGATCTAAGGCCTAAGACCCAAGACCTTATTTCTAGAATGTGGCTCCAACTGTCTCGTGCGCCTCGTACGCTTTTGTTTCTGAGATCTTTTTCATTTCTGCAATTACAAGTTCAAGTTCCTCATCGCTTGTGTAGAAATGGGGAGAAATCCGAACACCAGCACCGGGACGGTAGTCGATAATGAATTCCCTGCGTACGAGTTCCTTTGCGATCGCCGAAGCATTTTCGTGCGCCACGGTAATGGTGCCTCCTCGCTTCGTCGAATCTCCAGGACTCGTCACATGAAACCCTGCTTCTTCTGCAAGCTGAATCAGGTACTCCGTTTGACGAATATTCTTCTGCCGTATTTTTTCTACTCCGATTTCGTTAATGATCTCGTAGCCAGATGCGGCAGCATAGAGAGCCGGGATGGCGGGTGACCCATGGAGGAATCTAGTGATGTCCGGCGCATATCGAAGTTCTGTATCAAACGCGAATGGTTGTTCGTGGGCCATCCATCCCGTTGTTTTGGGTTCCAGTTTTTGGTGCAGGTCCGGTCTCACGTAAAGGTATCCGGCGCCTGGACCTCCGCAAAGCCACTTCACAGAGCCTCCTGTTGCGAAGTCTGCGTCGAGTTCTTTTACACTGAAAGGAACTGTACCTGCTGACTGGTATGTGTCCAATACAACCATTGCTCCGACTTCGTGTGCCCGGTCGATTATGGCCTTTGCATCCTGCAGGAAAGCGCTCTTGAATAGCACGTGCGAGAAAGGTACGAGCAAGGTGTTTTCGTCGATCGCTGCCAGCATTCGCTCAAGAGGCACTGTGATTCCATCGTCGGACTTTACCGTTTCAATCCGCAAGCTGCCATCGCGAGCGTGAGCTTCGTAGACATACATCACGGAAGGAAAATTCAATTCCGAATAGACGATCTTGTTCCGCTTTGGAGTCGGTTGCAGGCAGGACAGTATGAGCGACTCACAAATGGAAACGTTTTGATGCATGACGATGGAACCGGGATCGGCGCCAATGATTTTTGCAATCTCATCACCAATCGTGACGGGCATGTCCCACCAACCCTCGGCCCACGCGCGTACGCCGCGAGTGGCCCAGATGTCGGCGTACTCATTGAGGCGTTCGTAAGTACGTTTCGGCATCGCGCCGAGGCTGTGCGAGATTAGATAGACGGTTTTTTCGAGGATGGGAAAGTCACGTCGCCATTGCAGCAGTTCATCAGTCAAACAGAAAATTCCTCCCAAAGTACTCTGCTCTCGCACTTACTTTAACATGCAGGACCGATGCTGAACACGGGAAGAAAAGTGTCCTAAAATGGAAACTTCTCTGCAATCTACGGAGTGCAGTAGTTTAAAGCCGTGTCCCTTTACCCTTTGCGCAAACCCTCCACGATGTTTCCTACGACGCCGTGTTAAAGTGATCTCCTACGCTATGTGGAAGTTTGCCAATCCAATACGACATCAAATACCGCAAACAGTTTGGCCTACCGAGGATGAGGCAGCGAAATCGCTTCTTTACAAACCGATCAATATCGGACAGCTAACCGCGCGTTCTCGAACGTGGGTACCCGCGATGGTTCCCTGGCGAGCAACTGACGATGGTTTTGTCACTAAACAAAACCTCGAATGGTACCGGCGCTTTGCGCAGGGTCGACCGGCTGTTTTGGTTGTCGAGGCTACCGGCGTACGAGATATTCCGAGTGGTCCGCTGCTTCGAATCGGAGATGACCGCTTCCTCCCTGGTTTGCGGCAACTTGTAGACGTTGTGAAAGAAGCGAGCGACGGCGAGACGCTACTCTTCATCCAGATTATCGATTTCCTTTTCGTCAAACGGCGACCTGAAAAAGAGAAGTACTTTGATCGCTTTCTACAAATCAGAACTCCACACCGAGAACGATTAGCCAAGGCCACCAGCAACGACCTGTGGCTTGATGCATCTGACGGTGATGTGCGCTCTGCTTTGAAAACATTGACCGACGAAGTCCTGGACAATGTGCTGAATGAAAGAGAACTTGAGGCCCTGCGCTTTGGTTATCGTGAGCGTGTTACCGATACCCACCTGCCACACATCAAACAATTACCTCAGGAGTTGCCATCTTTTTTTGCGGCGGCTGCTGAGCGAGCACGAGTTGCCGGGTTTGATGGTGTAGAGCTTCACTATGCGCACGCTTACACGATGGCTGGATTTCTGAGTGCGCAAAATGATCGTAGCGACGGCTATGGAGGCTCACTAGAAAATCGATTGCGCTTGCCGTTGGAAGTTTATCGTGCAGTACGTGAACGTGTCGGCGAAGATTACGTGGTGGGTGTGCGTTTCCTTGCTGATGAGGTTATCGAGGGTGGTAGCCGAGTCGACGATGCGGCTTTCTATGCAGTCGAGTTCGCCAGAGCTGGATTTGATTTTCTGTCACTTTCGAAGGGCGGCAAGTTTGAAGATGCGCATCAGCCCAAAGTCGGTCAGGCGGTTTACCCGTACACGGGCCGCAGTGGTTACGAATGCATGCCGACGGTGTTGTCGGATGAGCGCGGACCTTTTGGAAGGTCCGTTCCACTGGTCGCAGTCATAAAGCAAAGAGTAAACGATGCGGGATTCAGTACCCCTATCGTCGCGACCGGTGGGATAAGCACCTTTGAGCAAGCGGAAGAGATTCTTAAGTTGGGTCTTGCGGATATCGTCGGCATGGCGCGCCAGGCATTGGCTGATCCTGATTGGTTTGTGAAAGTGAAACTGGGACGTGGGAGCAAAGTGCGGCGTTGTACTTACACGAACTACTGTGAAGCACTCGATCAGGCACATCGCCCTGTAACCTGCAAACTATGGGACCGCGTTGAACTTGACGAGCCGGGAATTGCGACCGTCGACGATGGCCGTCGGCGATTAGAGCCACCAGGATGGAAACTGTAGCGGTTTCCTTCTATTCAGGCTGCTTGCTTGCAGCGCAGGCGTCCTCGCCTGTCTCCGACGACTACCAGGTTACGGAATCTTATTCGGAAGTTCTCAGCTTTGCTCGTGCCGCTGGTCATACTTGGCAATAAAAATCGGATCTCGCTGCTTTAAATCTTCATAACTAACGCGACCACTTCTGGTCATCACACTAAACGCCAGGTCGATCGGGTTGAGACACACATACTTTGCTGCGTTCTCAAACCAGACCATGCTCTGGTATGCCGCCGCCTGATAATCTTCAATTACTGTTCGTCGCACGGCCGTAAATTCGGCGAGTGCTCGTGTGATGTCATCTCTCGCTCGAAAACATTCTGCGAGTGCGATAGCGTCTTCCATCGCGAGCTTTGTTCCCGAACCAATCGAGAAATGGGCTGTATGGAGTGCATCACCTAGCAACACCAGGTTCTCAAAAAACCAATTCGCATTTTTGACGAGTACAAAATTGATCCACTTCGAGTTATTCGATAACAGTTGATGTCCGCCCAGATCTCGTTCAAACACAGCAGTCAGGTAATTACGCGTTTCCTCGTCTGACTTTGGGGCGAATTGAGCTCGTTCCCATGTTTCCGGATCGCATTCCACAATAAACGTACTCGTCGACTGATTGAATTTATACGAGTGAGCGGCGAACACTCCGGATTCATTTTCGCGAAAGGTCAACGTTAACCCATGAAAGAGTTGATTGGTGCCGTACCAGATGTAACGATGCGATCGCACGTCGAGTTTTGGTTGTAGCACCGAGGCGTAACGAGTTCGTACCCCACTGTTCACTCCATCTGCAGCCACCATGAGATTGCTTTCGTTCCGCAGTGCTTCAAAATCAACAATCTCTGAATGGAATTGGATCTCAACGCCGAGTTGCTCGGCGCGGTGTTGCAAGATCTTTAGGAGTTGCAGTCGCGCGATTCCGGAGAAGCTGTTTCCATGTATCGAAATCTTTTCACTGCCATGAACGACATCAACGTTATCCCACGCTTCAAAGTGCCTCGTGATTGCAGCGTGTGACTCTTCGTCTGCAGCTCGCAGATTGGCGAGAGTCTTTCCAGAGAAGACAACTCCCCATCCAAAGGTGTCGTCGGGACCATTCCGCTCGTAGACTTTGATTTGATGATCGGCATTGGATTTTTTCATGAGGATCGCGAAGTACAACCCCGCTGGCCCGCCGCCGATGATGTTGATGTTCATTGCTACTTTTGTTGAGGTAGTCTCCGAGATTGTTTCTACTCTTCCTTCAGCAGTTGGCTGGCAATCACAATCTTTTGAATCTCAGAAGTTCCTTCATAAATCCTTAGCGCACGAACATCACGATAAAGTCGTTCTACAACACTGCCACGAACCAGCCCTGCGGCGCCGTGAATCTGAACTGCGCTGTCGATAATTCGTCCAGCTGCTTCACTCGCATAGAACTTCGCCTGACTTGCTTCTCGAGTCACTCTTGAAGAACCTGTGTCCTTCAGATAGGCAGCGCTGTAGACGAGCAGCCGTGCGGCGTCGAGTTCAGTCACCATGTTGGCGAGCTTTTCCTGAATCAGTTGGTGCTCCGCTAGTAGTCGACCAAACTGTTTTCTGGACGTTGCATAACGAACGGATTCATCGAGCGCACGCATCGCCATGCCGCACGCTGCTGCTCCCACACTCGCGCGAAACGTATCAAGAGTTTCCATCGCCAGGCGAAATCCATCACCTTCGTTACCTATCCTGTCCTCAGCAGGTACGCGGCAGTTGTCGAATTGAATTTCACCGATCGGATGCGGCGCCATCAACTGAGTGCGTTCGACTACACTGAATCCCGGCATCTTTGCGCTGACGACAAAGGCAGACAACTCTGCACGACCACCATCTCGAGTTCCCGTGCGTGCGAACACTGTGTAGAAGTCGGCGATTCCTGCATTCGAGATGAATCGCTTGCGTCCATTGATAACGTAAGCGTCGCCATCAATCCTTGCACTGGTTTGAATGGCGGCAATGTCGGAACCCGCTTCTGGTTCCGTTAAGGCAAAAGCTGCAATTGCTTTTCCCGCGACAGCGCGTGAGAGCCAGAAGTCGCGGATGTGCTCTGGTGCAGACTTGCTGATTGCATAGGTACCAAGACCCTGCATTACAAACGCGAGGTCGGCCAATGATGACGAATAAGCCAGTACTTCACGAATCAGGCATAGTGCTCGGACATCAAGTTCGGTTTCGCTTGCAACGGCATGTTCTAAAACACCAGCGCGGGCCAACACCTCGACGAAGTGGCGTGTCTGTTTTTCGACGTCGCCTTCTTCACTGGCCGACGGTTCAATCTCTGACTGTACAAACTCTAGTAAGTCCTGTGCGAGATTTCGATGATCGGGAGTGAAGAAGGGAAGTTTGGTGATAAGAGTGTCCATGTTTTATGGTCCTGGGCTTGGGTATTTGGACTTCGGTCTTTGCTCCAGGTTCTACAGGCTTGAAGGCCAGAGATCAAAGTCCAAAGACCCGGCCCTTCACTCAAATTTAGCTGGTCTCTTGGCAACAAAAGCCTCGTACGCCTCGCGATAATCAGGATGTTGCATGCAGATCGCCTGTGCCTGTGCTTCAGCTTCCAGGGCTGTGTCCAATGTCATGTCGAATTCCCGATTCAACATCTCTTTAGTTTTGCCAAGCGCGAAAGCTGGGCCACGCGCGAGACGTTCAGCAAACTCTCGCGTCGTCTGAGATAGTTGATCGCTCGGAACTACTTTGTTGTAGAGCCCGATTCGCTCGGCTTCAGCTGCCGTTATGAAATCACCCGTGTACAAAAGTTCAGTGGCTTTGGCGAATCCGACTACTCGAGGCAGTAGATAAGCAGCGCCCATGTCGGCACCTGACAAGCCTACCTTCACGAATAGAAAAGCGATCTTTGCTGCTTCACTTGCAATGCGGATGTCTGATGCAAGTGCGATGCACGCGCCGGCTCCTGCCGTAGTTCCATTCAAACTTGAAATTACTGGTTGTGGCGCCTGACGAATATTCCGGACGAGTTCACAAGTCAGACGCGTGAAGTCGAGCAGCCCCTCCATGTCTCGCTTGAACAGTTCACCAATGATGTCGTGAACATCCCCACCTGAACAGAAGCCCCGTCCTGATCCAGTGATCACGACAACACGAACACCCTTCTCCTGGCGCAACGTCGCGAACGTGTCAGTAAGTTCACGATAGACTTCGAAGGTCAGGGCGTTCAAACGGTCTGGACGGTTGAGTGTGATCGTGAGAATGCCTGAAGCATCTTGATCCAGAAGAAAGCTGTTGGGAGTTTTCATAGCTTGATGTCCGATAAGCTTCAGCTTGTCGGAAACTCTCTGGTTTCTGCAGCAGTTCCGACAAGCTAAGGCTTATCGGACATCGATTACAAAACTGCGATTCCTTCAATCTCTACTTTTGCATCGTCGTCTAGAAGACTCTTGACCTCGACCAGGACCATCGCTGGAAAATGTTTGCCCATATGTTTTCGATACCGTTCTCCAACTGCGCTGATCCGTTGTTGATATTCGCTTTTAGTCGTGACGTAGATCACAAGTCGACCGATGTTGGTCGCGGTCCCTCCGGCAGCCGTCACAACAGCAAGGACGTTCGCCAGCGCTCGATCAAATTGCTCGACAAAGTCCTGACCAACGATGTGATGGTTTTGGTCCCAGGCTATCTGACCCGCAATAAAAAGTAACTTGCCGGTGGACGTCGCCAACAACCCATTCGCGTATCCACTTGGCGCACCTAACGATTCAGGATTGATCGTCGTGAATTGCATCCTGCTTGAGAGGTTAATCGGAGAGCGATGAATAGTAAATCTCGGACATAGTCTCAATTGATTTTTTGCCGAGTAGCTAGCGTTGCTGAGGGCAGGATTGCGGCATTGGCGAAGGCTTCATCTGTTTCACAAAAAACAAAAGAGCCGCCTTTTCAGACCGCTCTTTCTGCACACTCAATAAAACTTCGTCTAGAGAATCCGATCGAGGGTCGAGGCGAGTTGGCTTGCAAGGTTTCCACTGGGATCCAATCCGCCAATTGGTGCACCCACCACGTTGCCCTGCTTGTCGATGATGACGATGGACGGTAACTGGTCGACTCCCAGTTTCTTTGAGACAGCGCCATCGGGATCCCGAAGCACAGTAACCTTCAATCCGTACTTCTGTGCAAACGCACGCAACTGATCATCGGTTGCGTAGTTTTTTGATTTGGGATCTTCTGACTCGGTGCTCACCCAGTAAACGACCACACCGCGATTGCTGTATTCATCTGCGAGTTTACGAACACCCTGCAACTGTGTTTTTGACAACGGCAACCATGAAGCGCCGAAGGCGAGGACCACAACTTCTCCGTGCAGGCTCTGGGATGAAACTGTTTGCCCGTCGACAGACCGAAGTGAAAACTCTACTGGACCAGTTTCAATGGTTGGCCTTCCCAGTGCCAGGCAAGTAAGTACTGCAGTCATTGATCCTGCCACCAGGCGTTTGCGCATGCTGAGAAGCATCTCGTCTCCTTTATCGGAGCCTGAATTCGACTGCCGACAGTGGTTTAGATGAGCCCCTCAGTGTTTTCGTTGGAAGGTTCTTTGTCAGGGTCAGGGGCTGCTTTTCCGAAGATTTCACTATACAGTGTGTGGTAATCATCCCATGTATCGATGTCGCGGGCAATGAAAGGGGAGGTAACTTCGACCCGTTTGACCTCAGTTTGATACCGGTCGAAAAGACCCTTGAGGCCGATAGTTGGATCGAGATCTAAAAGCTCGTCACGTAACGTCGCGTCGATAAGTACAGGATGCCCGCCATGACCTGCCGTAGTAGGTTTGACTAAACGAAAACCGTTAGACCATTCGGCGATCAAAAGTGAAACCACGGTTGCGGGAATCGCCGGATAGTCAACGGGAGCGATCAGGATCGCGCGAGTCGATTCGGGGAGTACACGAACGCCGGCTGCGATCGAAGCAGTCATTTCGCTTGCCGGGTTTGGATTGATTGCAAAACTGATCTCGAGGTGTCCGAGCTTTCTTCGAATGTCATCGGCTCGATGACCGAGGACTACAACGACAGAGTCCGCACCTCCTGCGGTGAGATAGTTGATGCAAGATTCAATGACGGTTTGTTTACCGAATGGAAGCAGTGGCTTGAACGCGCCCATGCGACGCGACTGCCCGGCGGCGAGAAGAATTGCAGCTACGTCTTTCATGCACGCGGCCTGCTCAATCGGCAAGTTCTTTCAACGCGCGAAGTGTGAACTGGCGGGCCATCTGTTTGCGCCATTGATAGACAAAGTCGGTGTTGTCCAATGGTCTGGCTTTGATGTAGGCAGCCTCAGCGGCAGCTTGAATCTGATCGCTGTCGAGTGGTTTGCCAATCAATGCCGCTGCGGCTTCTTTGATATCAACCGGCGAGGGTGCGATTCCACCCAACACGACCTTCGCATCACTCACCACGCCGCGTTCCTGTTTGACGTATGCAGCGACGCCGAGAACGGGAAAGTCGAATGCACCACGCCGCCTAAGTTTTTGATAAGAAGCTCGCCAACCATTTGTTGTCGGCAGTTCGATACTAACGAGCAACTCATCGGGGCGCTTGTGCAGGTATTCAATTCCGTCATCGTTATAGAGACCGGCTGCATCGACAACGCGCTCGCCAAGTGTCGAGGCAAATCGCAACTTCGCACCGATCGCAACCATCACCGGAACAAGGTCGGACGACTGCACTGCCCAACACTTGGAACTTCCCGGAGCCACCCAACAAACGTCTCCGTCCTTTTTTAAACAGAAATTGATGCCTTTGCGCCACTCATAATTCTGGTCGTAATAGTTGCATCGAGTGTCGAGCAAGAGGTTGCCGCCGATCGTTCCCATGTTACGTAAGAGCGGCGTCGAGATTGTGCGGGCAGCTTGTGTGATAACGGGATAGTCATGATTGATGATTGCGTTGTCGCAGATGTCTGTAAGCGTGACTGAGGCGCCTATTCGCAAACCTTGACTCCCAGTCCCCGTGATCTGGTTCATTTCATGAAGCCGCATCACAGAGATCACCGTCTTTGGCATCTGCTGGCGCCTTTTCATGTTTGGATACAGATCGGTACCTCCGGCGACGAACTGACCTGTTGGCCCGGTGTCGGCCATGATCTTCACCGCCTCCGCGATGGTTGGCGGAGTGCGGTATTCAAATTTGGGAAGGCGCATCATAACGATTTAAGATTGCAGATCTCAGATTTCAGATTTTCAAACGTCAACTTTATTTTGAACTCTGAGATCTGAGATTTGAGATCGTCTTCACTGTTGCTCAAGATGGTTTTGCCTGCGATTCGATTTTCTCAAGGCGGCTGTCGACGTAGCGTTGATCGGCACGCAATTCGAGAATGTTTCGGTTGAGCACGTCAATCTTGCGCTCAACACCGCGGAAGTTATGGTCAAGATCCTTATCCAGTGAGTTGAATCTTTCATCAATAGCTTTGAACTTATCGTCCATCGCATCCAGCCTGGCAACGATCACACCAAGTTGAGCCCTAATCTCGTCAAACCCCTCCCGCATTCGCTGATTGGTCTCATCAAACCCTTCTCGCATTCGCTGATTTGTCACAGCAATCTCGTCAAACGCTTCCCGTATTCGCTGATTGTTCTCAGCAATCGCCGCCAACGCCTGCTCCCAAATTGGCTTGGTGTCGTATTGCCGATCTTCCAGTTTTCCGATTCTTATCTCCACGTTGCTAAGCCTGCCCTCCACAACATCAAATCTGGCAAATACCCGCTCTTCAAATGACCTTGGATCTTTAGTCTCCGCTGTTTTGTCTTCACTCATCGTTGCCTTCCTTTCTTTTAGGTGAGGTAATCGAAAGCCAGGCGGCTTTCACTTTATACTTCTTAACGAATTCAACGCACCGGAGTTCAAATTGTCGCTTACGAATGCACTGCAACTCGCGGCATCTCTTTTCCATCTCCACCCTCGCTCGGTGTCAGCACTCTCAATGGCTCAGGCCATTCAACAGTCGGCACTGAATCAGGACCATACCGTCCATCACGACCTCGGGCTTTCTCACGCAACGCTTTGAGAACTTTCTCCGGTGTGATCGGCACTTCATCAATGCGCACTCCTACTGCGTCGTAAACCGCGTTTGCAACCGCAGGCGGCACCGGCAAGAGTGGACCTTGCCCAACTTCCTTTGCGCCGTACGGGCCATTCGGATCGGGATCTTCAATCAGATAAGTCTTAACGTCGCACATCTCCAACGTCGTTGGGCTTTTGTATTCGAGCATGGATGGAAACTTATGCACGACATTTCGATTTGCGCGATAAGTCATCTCTTCCATCAACACTTCGCCGAGACCCATGTAGACACTGCCTTCAACCTGTCCCATCACGAGCATCGGATTGATCGACTTTCCAATGTCGTGCGCAATCCACACACGTTCGACAACCACGATTCCCGTATCCGGATCTACGTCTACTTCAGCAACGGCAGCGGAATAACTGTAGGCGGGTGAAGGCCCAACACCAGAACCTTTGTACTTGCCAGGCGAGCGCGGCGGTGAATAAGAGCCGACCGTGCCGATGGTTCCAAACTTGGATTCTGCCAGTACCACCGCTGCAGCGAACGAAACGCCAACTTCGGGATTCTCAACATCGAACACACGGCGCTCGGCAAGTGAGAGATTCTCGATCGGGACTCCGAGCTTTTCAGCGACTGCCATCACCAACAACTCGCGAGCTCTTTCCGCGGCTTGAATGGCAGCGTTACCCGTCATCAATGTGACACGACTTGAATAGCTACCGAGATCGACTGGAGTTAAATCCGTGTCAGCGGTAATCACACGAATATCAAAAGGATCTATCCCAAGTACTTCGGCCACGATGTAGGCGAGAATCGAGTCAGAGCCCTGGCCGATATCGGTAGAACCGCACATCACGCAAACGCCGCCCTGGCGATCCAGACGTAACTGCACACCCGACTGTGGCATGTTGTTCCAGTATATTGGCAGACCCGCGCCGCAAATGTACGAACTACACGCGATGCCGATGCCCTTTCCGTAAGGCAGCTTTCGATTGTTCTGATCCCACTGCGAGAATCTATTTTTCCAATCAGAACCGTCGACAACCTTATCGATACACTTGCCCAAGCCCATGCTGCCGATACGAAGATAGTTTGCGGTTATTGAATTTGGTTCGACGAGATGATTTCGGCGAATGTCAGCAGGATCGAGCTTCAATTGTTCGGCGATCTTGTCGAGCTGAACTTCCAAAGCGAATCTAGGTTGTGGCGTTCCGTGCCCTCGCTTTGGTCCGCATGGCGGTTTGTTTGTAAACGCGCGCAGTCCCTCGAACTTGTAGCGCGGGACGTTGTAAGTGACCGTCTGCAGGGCGCCGGTGTAGAACGTACTGGCGACGCCATAGCTCCCGTAAGCGCCCCCATCCAGGAACGATTGAAAGTGCATCCCTGTGATTGCGCCGTCTTTCTTCACTCCGGTTTTGACTTGCATTAGTACCGGGTGACGCCCGCGATGACAGTAGAAGACTTCCTCGCGCGTCAGCGTCACCTTCACTGGCCGTCCAGTAACCATCGCGAGCTTGCAAACAACGACTTCGTGATTGAATGGATCGCTCTTGCCGCCAAAGCCACCGCCGTTTGGAGTCGCAATCACACGGATGTGACTGGCCGGCATCTCCAGGACTTTTGCGAGTGCGCGATGAACGTAATGCGGTGTCTGGGTTGAACTCCAAAGCGTGATCTTCTTGTCGGAATCGAAATGGGCAACTGCTGCGTGTTGTTCCATTGGCAGGTGCGTGTTGCCTTCATAAAAGAAGATGTCCTCGCGAATCAAATCGGCTTCAGCAAATCCTTCTTCGACATCTCCGAATTCGAGCGACACTTTTTTATGGATATTACCGACGTCGCCGTAGGTGTGAATTCTCGGCTCTTCGATCATCACCGCCTCTTCGATCGAAGAAATGGTGTTGAGTGGTTCGTAATCAACTTCGATCAAGTTCATTGCATCGAAAGCGACGTCCTCATCAATAGCTGCAACCGCAGCGACGGGATCACCAATGAAACGAACCTTGTCGATACAAAGAGCGTGTTCGTCCTGGCTTACAGGCAGGATGCCGTATGAAATTGGCAGGTCCTTTCCGGTGATAACAGCAAAGACACCTGGCAAGGCAAGTGCTTTTGAAGCGTCGATGTTCTTGATAACGGCGTGCGGAAAATGACTGCGGAGGATTTTGCAGTACAGCATACGTGGGAGAACAATGTCGTCGGCGAATTTTGTTTGACCAACACACTTCGCACGCGCATCAACTTTGCGGAAAGGCTTGCCGACGACGTTGAGTGGTTCTCCGTTTTGGTGACGTTTGCTCATGCGTTAATCGAGTCCGTACACACTTTCCCTTGGCAGTTCGTACGCTTCACCTCTCATTCTCGCCGCTGCCAATTCAACCGCTTCATAGATCTTGATGTAACCAGTACACCGGCACAAATTTCCTGATAATGCTTCCTGTATCTCCGGACGAGTCGGCTTTGGGTTTTTCTTCAACAACTCTTCAGCTACCAGCAGAAAACCCGGCGAACAGTAACCGCACTGTGCGGCACCCAGGTCAGCAAACGTTTCTTGCAACGGATGAAGCTCGGCGCCTTCTGCCATGCCTTCAATCGTCTTTACTTCACGTCCTTCAGCCTCGAGGCCGAGCATCAGGCACGAAAGAATCGAGCGACCATCGACCAGCAGTGCACAAGTTCCGCACTCACCTAACTCGCAGCCGTGCTTCGTTCCGGTCAGGTTGAGATCCTCACGCAGGACTTCGAGCAGAGTTTTGTGCGGTGCAAAAGCGACTTCAGTTTGTTCGCCGTTAAGAGTGAAAGTGATATGGGCTTTTTGTTTCATTCGCTAGTTAAGATTATGCCCGCGAACCGTGTGCTAAACAAAGACGAGTCAACAAGGGAAGAAAATTCCTTACAGAAGGTTTTGCATGCAAAGTACGTTGTGGCTGCTACCGGCTATGCCACCTGATGTGAGGCGTGGCTTTGCCCCGCCGAACGACGTAGTGCATTGGGTTTGGGCTACGCCCCAGTGGGTTCGGGTTTCATCTTATTGCACACAAACTATCACCGGGGCATAGCCCAGAATCTTATAAAGGGCTCGTGACGGCGCAAAGCCACGCCTCACATCAGGCGGCATAGCCGATTCGGAGCCTGAAGCACCGTTTAAGCAAAGCCACACTTACAACAAGAGCGAAGCGACTGTACCTAGGAGAGCCATTAGCCAGCTCTCAGTTTGCAATCGCTTCGCTGATATTCCAACAACTACGCCTTCAGCGTACCTGTCTGTTTCTTGGTGGCTCTATTGAGAATGGTGTTATCGATTAGCCGCGTCTTTCCGATGAACACGGCCACACCGATCATTATCGGGCGTTCATCAAGCTTGTCGATGTGCCCCAATGTTTCAGCGTCGACCACAGTTACATAGTCAACTCGTGCCCGCGGTTCGAGTTCTATCGTAGAGCGAACAAGTATTTCCAACCGAGCGGCACTTCGCTCTCCATCTTTGTATGCCGTCTTCGCTCGAGCCAATGCTTTATGAATCACAGATGCGGAGGTTTGGTCGTCTGGCGTCAGATAGAGATTGCGAGATGATATTGCGAGGCCGGAATCTTCACGCACCGTCGGCAAAATCACCATCTCTGTATCAAATGCGAGGTCTTTAACGAGACGCCGAATAATCAGTGATTGCTGCGCATCCTTTTGACCGAAGAAAGCAAAGTCGGGTCGGACTGTGTTGAGGAGAATAGTTACAACTGTCGCAACTCCACGGAAATGTCCAGGCCGGGATGAGCCCTCAAGTTGTTCGGAGAGACCTTCCACCGTTACGTAAGTTGCAAAACCTTTCGGATACATTTCGTCGGCAGTCGGCGCAAAGATGTAGTCGACGTTGTAATCGGTCAGTAACTTGGTGTCGTTTGTCAGATCGCGAGGATACTTTTCGTAGTCTTCGCCAGGTCCAAATTGAGCAGGATTGACGAAGATCGAGACTACAACAACGTCGCACATTCGTCGTGCTTCCCGAACCAAACTCAGGTGACCCTCATGCAAAGCACCCATCGTTGGCACCAGTCCGATAGTTCTGTCTTCGCGGCGAATTTTGCGCGCGACGGAACTCATGCGCTGACGGCGGTTGATTATCTCCATAAGTTTTGGGGTTGGGTTAGGACTTCTCGGTGTTTAAGTCCCTTGAGGGGGCTTCGATGTTCAACTCATCTGCTGCCTCAGCAGGAAGGGCATAAGATTCAGCTTCTGAGGGGTAAGTGCCGTTACGAACATCGTCGGCGTATCTGGTAATAGCATCGGTCATCACTTCGCGGAGATTAGCGTAAGGCCTGACGAAGCGTGCCTGTTTCCCGAAAGAAAGTCCAAGCATATCGTGTATCACAAGAACTTGAATGTCGCAGTGAACACCCGCACCAATGCCGATGGTTGGAATACTGACGGTCTCGGTGATTAGTTGTGCAATCTCGCGCGGCACAACTTCAAGGACGATGGCGAATGCTCCGGCATCTTCGAGCGCTTTTGCGTCGTCGATTAACTGTCGCGCGGCGGTTGCCGTCTTTCCCTGTACACGATATGCGCCAAGTTGATTGATCGACTGTGGCGTCAGACCAATGTGACCCATGACGCTGATCTCTTCGTCAACGAGTCTCTTCACTAAATGAACGCGCTTGTGTCCACCCTCGAGTTTGATCGCTTCAGCACCGCCTTCTTTCACAAGTCGCAGCGCATTCCTCACTGCGTCGTCATCGCCGGTGTGAAATGTGCCGTACGGCATGTCGGCTACAAGCAATGCTCGCTGAACAGCACGTCGCACTGCTTTAAGGTGAATCAAGATTTCCTCGAGTGTGACGGGAACTGTGTTGCCATACCCCAAAACGACATTTCCCAGGCTGTCACCGACCAGGATCACATCGATACCAGCTTCATCCACGATGCGCGCGGTCGGATAATCGTAAGCGGTTAGACAAACCAGTCGCTCGCCTCTTTTTTTACTCGAAAGCAACGACGGCGCACTGACCTTTTCCGGTCGTTCAGGCTTCAGATACGGCATATCTCAGCTCTCTTTACACGTTTGTCGACTGACAATTTGATTGTCGGAGGGACTGAAAGGTTTGCAATGTCGCAGGACTGATAACAAGTGCGGACATTATAACGGCAAAGGTGTGAAGTGGAAAAGGCGCCAATGTCCGATATGCTTTATTAGCTTGTCGGTTCTGACTCTTCTTCCAAATACATTGGCCGACAAGCTAAAGCATATCGGACATTGGC
>DATEXA010000150.1:0-7265 GCA_035257465.1 Pyrinomonadaceae bacterium | reverse complement strand
GGCTGGGTGGGCTTCAAAAAAGTTTTTGCTCTGCTTCCGGTAGCAGCCGCAGCGCCGGTCGTCCGTTGAGATCGTCTATTTGAAGAAATGAAAAGCTGGCCCGCAATGCAATCGCGTTGCGGGCCAGAACTACTGCTACGTTATCCCCACCCCCGGATCTCAGCGGTAGATCGATCAGCGCATAGCAAACGTTGCTCGCAGTACAGAAGCGATTCGTTGAAAAAGCAGGTTGCCGGGAGTATAGTGGCGGCTCATAAAAGCAAATCAACGATTTGAATCTTCTCCTGTTGAAACCAGAGATCGGTCGAATCATAACGATCATATCGTTCCTGCATTTTGACATCCATTAGTCTTTTGGCTCCTTAACCTCAGCCCCGCGTTAGGAGTTTTAACCGCTCCGCTTAGCAAAGATGATTTCATGACAATGGAGATCTGTTTCGTCACGCGATGCGACAGCGGAGTCTCCGACTCCACGATAGTCACCTGACAACTCAGCGTAACAAAGCAGAAACGCAAAAGGAGGACAACGATGAAGATGAAGTTTCTATTTATTCTGGTGTTTTGTTTGCTCGCGGTGCGGCCGGCAACTAGCCAGACGGTTGCTTACAGCCTCAACGATACTCCGCTGTTCACGGTGCGCATGCCGGACGGATGGAAGTTTGAGTCAAGACCAAACCCGAGAAATCCGGCTTCCAAGCGCATCTCCGGCACCGCACCGAACGGATTAGTTTGGTTCGGGGTTTGGGTCGTCAAAGATGTGAAGACAGTTGACCAAGCCTATAAATATGTCCAGGCCACAGCAAGAACGCTGATCACCGATGCGAAGGAAACGAAACCGGCGTACATCGGTGAGGTCAATGGAATGAAAGCTAAGTTCTCGCAGCACACCGGAACAATGAAAATGCAGGACGGAAAGTCGCAGGTGTTCGATGCCCAGGTGGTTCTCTTCGAAACCGGATCCGGCAGGGTCGGTATCGCAGTATGCATGACCGACGCCGAAGGGCTGAAGGCCGAAAAGTCGAACATCGAGGCCTTTTTCAGATCGATCAAACCGATCAAATAAAGGAGGGCCTAAATGAAATTCATTAAGAAACAATTGTCGTTGTGGCGCATTGTTCTGATCATTGCCGTGGCAGGAATCGCGATTCCAATCGTGGCCCGCGTGCGTGTTTCCACAAAAGCCCAGGTTGACGATGAAGAGGAATACTGGTCCAGGCGCATTGAGCGTCGGCTCGATCGCCGACAAGAGTATCTCGATCGTCAAACCGGAGACGATAAAGACGACGCGGATGCCAAAGACAGCAAAGACTCCAAAAACGCCGCGGACGACGAAGATGACGCAGACGACATTGTCGATAAGGACGCCAAGGCGCAGCAAGACATCTATGAAAAGCGGCGCGAGTATTGGCGAAAGCGGCTCGACGATGAGTGGTAAAAAATGATGTCGAGTGAGCGGCTGCACTCGAGGTGGCTACATTGTCGAGCCATAACGTCTCGCTAACCGACGATGTTGGGTCACGCCCTACCACTTCGGTGTCGATCAAGGACCAGTCGTGCTGATGATTGAAAACCACTGGACAGGCCTGCGCTGGAACATCACTCGCCGTTGTCCGGCAATCGTTACAGGACTGCTGCGAGCGGGATTCAGAGGTGGTTGGCTCGATTCCATTTCTAAGATAAGCACACCTGACTAATCCGGTTACTAACGATCAGCGTTTCGCCCGTCTCAAGAGACATGTTTGATCAGCAGGACCTCGTTGCCATATTCATTGAAGATCATTTCATCCACGAGCTGCTGAGCCAGAAGAACTCCGAAACCACCAGGTCTCATGCCCTGAGCAATTCGATATTCCATATGTCTTAGCGGGTTTTCCGGCGGATTGGACAAAGCTGCGTGTGGTAATTCCTCGTGTCGGAAGCCGGGACCAGGGTCACGAAAGTGATAGACGATAGCTCGTTCGGTTCTAACGGCCGACACGTCAACCACCTTTTCGGGATCAAAGCCCGCGCCGTGTTCCATTGCGTTCAAAAGGATTTCTCGAAAGGCAGTGAGCAGTGCCGTTCTATCAGGATCCGGTAGAGCTGAATTCAATTCCGTCGTGAAACGTACGAGACGTTCCGCTGTCAATATTTGACATGTAACCCGAAGGGCAATCCAATTTGGCTGAGCAGAACGAACCTCAATGCATCTGCGCCAGTCGCCCGCCTGTAACGCGCGCTCAGTCATGGCAGCTACCTCAGTTTTATCAAACGGACTACTGAAGCAAGCGAACACGCGGGCGCGCAGTGCGGCGATTACATCGTCGGGAGTTGCCTCTGGCGCCAGTACAATCATCCTGACACCCGGTCTGATCTCTTCAATCTCGTTAATTAGTGAGAGGTCTTCTTTGATAGTGCTCTTGGGACTCGTCAAAACTATCTCGAATGCGCTCGAGCGCAGTTGGTGCAAAGCATTAGCATTGCCGTCCGCAACTTCAATTTCGCATTCAGGAAACTGTAGATATTTTTGGATTAGGTGTGCCGCTGTGGGATCGTCGTCGATGATAAGTACTTTTTGCATTAGATACGCAGAGTACTCCCACTTCACGGGCGCGGCAAAAGCGTGTGATAGACTCAATCAAAAGTGCCATCGCAGTCGGGACAAAGAGTTAACAGAATTAAACAACGCGCACGTAAAATGCGGGTGCGCGCTCGTTATGGCCGCAAGGAAATAAAACGGATCTCACGCACCGCTACCCTGGGCGGACTCTTCTTATCGTTTCTAAAAATAGGCTTGGTTGGATTTGGTGGAGGTCTCGCAGTTATCGCGCAGATCCGGACGCTGACTGTTCAGACGCGCTACTGGCTTAGCGACTTTGAGTTTGCTGAAGGTTTCGCGCTGGCCCAGAGTCTACCGGGGACATCGGCCGGGAATGTCGCGACTTACGTTGGCTTGAAACTTCGCGGCTGGCGGGGAGCCGGCGTCGCCATGGCCGGATTCATTTTGCCGTCTACGTTGCTGATGATCGTTCTAGCGATCCTCTATCGCCATCTCCGTTATCTGCCAGACACTGAAAGACTCTTCCACGGACTCAACGCTGCGGTTGTTGCACTCATCATCGTAACAGCGTGGCGCATGAGTAAGAACACGTTGCGACATCGCTGGCAGTGGATTGTTGGTGTGGTGGCCTGTGTGACTGTGGTTGCGGTTGGAGCAACCGTAATCGAAGTAGTGCTGGCTGCTGGGTTATTTGGTGTCTTCGTAGATTCGTTTGCGGAAAAACCGTTACAGGTATGGCGCCAGATGCGGACGGCATCATCGCGGCGACGACGACGAATTGTCTCGCGATTGAGTTCCAGGAGGCGCAAGCGCGATGCCGATGGCAGCAAACAATCACTGGGCGAATATTTGCTTCGCTCCCTCACCTCAGAACGAGCGTCGAAAGAAGTCGATCAAGATCTAACGAGCGAAAAGGACGAAGCAGACGTGGTTTCGTCAACACTAAAAGATCGGATGCTTTCAGCCGCTCCTTTAGGAATCGCGATTCCGTTGTTGGTCAAGTTTGGATTGCTGCTTACTATCTGCGCCGTTTTTATGCGGATTGGTTCTATCACTTTCGGCGGCGGCTTTGTGATGATCCCATTGATAGAGGCTGAAGCGGTTAATAATCATCACTGGCTAACACATCAGGAGTTTGCAGACGCGACAGCTCTTGGACAGATCACTCCTGGACCCGTGTTAGTCACGGCTACTTTCATCGGTTATCGCGTAGCGGGCACACTCGGAGCGCTAGTTGCGACTGTCAGCATCTTTTTGCCTTCGTTTCTTATGACTATCGCCGCCGGTACGAGTCTACGGCGCTTTCGAGACAACCAGATAGTTCAATCGTTTTTGCGAGGCGTGACTCCAGCGGTGGCAGGTTTGCTTATCGCCGCAGCTATCACATTTGGAAGGACAGGAATTCACACATGGATTGGACTCTTATTGGCTCTGGCTTCAGGTATTGTGCTGGTTCGTTTTCGGCCCAATCCTTTCTGGGTCATCATGGGCGCGGGGGTCTTGCGGTTCTTGTTAGGCGTGGTTCTTTGGTAAGAAGTTCGCTCACTTGACTCAACCTGCTGTGGACTACTTAGCTTCAGGAAACTGGTAGCGAGCCAAAAGGACTGTGACATTGTCCGCGCCGCCCGCGGTCAGGGCGAGGTCAATTAACGAGTCACATGCTGCTTTCGATGAGGGTGCCGCGCTTATAGCGGAAGCAATCGTTTCAGCGGATACCATTTCGGTTAGACCATCAGTGCAAAGCAGGACCTGATCACCGGGAGACAGTTGAAAACGCAGCACCTGCGGATCAGTTCGCTTCGAAGATGTACCGAGAGCTGCTGTGAGAACGTTATGAAGGACATGTCTGGCGGGATCATCAGGATTCGCGTTCCCAGCATCAGCTAATGCCTGTGCGAGGTTATGGTCGTAAGTCAGCTGACGTAGGTCATTACCTTGCAGCACGTACGCTCGTGAATCGCCAATATGACCAATTAGAAGTATGGAGCCCAGACTAACACCAACCGTCAGCGTCGTGCCCATACCCGCCAGCGATCTATCGAGTGCAGCTTCATCTCTCAATGCTTCGTTTACCTGACGAAACCGTTCGCTTATTCGTTCCATCAGATTGTTTTCGTCCTGTTGCCTATTGAACTTCATAATCCAATCAGGAGCGTTCACTACTAGCTCAACTATTTTGCAAAGAGCCATTCGGCTGGCAACTTCTCCGGCGGCCATGCCACCCATTCCATCCGCGACTAACAGACCGTAGCCGATTTCCTCAAAACTTTGTTCGGCGGTGCTCTCTTCAAGGTTTGTGCACAGGATGTCCAGGGACCGTTGAAAGCGGACCGCGAGGTAATGATCTTCGTTGTTACGTCGAACGTGTCCGCAATGAGTCGCGCCCGCAATTTCAACCTTAACTTGTGAGGAAGGCGGGCCCGTCTTTAGATGTGGGCTCGAAAGCTCAAGGGTATCGGCATCAGATCCTGAATGTTTTTGTTGGCTCATCGTGATCTCCTTCTATGAGAGTGCCGAAGTCGCGCAATCTCGGAACCTTCTCTTCAAAGTTTAGAGATATCGAGTAGGCGACAACCACTGTCAATTAATACAGGTGAGGTTGGGTTCCTGTCAGAGTTGACAGTTACGTGGATTCTTGACCAACGTAGACTTCTATTCTAAGAAGTGTGGGCGAATGACCCAAACCCTTTGAATTGCCCTTATTTTGTCTAATGAGACGATTTCTTAACTCGTAAACGAACCACGGATCGCCTTCTGTTCTTAAGTCCGATTGAATGACGACCCCCTTCGACAAAACTTTCGTAAGAGCACTGATGGTGATTCTCTTCTGGAGCCTGACGGTAGTTGCACAGGCGGGCTCACCCACGATCGCTCCTCCACCACCTGCGGGTGAAGATTCCGATCCCACGAGACCCGTGATCTGGAGCTTGCGCGAGGAGTACTACTACCTTCCGGGACAAGCTTGGAGCAACGCTGTTCTTTTTCGAGTGGACCGTGCTGTTTTCAAGGAACGGCCACGACCGCTTGGTAAAAGTGGAGTTCTCACTCGCTTAGATATTCCATTCGTCGTAGCGCATCGTCGAGACGGAACGAGTGCAGGCTTAGGGGATATTTACGCGCAAGCGTTCGTACTGCCTTACCCCAGAGGAAAATTTGTTTGGGCGGCAGGGTCCGGCGTCTTCTTACCAACCGCTACGAGCCGGATGCTGGGAACAGGGAAGGTAACGGTCGCTCCCGTAATCGCTCCCGTCCGGTTTATTCCAAAGCGGGGATTCTTCTTGATCAAAGTGCAAGATTATTTTTCAGTTGCAGGCGCCGGCGACCGACCCGATCTCCATTACATGACGATCACACCTTTGCTTGTGTGGAGGTTGAAGGATAAGCCTTACTGGATACAGCTTGACGGGGAAGCACAAGCGAATTGGAACGCCGATGCCCACACGGGTCTTAAAACCAGTTTCCTGTTGGGTCGCATAACTAAAAGGCGTGGCGTATGGATCAAATTTGAGATTGGTATAGGGCCGTATCGTACGCAGAGTTTCGCGATCAAGACCAGCATTTTTAGGGTGCGGTGAGATAGTGCAGCTTAAATAAGTAAACCAGACTAAATAGCGCTCGCCCGGCTCGTTTGTAGGAACAAAGGGGCTGTAACTTTTGACAGTTCCAGCCGCTTTGATCTCCGGGTATAAATTCGCCGAATCGTCAATCCAGCTCAGGAGATAGCAAAAATGAAAATCCTTAAGATCACGATTCTTTGTTTGGTTGCACTGACAGCAGCACCAGTCTTCGCGCAAGACAAGGCGACAGATACCAACATGCAGATCCTGCTGGATAAAGTGAAGGCCGACAAGAAGCTTGTGGTTGCTGCAAATATGGATCTGAGCGAAGCCGAGGCTAAAGGATTCTGGCCACTTTACGACGACTATCAAAAGGAGCTTCAAGCTCTCAACGATCGTCTCGGCAAAGCGATTCTGGCTTACGCGGACGCTTACAACAACAAGACACTTACTGATGCGCAGGCAACACAGTTGACCGGTGAAGCTCTTGCTATTGACCAGGACGAAATCACGCTGCGCAAAACATATGCGGTCAAGCTCGGACATGTAATACCGGCTAAGAAAGTCGCGCGGTATCTCCAAATCGAGAATAAGATTCGAGCTGCAATTCGCTATGACCTTGCGGCAGGGATCCCGTTGGTTCCGTAGTCGAACGATTTGCCTAGTTCAACTCGTACAGTCTGTTCGCTGTAGCCGGCAATGTTTCGGAGTGGATCAGCGATTGGTAACGACCTGACTATCAACCATCTCACTGCTTGCAGCCGACCAGCAAAATAGCAGAATGAAGCTTTCTCTGCGCTTTCTCTGCGTACTCGGCTCAGCGGTAATGGCGTCGGCCCATTTCAATCTTTTCTTAAAAAAACACGGCCGAGCCCAAAAACCCTCGAACATTTGGCCTCCGACGATCGTCGGCTGCCTGTTAATACTGACAGTTACCCACACAATCACCCAACCTCTAGAATTGCCAAGGGTTGCCTATTAACGGCGCCAGGTTGATGACAGCAGCCGTTCGGCACCTAACGATCGAAGAGAATATTTCAGAAAGAAGACTATTTATGAATCTGTCCCGACTCATCGGAATTCTAACGCTTGCCATCTCTTTCACAACGATTGCAAAAGCCCAGCAAGTTGCAGTAACTAGCGACACCGCTGTTGACGAACCTGCGGCA
>DATEXA010000149.1:0-13195 GCA_035257465.1 Pyrinomonadaceae bacterium | reverse complement strand
AGCATCGCTACGGCGGCCTTGATATCTGGAGTGATCAAACAAATATGATTCTTAACTCCGGACTGGGCGGCGTCCTGCGGCGCGGAGTAGAGCATGAACTCAAGATAGTCTTTACCATCGGGAACTCGCATGTTGACCCAGCTCAACACGTCGCTGGATGGACCACCTCTCCAGATATCCTCGAATCCAAGAATGTCTCCATAGAAGTTCATGGCTGGATCGAGTGCCCCAACCAAGACACCGAGGTGCGCAATATGCGTCGAGATACGAGTGTCAGGCACGAATCTGCCTTTCTCGCGTAGCGTCCAACTATCAGGTTCATACTGAACGATCTCCACCGTGTGCCCATCTGGGTCGAGAATATTGAAGTTTGAATTACCGATGCGGCCCTTTTCAACTGTGGCTGGTACTTTAACACCCCGAGACGCAAGGTATTGACGCATGGCGGATGCGGAGTCAGTGTAAAAGGCGATGTGATTAAGACGACCGTCCTGCTTTGGGGCTTCCGCGAAGAGTTCAATGTATTGCTCGTCATTGATCTTGATGAAAGCAATCCGACCCGAACCGTCGTCGCGCTTCAAAGCATAGGGTTCTGCAAAGCCGAGAAGATCCTTGTAGAAAGTACGTGAGGCTTGCAGATCGCTGACGTACAGCGCCATGTGGGCCACCCCAAGGACACGAGGTCGAGTTTGCTTCTGCGCAATCACTGAGTTGCAAAAGAAAACCGCAACCCACGTTAACGCGGCCATTCGCTTCATATGTGAATCCTCGGTATAGTGGCGACGTTGAAGAAAAGATCACTCACTCATGTCTGGCTCGTTCTTACCTCAGTGTCGAGGTCCCCAATCAAACGACTCGCGCACGTTAGCCTGAGCCGATTCTTCGAACACAAGCGTCTAGCGTTTCATTCGTGCTCTGAGATGCCTTTCTCACTAAAGAGCTCTTGAAAGAACTTCTCTTCAGGCTTACCTGCGTTTCTCTTCATGCTTTCGAGTCCGCGCTTGATACCTTCAATCGCTTCCATCCTGTCTTTTGCCTCTAACTGTCTCCGCAAAATTTAGACCCTTAGCAAACCACGGAACGCCCTGGCGCCATAGTAAGACTCCGCACCGTTGTGATAAACGAAGACATGGTCGTAACGGCGATCACAATAGAGGGCGCCGCCGAGTTTTCTGATTTCAGAAGGTGTTTTCACCCAACTCGATGTTTTGGTATCGAAGTCTCCGAGTTTCTGCAACTCTCGATATTGTTCTTCCGTCAAAAGCTCGATGCCAATGGCCGCTGCCATATCCATAGCGCTATCTTTTGGCTTATGTTCCTTTCTTGCCTCCAGCGCTTCACGGTCGTAACAAACACTTCTGCGGCCTTTAGGACTCTCCGCTGAACAATCATAGAAAAGGTATTCGCCCGTCTTTTTGTCAAACCCGACAACATCCGGTTCTCCGCCGGTCTTTTCCATTTCATTGAGTGACCAGAGTTGTTTAGCATTGGCTTCCAGCTTTGCTTGTACTTTGGCCCATTCAATACCTTTATGCCGGTTCATGTTTTTCTCAAAACGCGCTTTCACCGTTCTGAGTAGTTCTTCACGCTGTCCTAGTGACAACTCTTTTTTTGACATAGGTTTTTTTGACATTGGGAGATTCATCCTATTCATTTATTGATTGAAATGATTTTTCTAACCGCGGGACTGCAATACCTGCGCCCGCTGGCAAGAACCGGCGTGTACCTCTCGATCGGTCATCTATTTCTCCCTTCCGTCCTTAATAACGTGCCAGCTGGGTGAGCTGAATCAGGTTGCCGCAGGTGTCGTTCAGCATCGCAATGGTCGAGCCGGTCACCTCGGTGGGTGGCATCGTGAATTCGGCGCCGCGCGCCTTGATCTGCTGGTAGTCGTCGTTGACGTCGTCGGTGAAGAACATGGCCGCGGGCTGGCCCTGTTGAAACATGGCCTGCTGGTACGCTTTGGCTGCGGGGTTGTTCAGCGCCAGCTGCAGCTCAGTACCGCTCGGCTCCTCTGGCGAGGCGACAGTCAACCAGCGAAATGGTCCCTGACTGAAATCGGCCTTCTTGACGAAGCCAAGTACGTCCGTATAAAAGCGCAGAGCCTGGTCTTGATCGTACACGTATATGCTGGTCAGTTTGATTTTCATTGGTTCTCCTTTGTCGTAATACCTTTCTGAAACGAATCGTGTCACTGGTCCAGGACCGACAAATCGAGCTGCTGGAGACGATCTCGGTCGGTAATGATCTCAACCTGTGTAATCTTTCCGTTTGCGACGGTGAAGGTGAGCGCCCGCGATAGTTTACCGCCGTGCGCGATCACCAATCCCACGGTTCCATTGACCACCGCCGGCTGCACGACTGGCGCAAAGCGCGAGAAAGCAGCCGTCGCTCCACGTGCCCAATTTGCTGCACCTCGAAACTCCCGAGGCGGAGCGCCAGGCGCGGCATCCATTCGCACCAGCACATCGGGATCGAGCACTGCTAGCAATCCCTCGACATCACCGGCGCGCAACGCGGCCAGGAAAGAGTCAACGGCAACTCGTTGTCTCTGGAAATCAGCATTGGATGTTCTCTCGCCGCCGCGCACTCGTCTGCGGGCGCGACTGGCAAGCTGCCTCGCCGCATCTGGTGTGCGATCCACGATCGGGGCAATTTCGTCGAACGGTAGATCGAACACATCGTGTAGAACAAAGGCGACACGTTCGGCTGGTGAAAGCGTGTCGAGCACCACCAGTAAAGCGACACCGACTGAGTCGGCCAGCAACGTTTCCTGTTCAGGATCACTTTTAGAATCGGCAATCGAGTCGACGACTTCCGCATCGAGAGCTTCCTCGCGTCGCCGCGAACGAAGAATGTCCAAACACACTCGCGCTACTACTGTCGTGAGCCAACCGCCCAGATTAGCAACGTCGCTGGTGTTAGAGCCGTTCAGTCGCAGCCATGCTTCCTGCACTGCATCATCAGCTTCTGTTGCGGAGCCAAGCATGCGATAGGCTACGGCACGCAGATGACTTCTGTGCGACTCAAACAGCAGTGTCAGACCTTCCGGTTCGCTCAAAATACTTCCTCAGCAAATTTATAAAATCCGGGTTCAAGGCGACGACTTGGCGGACGAAGCGCCCACGAGGCGACCGTGAACGCGGTTAAGACAAGGTCAACGATCACGTGCCACGGCGCAGCACCAACAAACACCCCCGTAGCGGCCGCACCAGTCATGTTAAAGAAAATGCCGGCATACGCCCATTCTTTAAGTCGCGGGAAACCCGGCGTCAGTATGGCAACGGCTCCAAGTACCTTCCAGAATCCGATAATCGTCGCGAAATATGCCGGATATCCAAGACGAACAAGTCCTTCGACATTTCCCTGCAATCGCGCCAGCTCGGCCGCGCCGCCCGAACCGATGCAGAACGCAACTATTACCGTGATCACCCAATAGCATATTGACTTCCATTTCATGGTATTTTCCTTCTCCTTCTGACGTCTCTTTCCTGTCGTCACCTTCTTCGTAGCAATCCGTCATAGGAGTGACGAGCGAAACCTGGCAGATGTGACAGGGTGAAGGAAAAATAATCACGCAAGCTTGAATAAGGACTTGTTAGCTCTGAGTTGATCGACAATACGCTATCCCAAATTTTGCCTGGGTGAGGAACTAAGAGGCCGCCTTAATGGTCGGCCTTTTTCTTTTTTTAGCTTGGCCCACTGCCGCTATTGCTTTCTTCACCTGGCCCACGTTCCACTCCGGCTTGCTCCGTTGCTAAATCTGCATCGAATTTCGCAACAAGAGTGAAACATGATGCTTGACACTTCGAATAAGGAGCGGATTAGGTAAACGCACTGGTCCGTGATAGGGTACGCGGCGAACCGAGTTCCAACTTACTCTCTTCTCAGCTCCTCTGGAATCCTCCAGATCACCTGAAGTCCACAGCCTAACAATATAAGGAGCTACTCATGTTTACACGACATGTGATAATGGAACTGAAGCCGAACGGCGCGACAGAGTTCGCTAGTGTTATTAATAGCAAGGTCTTGCCGTTCCTAACCAAACAAAAGGGATTCCGCGATCTAATTACTTTTTGCGCCCCCGATCGTTCAGAAGCGATTGCTATCAGCTTCTGGGACACGAAAGAGGAAGCAGAAGCCTACAATGTCACCGGATATTCAGAAGTGTTGAAGAACCTCGCTGGACTAGTTGAAGGAACGCCCAGAGTGGGGACAGCTGAGGTTATGACTTCCACGTTTCAGAAACTCGCCGCTGCTAAAACCGCGTAAAAGCAGTCACTAGTTCTCCGCAAATTGCGCTGCACCTGAAGCATAGAGGGTGCGCCAAAAACAACGCCCTCGACTCTGTCGAGCCTCCCCCGGCACAACGAAAGGTTTGAACTGATGAAAAAATTGACAGCTATTCTAATGCTGACGTTTGTGGTGGCAATGGCATCAGCAATCGCTTCCGCACAAACGAAGACGAAGATGACGGATGAACAGACCTTGATAGCCTTAGACAAGCAGTGGACGGCCGCTGAGTTGCGGCTTAATGCCGACGACCAGAAGACTATCAGTCGCATCGTAGCTGAAGACTACACGGGCACGACGCCATTCGGTCAAATCGAAACCAAGGCGCAGTACATAGCGGCGCTCAAGGCCACCCCGGGCACCGACGTGGCCGACGAGTACGTGGTCCACTTCTTCAACGGCGGCAAGCTAGCGATCATGTCGCACCGCGGGACGGTCAACGGGAAGCCGACCTACCGCAGCACGCACGTGTGGGTGAAACGCGGAAGTAACTGGGAGCTCCTCCAAAACCACGTGAGCAACATCGGAGAACCCACCGTCGCTTCAACCAGGTAACGCATCGCAGGCGATACCCGGTTTAAAGACACGAAAGCGGGCAGCAAGTTGATCATTCACTTGCTGCCCGTACTATTTGAGTTTGTTATGCGGCTTTGGATCGACGCGAGGAGGCGTTTGCTTCTCTTGATATCGCCCCACCATTGCTCAAACCAGTAGCGAGAAAGCCTTGGCTCTACGCTTGCCGCTCTTTCATCTGCTTGCCCCTTGCTAAATCTGCATTGAATTTGGCAACGGTAAGAGTAACCTGAATGTTCCCGATGTCAGACCTGAATTACCTTGAGGTTGCAGACGTGAATGTCGAAGTTGCTTAAAGAGAAACGTTTGGCTTGACTTCGTGAGAATCCAAGATCACCTCGCGTGCAAATTGTTCAAGCGCCATTCAAAGACTTCGCTCACCTTCCCACGAAAGCTCGGCGAATATGGACCTCGCGGACTCCGGAACGCAGTCTCACAACTCAAGCTTGATTTGAAAAGTCTGACGTTTTCGAGTAAGTAATCTAACGCTGAGTTTCCCCTTTTTGACTTCTGATCAAAATTCCACGACGTCAATAAATAAATTAGTGTCTCGCGGCCGTTAAACCGCTGCAAGGCTTCCTCAGCTCGACTTAAGATCCGATGAAAAGCGAGAGCGCTTACTTCCTAGTTCTTACCGGGTTCTTTTTGCTTCTCTGCGCTTGCGTGACTGCAGTTCCCCAACGTGCGAGATCTGGAGCTGGTGTCGACGGGGCGCCGGACGTCGCCTTCGATATCAAGTTCTCGCCAGACGGTAAGGCCCTTGCCATCGCTCGAGGTGCTACCGATCCAACGCAACAATTCGGGCGCATCGAGTTGTGGGATACGGACACAGGTTCACTTCGGCGAGTGATTCAAGGCTTCGATGGTCCAGTTCGTTCGATCACCTTCACTCCAGATAGCAAAACAATAATCAGCGGGAGCCTTGAGTACCATCCGGCAAAGCTACAGCAGAAAGCAACATCACGGAATGGAAACGTCAGTAGCGAGGTGAAGTGGTGGGATGTGACCACAGGAGATGTCAAGCAAAAATCTGAGGTATCCACCGAAGGCTCGATCTCGATTGTCGTTGAGTGTTCACCAGATGGGAAACAAATCGCGGTGGTTCAAACACTTCAGCAGTATTCAAACTTCAGAGCACCGTCTGATACCCAACGTGTGGGTCCTCCGCCCGGCTCAGGTCATTTCTACTTCAATCCTTTCGGCACTTCTGAACTCAGATTACTGGATGGTGCAAGCGGCCAACAGAAAACAAAGGTCAACATCAAGAGTCCTGGCACCCTCGCTTATTCAGGTGACGGAAAGTTTTTGGCCACGATTGGTCAGAATCAAGTCAAGATCTTTGACGCTGGCACGGGGAGGGGAGTTGGCGAGTTAAAGGATTTTCGCGGCTGGCCAAATGCACTCGCGTTCTCGCCTGACTCACAGAGTCTGGCCGTCGTTAGCACAACGTTAGAGCAAGAGAGCTCAGGTAATTTGATTCGTGTAATTGGTCGCAGCGAAGTAAAGATCTTCGAGGTGAAAGACTGGAATCTTTTCGCGAAGCTCAATGATCTTGGAGCGGTGCATTGTGTGTCTTACGAGCCAAGTGGTCGCTACCTAATGCTGGGCGGGATGTTGAATGACAACGAGAAAGAAGCGGTACCGGCGCTGAAAATATGGGATCTGAAATCGAGAGCGGTCGCGCGTTATCCGACTGGCGGCGAGACCTACAGCGAGGCAGTTAAGTTGCTAACGGTTGCTCAGAATGGACGACTGTTGGCGTTCGCTTCGGGCGATGAATCGGTAAAGTTAATTGACACGCAGGGCTGGAAGATCAGGCTGACAATGGACTCGTCGAGCGTGGGCGACAAAGTCAAAAGACCTGTGGGACGTTTCCTGCTAAATGTGAAAACTATTCTCGAAGTTGCGTTCAATACAGAAGGAACACTCGTGACCGCTGAGAGTGATCAGGGAGAACTCAAACAGTGGGATCCCCGAACCGGAGAGCTCAAGTTCCAAATGGGGGGAGATGAAGGCCCAACTCAAGTCAGTGCTTCACTCAATTCGCACTCATTTTCCGAACTTGCAGATGGTGAGTTGACACTATGGAGTTTCGATACGCATGTGCGCCGCAGTCTTGAACTCCCACACCAGAGTCCCGCGGTCGCAACCGCATTCTCAAGCGATGGTCTAACTATGGTTGTAGTCATTCCGGGCCAGGTACTTCTCTACGACACCACCACTGATTCGCTGTCGAAGAGTTTTCCTTTGCCGGGTCTACAGATTGATTTCGTAGCAATTTCAAACAGCAAACAAACGATTGCATTGGCAGACGGCTCAGGCAGCGTGAGGCTGTTGACGACTTCCGACGGCACTGTCACACAAACGTTACCAGGCAGCGGGAAGGTTCTTGATCTAAGTTTCAGTCCTGACGATCGAATACTAGCGAGCGCAGCCGGAAGCGACATCAATCTCTTCGATGCACACACCGGTATACTCATAAAGAAACTGACCAAACATGATGCTGCGGTAAACGCGATTAACTTCTCCCCAAACGGCCGACTCCTCGCCAGCGGCAGCGACGACCGGACAGCAATCATCTGGGATACCGAGTCTGGCAAATCGAAACACATTTTGAAGGGACATGATCAGACAGTACGCGCCGTTCGGTTCTCACCCGATGGAAGTTTACTCGCAAGCGGCAGCGGCAACGCTTCAGTTGTTCTTTGGGATGTCGCAAGCGGTCACTTAAGGCGAGTGTTGCGTTGAGATCCGTAAGATGTTTACCGGAGTAGGCTGCGCGTCGGTGAATGGCGGATGACGGTTACTAGTAAAGCGGCGGGTCTCGGTACCATATGCAGTTCAGCTAATGGATTCCTCCGACGATGATCTCGCCGTCAGATCAACTCAAACCGAATCAGGTTCGATTTTCGATTACGATGTAACACTCGAAAAGAGCCAGTGCAGTTATCTCGAGCTTGACGTGTATGGCACCGACCCCCGCGCGACGGGAACGGTTGCCGGAAACGTGCTGACGGCAACCGAACAAGCCGTCGAGTCCAGTGTCCACCTCGTTAATGAGAGAGACCGCTCCTTTAGTCCGGAGAGTTTTCAATCTCTTTGCCGGGGCCTGGCTCTTTCAAAGTGCGGCCTTGTGTGCCTGTAGTTACCACGGAAGTGAGTCGTGATTGTCTTAAATGTCTTGTTGGACTCCCATCTGCGCTCAATTTTGGCGCTCCGATGTCGTCTTCGTAGGACAAGTGCTCGATATAAATCCACTCAAAAGAAAACCAGACGATGTCTACAACTATGTAATGTCACGTTTCATAGTGCAGGAATCATTCCGAGGAGTATCTGGTTCGATGGTCGGTGTCGGAAGAGCCACGAACACACTCTGCGAACCAAAGTTTAAGAAGGGAAAGCGATACCTTGTCTACGCATCACTCGATGATAAGACCAACCAATTGTTCACAGGGGCGTGTAGGGGAACAACTTTGGCCGTCGACATCGACGAGAGTCTGAAGGAACTGCGCAAACTCGCGCACCGAGAGGATATTCTCGACACTCACAAGCTTGAATGGATTCCGTCAAAGCCGGCATGCTAAGCACGGCCAACATGATGAGGAGCAGACGATTCATGGCCCGTCAGATTACTGGCAACGCTAATCGAAGTTCAACAGGTAATCGGTAATCAGGTAGGGTTAAGCTGGTCTTAAGAAGTCAAAATTTATTGGATCCTTCTCAACGTTCATGAATTCCGCGAAATGAACAGTTCTCGGGTTTCGTGCGGCAAAGGTTAGTCTCCGAGATAGGCTCCTCTCACATGGAGCACGTGGACCTTGCGGCCCTTGATCGTAAACAGTATGCGATAGCGACCGACAACCATCTGTCGAATTTCTTCGGAGAACTCATCATCTTCGGGCGCAAGCGGAAACGCTTTTGGAACAACTGCGAGTTGTTCCGAAACCGCCGCGCGCAACTGGCGAGCCCATTGTTGTGTTTCGCGCTTGCCCCAATTGCGCAGGCCCCAATCATAAGATTCGCGCACGTCAGCCTGAGTCGATTCCTCGAACACAACGGCATAGCGTTTCATTCGCGCTCTGAGATGCCTTTCTCAGCGAAGAATTCCTGAAAGAACTTCTCAGCGGGTTTACCGGCGTTCCGCTTCATGCTTTCAAGTCCGCGCTTGATTCCTTCAATAGCCTCCATCCTGTCTTTGGCCTCCAAGAGTCTCTGATAACTCTCAGCATCTTGAACGACTAGTTCAGCTTTGCCATTCACCGTTAGAACTACTGGCTGACCCGTCTTCTTCAATTGGCGGACTACTTTCGCCGTGTCGCGTTTGAATGTACTAAGACTCTGAATGTCGCGCGTAAGTTTCATCGACCTGCTCCGTTGCTAAATCTGCATCGAATTTTGCAACCAGATTGTAGCATGCGAAGGTGTCTCATGTTATAGAAGTTGCTACTAGTGCATCTTGCGCTCGGCAGTAGGCTTTTGTCAGTCGAGCGTCGCGTTGTGTTAGCATTTTACGCACTTCAAGGAGAAAACCAATATGAGGACAAATATGAGGACAATCGCGCTGTTTGCGTCGATCAGTATTGCCAGCGGACTGCTGTTTGCAAATGTCTACACCTCATTGGTAGACGCAAAGTCATGGGGCAGCGATATTCCTAGGTCCATCGCAGCCGCGAGGGAATACTTCAAGACGGTAAGTCCGGCGAATTTTTTCCGGATATTTTCTCCTTTGAATCAAATGCTGGCACTCGCCGTGCTGGTCTTGTTTTGGAAATCATCGTCTCCCATCCGCATGTGTCTGGCCGCGGCTCTCATCCTGTACGTCCTGACGGATGTAATGACCTTCGCGTACTTCTACCCGCGGAACGAGATCATGTTCAGGGCGGCACAACTCAACGATGTAACACTTCTCAGGAAAACTTGGGCATCGTGGAGCGCGATGAATTGGGTGCGCTCTTCGATCCTCCTTGCGGGAGTGATTCTATCTTGTGTGTCGTTGCACAAGATCTATTCGATAGACGGATAGTCCTGTCAGTTGGCCAGAAGCGCGATCTCCTCTAGGCTCCAAACGTGATCGGCAAGCCCCGCCGCCAACTTTAATAGTCGGCTCCTGCCCTTCCGTACAGCCGGTATCCTCGTCCTGGAATGTCGATACCCGCTTAAGATGAGTGGCGTTTCAATCTCGCAACTGCTCTTCGTGGTTCTACACCCGTGAGCGGAAATCCGCGATCGTTTGTTGGAGAAGGTAGTCGGCTTTTCCCTTTGCATAGGCACGAAGCTTCTTCCACTCGTCAGAGGTAAGAGTGTCATCCGCGAGCATCTGAAAACCGAATGCAACGAAGAATTGAGTACGCACAATAGTCTGGAATAGAAGTCGCTCCTTCTTTGAGAAACCGTATTCATGCTCGAACCTATCAGCACCGCCAGGCGGCACCAATCGTGTGGCGTCAGATCGGTTTCGGCGACCTCTTGCACAATCCTAAACCAAGTCTCATCGGTCACTCGAAAACCGATCGTATGGGGATAACGAACGTTCCTCTTTGCCATCAGTTTCTCTCCTTCAAGTATCAGCTGAACATTTAAGAGTGGCTCGCATCTACGAGCGCGCGCTCGAAGAGACCCTTGCATTACCGCAATCACGACCTACGCAACGCAGCGCACCGGAGGCGTTGGAGGATGCAGTAAACAGACTCACAGAACCGCGAGGCGCTGTGATCCAATTCAAAAGAAGGGCTAGTTAGGAAGTGTCACCATCTTAGCCCCATCTTCACTTTGGGGTTGAGATCATTCCCAGGGCTAAGTTGATGGAATGCGTGAAAACAGTGGGAAAAGGTATGGTGCCGAGGGCGGGAGTCGAACCCGCACGTCCTTACGGACAACGGATTTTAAGTCCGCAGCGTCTGCCATTCCGCCACCCCGGCACGCGAGTGAAAATACCACGCCGCTCTTCTCTCACCAAATAAAGCACACTTTCTTCTCACCAAACAAAGCACAGTTTCATTGTTGCCAGTGCTTCAATCTTTTGCTGGGAGCGCAGTCGTCCGCGGCTGCCTGTTATTCGAAGACGTCTGAGTCAACCGGTGCAGGCGAGGATGCCTGCGGTCCCAGCACGAGCCTCAGTGAAATCAAATGAACCTGAGATCGGTGAGCGGATCGCGCAAGTCGCCGTGATCTTTTCAACGATCGCACCACTCTATTTTGAAGGTCTGAATTGACTAACTGATCACGGTGAGCCGTGAGAAAGGTGATATTCCATGAGCGAATCAATACTTGTTTCGAGAGCCGGCATTTTTCCATGTCCCAGTTGCCGACAAATGATCTACAGCGACGCCAAAAAATGTCGGTTTTGTTCCGTAGCCTTCGATGGTCGAGTTGCTGCACGAGGTGCGGCCTTACAGAAACGTGTGAACACTGCCTGCAATCAAGCAAAGATGTTGCGTTACATCGCAGGAGCAATGTGGACGTTCTTTCTGCTTGCGTTAATTCCCTTCCTTATGCCACTCGCATGGGCATCAAACGTAATGTTTTATGTAGTTCCTGTTTGGTTGATCTACTGGAAGGTGAGGTTCGGCAAGCTTCAAACTGATGATAAGGACTACGCTCGCGCCAAGCGCGATTGCCTGACAGCGTTCTTGATATGGTCACCTGCAATGGCATTCGAAGTAGTTTCGTTGACTATCGGACTATTGGTCAGTAACCAGTAGCTGGCAAGAGTCTAGAGTGAGCGAAGCAGTGCGAGCGGAATCCCTGGATCCTCAACCAGGGCACTACCCAGGGCACTACTCAATCTTGAGCACCTTTCGTGTGATCGGCGCCGGTGTTAGAATTGTCCCAACTCATGACTGACGCCGAACAAATGACCGAAGAGCAGGAAGTGTTTCTAAAACACATTCAGAGGAAAGGTCTCAAACGCACCTCACAACGCGACCTCATCCTTGACGTTTTTCTTCGCACTGAAGAGCATCTCTCAAACGAAGATCTTTACCGGCTGGTCAAGCAAGAAGATCCCAGCGTTGGCCAGACGACCGTTTACCGAACTCTCAAGCTCCTGACTGAGGCTGGCCTGGCGCGTGAGGTACGGTTTGGCGACGGCCGTACGCACTACGAGCACAACTATAAACACCAACATCACGACCACATGATCTGCTCTGAGTGTGGAAAGATTATCGAATTCTTCTCTGCAGAACTTGAAGCGCTCCAGGATGCAATGGCAGCTAAACATCGCTTCGAGGTTACCCAACACCTCCTACGAATAATTGGAATCTGCGCGGAGTGTCGACGAAACAAGAAACAGCTTTTGAACCAGGAAACCGTAGCCCCACCAAAACTCAGACAAGCCGCCGAAAGATCGTCGAGATAGGGAATCCCACGCACGGTAGTGAGTGTGTCAAAACTCGAATTACCGCTGGACCAGATAGAAACCTTAACCACGAAGACACGAAGGCACAAGGAGACTCTTTAAAAAGAGCAGCAAAATGTCTCTCATTTAGTTTGTCTTCGTGTCTTTGTGGTTCAGTCTTCCGCCATTTCTAATTGACCGCACGAGTTTTTACCCAGTCTCGGTAGTGCGGGGGATTTCGGACTTATTGTGCAAAGCCAACGGCAACAGATCCTGAGTAAGCAGGCGAGGACGCCTGCGGTCCCGGCCTTGAGAACTAAGACACGATTCCAACGTTTTGCCTTCCGCGCGCATCAGGTGTAATTTCAGACTCAAATAATTCTGACAAGGTGTGGTGATCCAGATGAATGTTTCAGTAACGTTTGAACCGTCCGGAATATCAGGATTGGTGGCCCAAGGCACGTACTTGATCGACGCGGCAAAACGAATGGGCGCACCGCTCGGTGTTGGCTGCACGAGGGGCAAAGGCGAATGCCCCGCATGTGCTATTGAGGTAAAGTCAGGTGCAAACCTCTTGTCGAGCCCAACCAATCTTGAGGCAAAACTACTCGGAGCAAGCGGCCTGGCTGATTCGCTTCGACTGGCTTGCCAGACCAAAATAGAAGGTCAGGGAGAAATCGTTTTAACTGTGACGTCTTATCGACCTAAAGAGACTGTTCCTCCCATCGATCTGTCGGCGGATATCGAAAAGAAATTTGGAGAGCTAAGTCTCAATCAAAAGATCGCCGCGTTGCTGAAGTTTGAAGCAATCACGATGTCGCAAGCGTTCGACGCAGCTCTACAAAAACCGCTTGCCGTGGGAACGCGTGCGTTTGATTCACTGCTTGCTCGCGCACGAGCGTCTAAAGCAAACACCGGAACCAAACAGTCGGACACTCCAAATAGATAAAATGACAAGCGACAAAGGATGGGATGCGCGTCGTGTCATGGCAG
>DATEXA010000148.1:0-12067 GCA_035257465.1 Pyrinomonadaceae bacterium | reverse complement strand
CGCTAGGCTTGAGTATGTACAGTTTAGATACTGCCGCTCTGCCCCCTTCCCGACCGTGTGTTGTTGAGTACCCGTGTCTGAACTCTGCCCCCCTTCCTGACTGCATGTAGTTAAAGTTAAGAATTCAACCGACTTTACTGGTCCAGAACTCACTTAACCGCATTAATGAATGCGCGCATGGAGTCTCGGGCTTCATTGTTGAGATCAAACGTCGTAGTTCCCATCTTGATCGACAATCTCTTAGCATTCAGCAGCTTCGCGAAGTCTTCATAAGGAATCAGAAAAGCGAGACGTTCTCCAACCCACAGGCGACCCGGTACTGGATTTGGTACCGCAGATCGATTGGAGCTGAAATGGATCTCTTTGTCATCAACAAGAAACACCACATAGAGATCTGTATTTAATCGTCGTGCCTTAACCACAGAAACCAGATCAAAGCTGATGCGCTGTGGAACAACTCGAGCTTGCCCTTGATATTCACAACTGAGCGTGAACTCCAAACTATGGTAGCTATCCTTGTCTCGTGCGAGTTGGAACGACTGAGATCGAATGATTGTCAGGTTCTTTTGAGGATCGTAGACAGTTTCTGGTTTTTCCTGGGCTTGAGCAGAACTGCAAAGGATGACCAGAACGAAGATGAGTGTCTTCATGGTTCGATATGCTTCAGTTTGTCGTGGTCCCGCGATAATAATCACCTCGCTGTCAAAAAAAGCCTTCAGCTGTCGGGACGAGGACATTCAAACGCGACACGTAATAAGGTTGATGATCCCGAGTCGACTTCGTTCCACTTTCACCACTTCCAGACCGACTTCGCTCGCAGTCTCAGCAGTTCGTCGATTTATGTGATCCTCAAACAGGGTCGATGTAAACAGATTCAGGAAATCGAAAAGTAGTCCCAACACGCCACCAGGTCGAACGTGCTCCAGCAAGACAATAGTTCCACCCGAACGAACCACGCGACGCAATTCCGCCAGAGCATTTACCGGCGAAGCTACCGAACAAAAGACAAGTGTCGCAAACGCAGCATCAAAAGCAGCATTCTGAAATGGCAGATCCTCAGCGCAGTTCTGTAACAAGTCAACACCACGTGGACGATTCTTCGCGCGCGCATGTTTTAACATTTCTCTGCTGAATTCAGAGGCGACTCCAGTTGCGTCCTCGGGATAGTGCACGAAGTTCAATCCAGTTCCGGTGCCAACTTCGAGAATCCGTGCGCCAACAGGAATTTCATTCAGCGCAGCGTGACGAAGACCCGGGATAAACCAGCGCTCGAACGGACGCATTACTCCTTCGTAGTATTGCGCAACGTCGTCGTATCGGGCCCTTGTCATGTCGTCGTGTTCAAGGGTTTGCTGTCTCTAACGAATCATCATGATGACTTTACGTTCGCGTCCGCCATCGAACTCGCAGAGAAAGATGCCTTGCCACCTGCCAAGCAACAGTTTTCCGTCCGCAAAAGGAATGGTGAGTGAAGGCCCTGTCAAGCTGGCCTTGATATGCGCATCCGAATTCTCTTCGCCGTGACGAAATCCCATCCCGTGTTGTGGAATCAGAGTTCTCAGCGCATGCAGCATGTCGCGAGGCACGTCCGGATCTGCATTTTCGTTTACGGTCAGACCGGCAGTTGTGTGCTGCACATAAAGGACAACAACGCCGTTCACTGCGCCTGACTCTTTTAATTTCGCCGCCACTTCATCTGTGAACTCAACAAGCTCTTCGCGTTGGTGTGAACGTACTTTGATAGTGAACATAGGACCTCTTGAATGTGGATGCCAACAAAAATGCCCTTGAGTGTGACAAAACTCAAGGGCATAAGTGCGTACTAACGTCGCTCTGGCTTTTTGATTCAGCCTTTTGCGTCGGGGGATTGGGAAGCTTTTCGTTTAAGAATCGCCCACCCGGTTGGTAAGACTGCGGCTGCCAGCCAGACCTTCATGATGTCACCCGCGATGAAAGGTAATACACCAACTTTGAAGGCTGCAGCGGGAGGAGTTTTCAGGACGACGAGCCACGACCAGCCAGCTGCCAGGATGACGACTGAACCAATCGCCATTGCAACGGCTGCGCTCATGAAGCGACGATCCCAACCATTCTCGGCAAACGCGCCGGTGATGTAAGCGGCTGCCGGAAACGAGACGATATATCCCCCTGACAGTCCGAGCAAAACGCCAATGCCACCTGCGCCATTTGCAAAAAACGGTAGACCACAGCAGCCCTCGATGATGTAGGCCACTAACGCCATTGCACCTAGACGTGAACCTAACAGTGCGCCGGTTAACGTAACTGCGAACGATTGCCCGGTGATTGGTATCGGACCAATATTCAGTGAGAACTGAGCGGCTGCTGCGTTGAACAAGCTGAACGCGAACACAAGCGAGACAGCACGCGTCCAGTCCATCGGCGCCAGCGCGGCGCCGAGTAGAGTGTCAGGACGGGAATAAGTTGTGGTCATCTGCATCGGAAACCTCTTTGTACTTTGAACTTAGTGCCTTGTACTTTGTTCGTCAGTGGAGTTGACTCTACCAAGCACAAAGCTCAAAGCACCAAGCTCAAAAGCTCTCAATCTCCCGCAACGCTCTTCGCCACCGGTACCTCAACTGTCTCTTCCACGATATTTCCAATTCGCATTCCGTGGAACGAGCGCCAGACGAAGAACGTCGAGATCAGAAAGAATACAGCAGCCAGAATGTGAGTTAGCGTTGTGTCGCCATTCGCACGCTGTGTCAAGCTGACCGCAAGCTCAACCGCCAGCAGTCCAAACAGTGTCGTGAATTTGATAACTGGGTTCATTGCCACCGACGACGTGTCTTTGAATGGATCACCAACCGTGTCGCCAACAACTGTCGCGTCGTGAAGCGGAGTACCTTTCATCTTTAGATCCACTTCAACGACCTTCTTCGCATTATCCCAGGCACCACCGGCATTCGCCATGAAGATCGCCTGGTAGAGACCGAAGATAGCAATCGAAATCAAGTAGCCAATAAAGAAGAACGGTTCGACAAACGCGAAAGCGAGCGTTGAGAAGAAGACAGTCAGAAAGATATTGAACATTCCTTTCTGAGCATACTGGGTACAAATCTGTACCACCTTCTTGCTATCCGCAACAGACGCCTTCTCGCCGTCCAGCCTGATATTCGCTTTGATGAACTCAACTGCGCGGTATGCACCGGTCGTAACGGCTTGTATTGACGCGCCGGTGAACCAGTAAATAACCGCGCCACCAGTAATCAGGCCAAGTACAAATGGAGCGTGCAAAAGCGAAAGCCCTTCGGTGTGGGTTGTCAGTCCATTGGTGAGTGCCATGATGATCGAGAAGATCATTGTCGTCGCACCAACAACAGCAGTTCCAATCAACACAGGTTTAGCAGTCGCTTTGAATGTGTTGCCCGCGCCGTCGTTCTCTTCAAGGAGATGCTTGGCGCGAGCGAAGTTTACGTTGATGTTGAAATCTCGCTTAACTTCCTCTTCGACATTCGGGACTTGTTCGATCAGCGACAGTTCATAAACTGACTGAGCGTTGTCCGTTACAGGTCCGTAAGAGTCAACGGCGATGGTGACAGGTCCCATGCCGAGAAAACCAAATGCAACCAGGCCAAAGCCGAACACTGGAGCTGCGACCGGGTCGACCATCAGTGCGCCAAGGCTGAGGTTAGAAGCCGCGCCAATGCCGGTAACAATGTAGGCGATTGCCATCAACGCAACGATGCTTATGCCGAGCCAGTACGCCGAAAAATTACCTGCTACAAGTCCCGACAGGATGTTTAGTGAAGGACCGCCTTCTTTTGATGACGTCACGACTTCCCGGACGTGGCGCGACTCGGTTGAAGTAAACACCTTCACGAGCTCGGGAATGATGGCACCGGCCAGTGTGCCGCAGGAAATGATTATGCCCAGTTTCCACCAGAGTGTGTCGTTGTTACCAAGCGTGGGAATCGTCAGCTTGGAAACTATGAATGTAATCACCACTGAAACGATCGAAGTGATCCAGACCAGCGACGTGAGCGGCGCTTCAAAGTTCATCTTGTCAGCATTCTTGTAACGTGACTTCGCGATAATATCGTTGACGAAGTAAGACGCGGCACTTGCCACAATCATCATCACACGCATCACAAAAATCCAAACCAGTAATTGGACCTGGACGTGCGGATCTCTGACACCGAGAAGAATGAACGTAATCAATGCGACGCCAGTGACGCCGTAAGTTTCAAAACCATCGGCACTCGGTCCGACGGAGTCACCGGCATTGTCACCGGTGCAGTCGGCAATTACGCCAGGGTTGCGAGCATCGTCTTCTTTAATCTTGAAGACGATCTTCATCAGGTCGGAACCGATGTCGGCAATCTTAGTGAAGATGCCGCCGGCGATACGAAGTGCAGCGGCGCCGAGTGATTCGCCGATTGCGAATCCGATGAAGCAGGGTCCCGCATATTCGCCGGGAACAAACAAGAGAATGCAGAGCATGATCAGCAACTCAGTACTGATAAGCATCATGCCGATGCTCATGCCCGCCTTCAGTGGGATCGCGTAAAGCGGGAAAGGCTTGCCTTCGAGACTGGCGAATGCTGTACGCGAGTTCGCGAAGGTATTGACTCGAATTCCAAACCAGGCGACGCCGTAGCTACCGGCTATCCCAACCAAACTGAAAGCCAGAATGATCGACACACGACCTGCGCTGAAACCCGAAAGCACACCAAAGTAGAGGATGATGATTACCGCGATGAACGCCTCGAGGATCAGGATGAACTTACCCTGGGTCACCAGATAGGTTTTGCAGGTCTCATAAATCAGCTCCGAGATTTCACGCATGGCGCGGTGGACTGGGAGCTTCTTCAGGTTCATGTAGATCGCCAGGCCAAATCCCAGGCCGAGGAACGACACCACGATGCCGATCATGAGCAGGTTGTGACCGGTCATGCCGTTGAAGAACCTTACTGATGACAGGTCAGGCAGTTCGAGGCTGGCCTCGCCGCCTTCATGTTGGGCGTAAGTTGGCAATGCGAAGGCCATCGTCGTGACGGCGGCGCCAATTGCGATCAAGGCCGGGCGAAATTTTGCGGCCACAAGAGACAAAGTCTCGTTGCGAGCGGCCTTTTTAAACAAAAGCACTGCCGAACAAACAACCAGCAGGCTGATAAATGGGATCAGCGATAGTTCCACGTTAAAACAATCCTTTCCGATTCGTCGAAATAGTGGCGAGTTTTGACCCCCTGCGCCCGTGAGACAAGCTCAAGTGCCGCCGGAACCGACCTCCGGGGACATATAGAGCCCAACGCAGGTCATTTAGAAAGCGCGTATTATTGCCGATTTTTTAGGAGACTGTCCAATTGGGGAAGGGGTTGGGACGCGTTAGTTTGAGATCCTATCTCATTCTCACCGTGGCTTTAGCCCGGTGTCTAGTGCGAGAAAGGAATTCCTCATCCGTTTCAACGGTTTTGTCTTCTTCGCATACGAAACCGCTGAAACGGTTCAAGCAATCTCTTCCTGCGCCAGTTCACCGGGCTAAAGCCACGATGAGTATGAGACAACGAAAATTGGGACTCTAAGAGTACCGAATATAGGGGACACTTAATCCGCAGATGTCTGATCAGCTGGCCGCTTCGGTTTCAGCCAGACCTGCAACTGGATCCGGCCTTTTGCCAAGGCCTAGCCAGCCTCGAATTGAGTCGATCAAGATGACGACCGCCGCCACCATGATGATGGCCGTGAGCGTGACATTGATGTAGCCCTGAAGTGAAGTTTCTGGATTCAGGGTGAGTGGCCAGAAAATGTCGGTTATGGATTTCCAACCGGCTACAAGAGTGGTGCTGCCGACAAAACTGAGAGGCACGATTGTCACCCACGAGTATTTGGCTTTTCCAGAGTTGACTATGATCGTGGTCGCAACACACAGGGCGACCGATGCGAGGAGTTGATTAGCGATGCCAAACATCGGCCAGATTGTTGAGATTGATCCGGACCAGATGAAAGCGGCCCACGCTGCTACCACCAGAGCAGATGTGACAATCGAACCCGGCAGCCAGTTTGGTTCTTCCAACTTTCGATAGACCCGCCCACCAACTTCGCCCACAAGAAAACGCGCGACACGAGTTCCGGTATCAATCGTCGTCAGTATGAATAACGCTTCAAACATGATGGCGAAGTGATACCAGTACTTCATGAAGCCGCTGAGTCCTGGAATACCGTCAAAGATTTTTGCGATACCAAGTGCGAGAGTCACTGCTCCACCGGTTCGACCGCGTAGATTTTTTTCGCCTGACTCTTGTTCGAGTCGATCTATTTCCTGGGGTTTCAGGTTGAAGCCTTCCGCAGTGTGCGTGTCAACCATCTGAACGTAAGCGGCCTTCTGTGCATCGGTACGTTGAGCTGTGTTGATAGCGAAGTAGTCTCCGGGAAACAGTGACGTGGCGGCGATCAGAGCAACAATGCCGACAACACCTTCCATCAACATGCTGCCGTAACCAATCATGCGCGTGTCAGTTTCTTTGGCGATCATTTTCGGTGTCGTGCCCGAAGAGATGAGCGCATGAAAGCCCGAGATAGCACCGCATGCGATCGTGATGAAGACAAACGGATAGAGCTTCCCGGGAATTACTGGTCCGCCACCTGCAGTGAATGGAGTGAACGCGGGCATGTTTAGATTCGGATGGACCAGGATCACTCCGATGATCAGGAAAGCAATGGTGCCGATCTTCAAATACGATGAAAGGTAATCACGCGGACACAGAAGCATCCAGACGGGAAGCACGGACGCGATGAAACCGTAAGCCGCCATCGCGACTATCAAAGTGTTTCTCGACAAAGTAAACGCACTGCCGAGCGGGGAGTCTGCGATCCGGCCGCCGAGATAAACCGCGACCAGCAAGCCAATCACGCCGATAATGCTCGCCTCAGCGATCTTGCCTTTGCGAAAGCGATACATGTAGAGACCCATGAAGAGCGCGAGTGGAATTGTGAAAGCCACCGTGAACGTTCCCCAGGCTGACTCGGCAAGAGCGTTGACGACAACTAAACCAAGACCCGCGAGTGCAATCACAACAATGAAGAGGATAGCGATACCCGCGACGAGACCCGACAAAGGGCTGATCTCGGTGCGGGCCATCTCCGCAAGTGATTTTCCCTTTCGCCGGACGCTTCCTGCCAGGATCATGAAGTCGTGAACAGCGCCACCAATGCAGACGCCGATCACCAGCCACAACAAGCCCGGTAGAAAACCGAATTGTGCGGCAAGCACAGGACCGATCAGAGGACCGGCACCAGAGATGGCGGCGAAGTGATGGCCAAACAAGACCCACTTGTTTGTCGGGTAATAGTTGTGACCGTCGTACATCGTTTGCGATGGGACGGGACGCGAGTCATCTAGGGCGAGAACCTTTGCTGCGATGAAGGCCGAATAGTAGCGATAAGAGATTGCAATGCAGCAAAGTGAGCCGATGATGATAGTTAATGCGTTCATCTAGATAATTTTTCTCTCAAAAGAAACTACCCACGTTCCCGCCAATAACATGGTCGTCGTCTGTGGTGTGCAAACGCTGTGACGAATACGACGTTGTTTAGCACTCGGTAGATAACTGAATATGGAATGGGTTGAGCAGGAAGCGACGCTCATTGCCGCGAGTTTTCGGCCAACTCTCAGGACGCTCTGAAATTTTGGCAACAGACCTACTAATTTCTGCCAGGAATGCCGTTGCCACCAAGTCATCTAGTTCTTTATACCAGGCATGTGCTTCCTCTAGTTCCAGCAAAGCTTCAGGGTGAAACTCAACTGGTGTCATCGTTTAAAGAGTCTGGCTCTAACTTCTTGCCAGGGAATCGTCTTCACGGCACGTGACTCGATTTCAGACCAGCGACGTTCAGCTTCCGCCGCCCATGCTGCCTCAATCTCTGGATCTGGTTCCTCGTCCTCCTCGAGGCTCTTAATCAAAAGCCCTGCCAAGGTTGCGCGATCCTCGTCTGGAAGCTCAAGGGCGTCTCGAATTATTTGATTTAGCTCGGTAACCATAATGCGATTCTACGAAAGCCCTCGATAAATTCCCAGCCGATCGATCTCTAGGCAGCCTGCCTCTTCGACATGCCCATGATCGACCCGGCAGCTCCTAACAATACTCCAACAACGATACTTCCCACCGAGAGTGTTGTGCGACTATTGCCGGCCGATATGTCAGCCATCAACTCCTTAATCGTCTCATGATGCGGTACCGCAAGTATCCCGATCGCAATTAAGAAGGAGCCAAGCCCCAGCAACATCAACCAACCGGGTGTTGTGTCGGGTCGATTAACCTTCCTGCCAAGAACGCTCTTCGCGTAACCGTACGAGAGATAAACCGAAAGCCCGATCATCAACCACGCCACAAACCGCCACCACGAAGTTGGCGGCAAGTAGACCATCAAAAATACGCAAGAGACTGCCCCCATCATTGGCAATAACCAAGCTCCAAATGGGACTCTGAACGGACGTGCCCGGTTCGGCTCTTTGTACCGAAGGATCGTGATGCCAACACACACCAACACAAACGCGAACAAGGTTCCGATGTTCGTCAGGTCGACCATCTCGTCGATGCTCATCACTGCCGAGAACAGGCCAACAACAACGCCAGTAAGAATCGTCGTGACGTGTGGCGTCTTAAACTTCGGGTGAACTTTCGCGAACACAGGTGGAAGCAGACCATCGCGCGCCATCGAAAAGAAAATGCGTGGCTGGCCCAACTGGAAGACCAGCAACACGGCGGTATGAGCAACGACGGAACCAAAAGCGACAATCCCTGTCGCCCACTTCGCACCCGGCGCAACATGATCGAGCGCCATCGTCAATGGTTCAGCTTGTTCGGTTGCTAATCGTCGCACGAGGTCGTGATAGGGAATCAGCCCGGTGAAAACTGCCGCCACAACCACATAAAACACCGTACAGATAATCAGCGACGCGATAATTCCTATCGGCAAATCTCTGGCTGGATTCTTGGTTTCCTCGGCGACAGTTGATACAGCGTCGAAGCCGATATAAGCGAAGAAGACCACTGCAGCTCCGGCCAGTGTTCCTCCCCAGCCATTCGGTTGAAAAGGATGCCAGTTAACCGTCATTTGCGCGGGTGATACGAAATACAAAGAAATGACGATGAAGAAGAGTAGAACCAGAATCTTGATCATCACCATCACGGCATTGAATTGTGCCGATTCCTTGATACCCCACACCAACACGATCGTGATCAAGGTGACAATGCCAAACGCGAGCAAGTTAAAGACGATTGGTACACCAAGAATGTGAGGCGCACTTTCAATCAATCCCGGGATCTTATGAGCGGTGCGGAAGTCGGTTGAAAGCCACTGCGGAATGTTGATGCCGATGCTTTCCATGAGCGATCGAAAATAGTTTGCCCAACTGATCGCCACAGCGACGTTGCCGATCGCGTATTCCAGGATCAAGTCCCAACCGATAATCCAGGCGACTAATTCCCCGAGCGTTGCGTAGGAGTAGGTGTACGCTGAACCGGAAATTGGAACCATCGCCGCCATCTCGGCATAGCAAAGAGCGGTGAAGGCGCAGACAATGGCAGTGATACAAAACGAAAGCATCAGCGATGGACCAGCCCCGGGGCGCGATGCGTCACCAGCAGCAGCTGTTCCGACCGTGGCAAAGATACCGGCGCCGATAATTGCACCGATACCGAGCAGCGTTACGTTGAACGCCCCCAGCGAACGTTTTAGCGCATGCGTTTCGTCGCCGAGTGCAGCCAGGATGTCGTCCAGATTCTTTGTACGAAAGAGTCCTCGAAGCAAGATGTCGCCTCCGGAGTCGAATTAGAAAACTCTTACTTGTTGTTTTGCCCGACGGGGCCGAAGGAATGCCTGCGGAGTTTGGCATGGAAGAGCAGAAAAGGGGAAGAAAAAAGTCAGGCAAACAAAAATGATCCACAGATTACGCAGCGGTTGACACGGCAACGCTTATTGTCTGTGAAGCAGGCGAAAGCGTGGAGAGCTGAGGGATGAAACTCTTACATTCATGAACACGCAGTCGGGAAGGGGGCAGAGCGGCAGTTTCTCTAAACTGTACATACTCAAGCCAAGCGTCGCCCCCGCCGGTTCACTTATATGTGGAGTCAGAGTCGGAAGTTCGAGGTGAAATCTGGAGACGATCAAGCCGGCGGGGACGACGCCCGGTTGAGCAGATTCAGACCTGAGAAACTGCCGCTTTGCCCCCTTCCCGACTGTATGTATATGAACGTGTGCTGATGATCGTTACCTCTTTTTCTTGAAACTTCTACACTCCTGATCTAGTTTCAACTGCGATAACCAAAACCCAAGACCGAAGACCCAATATCAAAGACCGCATTGTTCCCATGTACCCCTTCCGCAACATTCTCTACCCGACGGATTTCTCGCAAAACGCAAGAGCAGCGTTGAAGTATGCGGCAGCGTTTGCTCGGAACGATGGTGGTCGTGTTGTGATGTTCAATGTTCAATCCGCGCAAGTACCCCGTGACTTATTGAAGTCCCCGGCGAAGTCTTTTGAAGAACAATGGTTGTTGCAAGTGCGATCTGACGCGAAAAACTTTCTGGCGGATCCGTCTTTTCAGAATATCGATGTTGAGGTGGAGTTTGCCGATGGTGAGCCTTCAACTGAGATTGCTCGGGCAGCGGTCGAACACGAGATTGACTTGGTCACGATTGTGACGCGTGGAAGAAAAGGGCGGCTGTCTCGGGCGTTTGGCGGCTCCATTGCCGAAGAGATCGTCGCGGAGTCTCCGTGTGCAGTACTTGCTATTCGTCAAGCTCAACGCGACTTTGTCGCTCATCGCGAGGGACGTGCTGTAATCAATCTGAATCGAATTCTGTTGGCCACAAATTTCCGACCCGCGTCCGTTGCGGCAACCTCACTGGCAACTCAGATCGCGAACCACATGGGAGCGCAGCTTCATGCTGTTTATGTGATTGGGGATTACTTCGACCAGATCTCAGCAATGTTCCCCGAGGGTGGACTTGCCGCACTCACTCGCTTGCGGAGTTACGTTGAAGAGCGAATGACACATTTGGCAAGGGCGGATGGTTCACGTGCTATGACGCACGTCGCTGAAGGTCGCCCGTACGAAGAGATTGTTCGGCTGGCGGCAAAAACGGAAGCAGATCTAATCGTGATTGGAACAGCCGTTCACAATTCGCTTTTTGGCGGAAGTCCCGTACTGGGTTCGGAGATTGAACGAGTGATCAGAAACGCACCGTGTCCCGTTATGTGTGTTCCAGCAGGAAGAGTAATGACGCCGATCCCGGCGTTTGTTGCCAGCGCAGTACCGACGTGAGTTATTTCAGATTGCAGATCTCAGATTTCAGATTGCGTAACGGAAAAACCTGTAGAAAAACCAATCTGAAATCTGAGATCTGCAATCTGAAATAATCTTATTGCTTCTTCTCAATCGGCAGTTTTTCCTTCACCCATTCATTGTAACCACCGAGTAGAGCAGCGACGTTTGTGATGTTCTTCGTTTTGAGGTTGACCACCGCACCGGCAGACGTATGTTCGTTTGGTCAAGAACAGTAAGTGACGATGAGCTTATTCTTTGGCAGCTCATCGAGGTGATTGAGAATTTGAGCGGCAGGAATTAGTTTTGAGCCTGGAAGGTGTCCGGCATCAAAGGAGGCCTGATCGCGCACGTCAACGATAAAGACTTTGTTGTCTTTAATCTTCTGCTGAAGCTCAACGATTGTGATTCGGGGAGCACCGTCAGCATAGGTAGTTGGCGTCGAGGGAGTTTGATCTCCTGCTTGACCAATCTTCGTCACCTTGTTCCGGCTGCAACCGATCAAAATGGCCGAACCAAGTAACATGACCAATAGCAATTGAAAATAAGAACGCATCAAAACCTCCAGACTGAATGACTGCGTAAGTCGGACACTAATTTGTTACGCCGTGGATATTTTGTCAAATGAGTTTTTGTGTGTGGTTTGCTCAAACCTCACCAAACACGCAGTCGGGAAGGGGGCAGAGCGCAGCGTCGCCCCCGCAGTTTCATCAGCATCACAAACAAAGTAGAGGCTAAAGATCGAAATGATGTCATGGAATCTGCGGGGGCGACGCTGC
>DATEXA010000147.1:0-9146 GCA_035257465.1 Pyrinomonadaceae bacterium | reverse complement strand
CCACCACAGGTTTAGAACACTGAGAGTACTTAGAGCCAGGACAAGTTTAGCCGTTCTCAACACTCTGCGCCTCGGCTAACCTAGTAGTTTCGATTACGATTGCGCAGCTTGTAGGTGTACAAGGCAGAACCGCCAAGTCCTGAGAGAGCGCCAATCCCAGCGCCCTTGCCGCCACCGATTAGACCGCCGATTGCCGCACCGGCGCCAGTACCAATCGCCATCGTGAGCTTGTCGCGGTGCTTACTCCAGAAGCTACGACCGCTCGAACGATTGTAGTCATAGTAAACTCTGTTAGGCGCGTTTCTGGCTACCGAATTACGATAGACAACTCGCGTTCGGCTAGTTGCGCGATTAGTCGGCACGATTCCGTTCTGCGCCGTTGCCGCTGCGTTGTAGCCATCAGCGAAGCCAGTTTTATACGCAGTTTGTTCTACTGCTGTGTTGAACTGCGACGGCACCACTTCATTATTAGTGGGCTGCATATTCGCTGTGTCATTTACCGGATTAGTCTGCGCGACTGTCTCGGCCGCTGCCGGTTGACTCTTGTGCATTACCAAAGCTCCGACTGATCCGCCTATCAGGGCCGCAATCAAAGCAACTGGTAGAAGTTTGTTTGTAAGTATCATTGTTCCGCTTCTCCTTGCAAAAGGTTCTAAGTTCTCCCAACCACCAAGTCATTTTGCAAAAGCCATTCCCGTAGCGTCGGAGAGAGGGGGTTTTGGGAATTTATGCGGTGACTTTAGCAATCTTTGGCCTAAAAAAGCGGCGTGCAAGGAATTTGCAAGGTAACCGAAAGCGTTCTGCACAGTTGCGACGCAACGAGGAGTTACCCGATATGGAGCGCTCATGAGGAGAGTGAACGAAATGCGGTGTTCTCAGTACACCAAAAACAAAACCAGGAAGCACAGGCTTCCTGGTTCATTGTTATGAATTAGATTAGGAACTTAAGCTGCCTTCGGCAATTGCGCTGGTTTGTCACGCAACAGCTCGAGAGCTTTCTTCATCTGCACATCCTCGGCCGCAGGTTTCACCGCCGGCTGAGAAGTCGCGTCGCGTTTTTCGTTGTTCTGGTCAGGCTTGGCAGCGGCGTCATCATCGTTTCCAGTTAAATCATCTGGGTCAACGTTGTCGGCCACTTCCGGGCCCTTTACTTCAACGGATGGAGCGACTCCGGAATGCGCGCGATCCTCACCGAGAAATGTCTTTCCGCTCGACGTGGCCCACTTCACAGTGGTTAACAACAAACCATCACCACCACGAAGTGTGAACAGTTGTTGTTCGGCTCCAGAGCCAAAGCTCTTTTCACCCACAACCTGACCTCGGTTACGTTCCATGATTGCTGACGCAACAACTTCAGATGCTCCCGCAGTACCCGCGTCAATCAAAGCCACGACCGGGCCCGAGAATAAAGTAGCTTTCGGATCGGCAGTAAATGTTTTGAGAGCCTTCCCTTCTCGACCGACCGTTTCTGCGATTACCCCGTCCTTGATGAACAAGTTGGCGACTGTAACGGCTTCCGTTAAGGAACCACCGGCGGTGTCGCGCAAGTCAATGACCACCTTCTGTGCACCCTGTTTCATCAGGTCCTGCAGTCTTGCACGTGCATCAGCAGCTTCGCCTTCAGCAAAGCTATTGATCCGCAGAACACCAACTCGACCCGCTTCCATTCTGGCTTCAACGGAGGGGGATCTGAAGGCGCTACGCTTCACGCTGACGGTAAGCGGGCTCGCATTGGCGCGAAGTACTCTTAACTTAACTTCAGTACCCGCTGCTCCGTTCAGCAATTGCTTCGCGTCATAAAGCGAAATGTCACGTGTTGCTTTTCCGTCGATGTATTCGATGATGTCGCCTGATCGGATTCCAGCTTGATCGGCTGGTGAGCCTTTCATTGGCGCGATGACGTAAAGATAGGAAGCCACCTGCGACAATTCGGCGCCGATGCCTGTCTGTTTATCGGAGCCGTTTTGGTTATACTCGCGAACTTGCTCGGGCGTCAGGTAAGTCGAGTAGGGATCAAGTCCATAGGCAAGGCCGCGGAGGGCGCCAGCTCGAACCTTATCCATGTTTGGCTCATCTACATAGTCGTTCTGAATGTGTTGCAACACGCTTTCGAAAATTCGAAGCTGTGCATTCGGATCATTTGCGGGCTGCTGAGCGCGCGTAGAGATCCAGCCTCCAACAACCGTGTAGAGCGTTAGAGTTGCTGAGATCAGGATCAGGATAAACTTTGTACGGAATGACATTTAGTTACCTCTTAAATTACGTTAGAACAGAAGCCCGAAAGTTCGCGCAGCTGCGAATTTGCGTATGATACAGGGGGCATTTAGCTCACGCAAGCGTAGCTTTTGCGGCCCTTTCGCATTCGTCGCATCAAGGTTGCAGATGGTTGCTCGATGACACAGGAACGTTCTCATTTTGAATCTCGTGGGTCCGTTCTCGCACTCGACCTTGGCGAAAAGTTAGTTGGTGCAGCCATCTCGGATGCCCAACAGATCACAATCAAGCGGCTTGCGCCCATACGGCGCTCTAATTGGAAACGGCTACTTAGCGAAGTAGAAACCTTGATCGAACGTTTTGACGCACGATCATTAGTAATTGGTTTGCCGTTGAAGCTTGACGGAAGCATAGGGAGTGCCGCCGAAAACGCCACCCGGCTGGCACGCAACTTTGCCAAGTCGGTAGATCTCCCCGTTTTTCTGCAGGACGAGCGACTGACTTCATTCGATGCGCGCATCGCTCTTTTGGCTGATGGTCATGACGAAGCCGATATTCCGGCTCTGATCGATGGTGAAGCAGCGGCTCTCATTCTCAGAGACTTCCTGCAAAACAATGAACCACGAAAGGTTGAAATTGAAGATCCAGGAACCTAATTTGAGCGTGATAGAACAAATATGAAGCGTCTTCTTATCGTCACCCTAACGGTGGCGCTGCTAGCAGGGGCAGCTTTCGGTGCCTGGCTTTACCACGACCTGCACAAGTCTGTAGCGCACAACAAATCTGGTCAGTACATCGAAATTCCCAAAGGTTCATCTACTGCCTTTGTCGTAAGGAAGCTCACAGCCGAGGGAATCATCAAGCACGAATGGCCGTTAAAACTCTATCTCAAGGGTACCGGTGATGGGTCTTCACTTAAGGCAGGTGAATACGATTTCCCCTCTCCGATTTCGCCTTTGATGGTCTTGGCCAGGATGCAACAAGGGCAGAGGCGACTAAATCGCATAACCATTATCGAAGGATGGACTCGTTGGGATATCGCGCGAGCAATCATTCAAGTTCCGCAGTTTCATCTGGACAACGAGGCTCAGGCATTAGATTTAATGAACAACGTTAGCCTGATAAGAGACCTCGATCCGGCTGCGACGAATCTAGAGGGATATCTTTATCCGGACACCTATGAGTTTGCAGCTGAAACCACGGCCAACGATCTGATAGACATGATGGTTAAAAGGTTTGGATCCGTATGGAAAGCTGACTGGACGCCGCGGGCCTCTGCACTTGGCATGACGCCTCGTCAGATTGTTACGATTGCTTCAATAATCGAGACCGAAGCTAAGTTATCCGAGGAAAGGCCAATCGTAGCGTCAGTTGTCTACAATCGACTCCGAAAAAATATTCCATTGGCAGTGGACTCAGCTGTCATATATGCATCAAAGCTAGAAGGAAAGTGGCGTTACGACGGCAAGGTTTATAAAAGTGATATCGAACGTAGATCGCCCTATAACACTCGCCTCTTTGCCGGCTTGCCGCCTGGACCGGTTGCGTCTCCAGGAGAAAGCTCTTTAAGTGCTGCAGTGAATCCGGCTATTACGGACTACTTGTACTACGTGCGAAATCCAGCCCGCGATGATGGCGCCCATAATTTCTATGAAAGCGGCGGAGACTTTGAACGGGGAGTGCAAGCACTGAGAAAGTGGGAACGTGATAGAGATCTTGAAGAAGCAAAACGGAAACGTGAAGCTGCGACCACCGGACAATAGCCTCGGTTAGCGCATGGAAATCACAACTCATACGCGGTGTAAGACACCTTGTAAAGAGTGTTGCTTGTAATTGATTCAGCGTTAATCTATTCTCAAAAAAGCAAGGCCCCGAACTCTTTTCTTATCAATGTAAGGGTGGAATCATGTTTAAAATCCTGACTGGACTTCTCGCACTAACAATCTGTTGCATGACCGCATTCGGCCAGGCAGCCAAAGGCGTTGACAAACAAAACGAACGAGTAAGAGACGGTGGAACCAACCGCACTGCCGGAAACAACGGAGCTAAGACTGATACCGGTTCCGGTCGCGGAATCGATTTTGGTAGTGGACGAACACCGGAGATTCCCCTTCTTCCAAATCCATATCGAATGACGTCTCGACGCGATGTATTGATCACTGCCGTCCAGGATCTAATGCGTTCGAGAAAATTGGTAGTGGATGATGCAGCTTCCAAACCGTCTGACGGCATCATCGTTAGTCAGCCGTTTACTTTTATCAAAGGCGCTGTGGTCTCACAGGCGGAGCTGAGTAGATACGCTGACGTTCCAGTATCCGCATCACGCGGCTGGACTCGTGGGCGCTACACATTGACTGTTGAGGTTCAGGCAATTGATGGTTCGACTGCGAACGTTTCAGTTAATGCAAAAGTTGAAGGTCGTACTGACGGAGCAACAGGAGCAGAGTGGACTACCCTTCGCAGCACTGGATTGGCCGAAGACGAATTCTTGAGTGATTTGGTGACGGTGGTCACTGGCGCTTCTCCTCCAGGAAGAACGCCGCAGTAGATCGAGGTTGAGGGAGTAGATTAAGAGAGCATAGGAGAAGACTTAAAGCATTACATGATTAACGATCCATTTCACCCAGAAGAAGCTATCGAACGAGAAAGGGAAACAACGCGAAGAAGACTTTTCGGTGTTGTTTGTGCTGTTGCTATAACAGCACTCTTAGTTGTCGGCTACGCATTCATCAGACGTTTCCATGGTCAACAGATTCTGGCTAATCAAACGCCACCTCCGACTACCGACAAGGGGCCAAAGGGGCCGCCAGTCGCACACATCCTCGTCGATCAACCTTCGCTTGAAAAAGGGATGACCAAGATCGGTGGCATCGTTAAGAACACTTCGCCATCAGAACTAAACGGGCTTGCTATCGCACTGCAACTTCATCGAAGAAAAGATGGCAGTTCGGAAGAAAAGCTTGTGCCTGTTGAACCCGGAAAGCTACAACCACTGGAGGAAGGCGCATATTCCTTGACGCTGCCGGCCTCTGATTATGGTTCGATTACTCTGGTAGGACTCCGTGCGGATCCTGAAGCGAAGCTGGTAGCTTTCACGACAGCTCCTGGAAAGCCGCGGGCACCTGAGCACCTTGAACCACGAACCGTCATAGTGAAGCGGCTAGGTCGCGACGGTGAGTTCATCAACACCCCAGACAACCCGACGAAGGTTCCATAGTTTTTTGAAGTGATGTCTTAAAGGTCGGCATGCCGAGAGTTAAGGTTGCATGCGAGCAATGAGCGGTTGTTTAGCTGTTGGTCTAAAGAACTACTTCATCCGTTTTCGGGGTCGTTGCTCCATTGTCAAAGAAGAGCGGCCAGATAATTTCGACCCTGCGGCACAGATCGAATCAGGACTTAATAAGTAAGAGATGATGTTGACTGCTGTACGTGCTCAGATAACTCAAAAAACAATTCAATTCAAAACGCTAGTGGCGTTTGGCGTGCTGCTCTTTTGCTCACTCGCGGTCGCCGGTCAAAGCTCATCGACACCTAAACCTACACCTCGTCCGCCTGACATGGCGGCGGATAAGAGTTCAAGTGAAGATCATGGCCCACTTACGACATTCGAGGAAGAACTTCGCGCCAAACGTCTCATCAAACTGGCTGAAAAGGAACATCAAGACAATCTCAACAGAGCTCGTGAGCTTTCTCAACTTGGTCAAGATCTCAAAGCCGGATTGAAAACGAGATCGTCACTTGATCGCGAGGACACAAAAAGAGTGGATCGCCTTGAGAAGCTGACCAAAAAGATCCGCGGAGAAGCAGGAGGTGAAGATGATGACGTTCAGCTTCCGAATGCACCATCTGATATCCCTTCACTAGTTTCACAGATCGCTGAGAACGCTGATCTATTATCCAAAGACGTAGAAAAAACTCCCCGCCAGGTTGTTTCAGCTTCAGTAATTGATCGCGCTAATGTTTTACTTCAACTTGTAAGAATTCTCCGCGGCTTTGTTCGTTAATAAGAATCGAATGCCTTCAATCTACTTTCGCGCCTCCCTTCTACCTTACCTGACCTTATTTTCACTTCTGCTTTTTTGTCCGACACGAATCCAGGCACAGGATGATGACGATGTCGTGAGAACTAACACTGACCTCGTCGTGCTTAACGTAACGGTGACGGACAAGAATGGACAGTACCTTCGGGCGCTCAAATCAATAGACTTTAAGGTCTACGAGGATGGAAATGAAGTTCCGGCAAATACTATCGTGAGTTTTGGTTTTCAGGATACGCCGTATGCCGCTGTTGTCTTACTCGACAGTTCGGGCAGTATGGAGAATCGATTCACTCTCGCACGTTCTGCCGCGATACGCTTTCTCGATGGCCTTCGGGAAGAAGATGTCGCGGCAGTTTATCGATTCGATTCCACAGTAGAGCGCGTTCAGGAGTTCTCAGGAGGTCGTGACCTCGCGCCAACGGCTTATGCAATCCGCGCAAAAGGGATGACGACGTTGAATGATGCGATTGTTCAAGCGTCCAAAGTCCTTGCTGAGCGACCGGAAGCACGCAAGGCCATAGTCATTCTTTCTGATGGCATGGATACGTCCAGTAAAGCAACTTCTAACAAAGCGGTCGAGAGTGCTCTTGCGATTGGCGCAAGCATCTTCGCTGTTGATATGGCATCCATCGATACACCCGGATACGCCAATCGGCAAAGTGCTGCTTCTTTAAAAGGCTTTGCCGACAAGACTGGAGGACGCCTCATTTCAACGGCTGGTGGACAGGCACTCCGAGACTCGTTTGCGGAAGTCGCGAACGAGCTTGGACATCAGTACACCATTTCCTATCGTCCAGTGAATAAAGTGCACGACGGAAAATGGAGAACGCTCGAAGTTAAAGTGAATCGTGAGGATGCGGTTGTCAGAACGCGTAAGGGTTATCGCGCGCCTAAGAAGTAGTAACCTCGAGTATCACTTGAAGCATCAACGACTCGTTTTCGTCAGTGATTTCTCTTTATGACGCTCAAAGGCCAGCTCAATTAATTCTTCCAACAGTTTCTGAAAGCTCAGACCTGAGGCCTCCCACATTTTTGGATAACCGGAAACTTCCGTTAGTCCGGGCAGTGTGTTCAATTCATTGATGACCAGTTCCCCGCTCTTCCTATCAAGGAAGAAATCTACCCGCGCCAGCCCAGCTCCATCAATAGCCTGAAATGCTTGAATAGCCATCCGCTGAATTTTCCCGGTCAACGACTTCGAGAGAGGTGCAGGCACAACAAAACTCACGCGTCCCGTGTTTGCATACTTCTCTGTGTAGTCAAGGAAGCGCGCAGACTCTTCGTAAATCACATATTCACCGGGCAGGCTCGCTCGCGGTTCGTCGTTCCCAAGGATGGCGCACTCGATCTCCCGTGCAACTACTTCTTCTTCAACAATGATCTTTCGGTCGTACTCAGCGGCCAGATCGATGGCATCTGAGAGTGTCTTCTTATCCCTCGCGCGAGAAACACCAACTGACGACCCGAGGTTAGCGGGCTTCACAAAGCACGGTAGGCCGATTTCACTCTTCACCTTACGCAAAATCTTGTCAGGGTTGGCACGCCACTGGGATCGCAAGAACCATGTGTGTTTACAGATTGGTAGTCCAGCCTGGGCGAAGAGCGACTTCATTGTTACTTTATCCATCCCACATGAGGATGCAAGAACACCGCAGCCCACGTATGGAACATCAGCCATCTCAAGCAAACCTTGAAGTGTCCCATCTTCACCGAACGGTCCATGAAGAGCGGGAAACACGACGTCCAGTTTTTCAGCAACAGTCGAAGAATTGTCTTTTCGAATCGCGATAAGGCCCTTGTGTGAAGGGTCCCCTAGCAGTGCGACATCGCCGCTATGCGCGTTTGTTTCAGGTGCCATCAACCCACGGATCTTTTCAGGAAGCAACTGCGTCGACTGTGATGGGCCAAGCCACTTCCCTTCCTTTGTAATCGCAACTGGAAGCACGTCGAACTTTTTTGGATTGATCGCTTCAATGATGGCTTGAGCTGAACGAATCGAAACTTCATGCTCACCTGAACGGCCACCAAAGATAATGCCTACGCGAAGTTTTTTGGGCACCCTGTTCTCCTGAAATATTTACAGAATCGTCTTTCCCAATGCCGATAAGATCAGTTCGACGCCAAGTTCCGCGGTCTTATTGTTAACGTCGAGCGCCGTATTTATCTCAACGATTTCAAGTGAACGCATACCTCCGGCTTCAGCAATCTTTTCCATCCCGAGATGTGCTTCACGATATGTGAGACCACCGCGAACAAGTGTACCGGAGCCGGGAGCAACAACCGGATCAAGCACGTCAACATCGAACGTAACACCGTAACCTGCACTACCAGCTGACGCAATGTGGATAGCATCATCCATGCACGCGGACATTCCTCGCTCGTCGATCTCTCTCATAGTAAAGAATCGCATACCGAGCTTTCTGATCAATTCTCTTTCGCCCGCATCAATGTCCCGGGCACCGACGTGTGCACATAGACGCGGATCGAGTTTGGGGGCAAATCCTGCAATGTTGGTTAGTTCAGGTGCGCCGTAACCGAGTAGCGCGGCCAGAGGCATTCCGTGAATATTGCCGGATGGTGTGGTTTCCGGAGTGTTCATATCTGCATGGGCATCAAACCAGATCAAACCAATAGTTTCCTGTTTCTTCTTGTAGTAAGCAGCGATGCCGGCGAATGAACCGATCGCGATGGAGTGATCACCGCCAAGTACGAGAGGTAGCTCACAAGAGTCGAGAATACCTTCGACCTGCGCGCCAAGTTGTTCACACGCGTTACTAATCTCAGGTAGATATTTAAGTTTGACGTGCTCATCCGGAACGGTCTCGGGACTGTCCAGTCTCATGTCTCCGTGATCGCGGACAGAGTAACCCAATCCTGCAATTCGCTGTTTCA
>DATEXA010000146.1:0-7291 GCA_035257465.1 Pyrinomonadaceae bacterium | reverse complement strand
TCGCAGTCGTTGGTAAATGAAAGCGGCGGCGCGCGCACACCACTATCTGGATTCTTTTCATCCGGCGTCATCGTAATCGTCAGTCTCTTTCTCTCTGACTCGCTCCACAATTTGCCGCAACCAGTATTGGCAGCAATCGTTCTGATGGCAGTGGCGGGCTTATTCAAAGTTTCCGAGTTACGACATATCTGGCGCGCAGACCGTAGCGAATTCATTGTTGCTGCCGCAGCTCTGGCTGGTGTTCTTGGTTCAGGACTCCTACGCGGAGTATTGATTGGAGCGTTGATCTCGCTGGTGCAACTTTTGCGACGTGGATCGCAGCCTCATGTTGCCTGGCTGGGGCGAATTCCAGGAACCGATCGCTTTTCGGATCGTGAGCGAAACCCGGACAACACTGTGATACCGGGGATTTTGATCTTCAGAGTCGAAGCCGGTCTTGTTTACTTCAACGTTGATTATGTTCGTGACACGGTGTTGACCCGTGTGCGTTTAGAGAAATCTCCGCTGAAACTCGTCATATGTGATCTGTCCGCGTCGCCACGTGTGGATTTTCAAAGTGCGCAGACGATAGAGCTACTAGCTGACGATCTCGCAGCCCAGGGTATCAGAATGCAAGTTGTCGAAGCGCGAGCTTCTGTTCGCGATCGATTGCGGGCTGTGGGACTGGACGAAAAGCTGGGTGGTATTAATCGATTCCGCACAGTGGCGCAGGTAGTTGAAGACTTTGAACACGAGAAAGAATGACGTGAGGCGTGCGGTTGGCGTTTCGTGATCTGTATCAGCATCTTATTCTCCCACAGCGTCCGCATCTCATTCTCCCCAAGCTTCAGTTTGGGGTATAAGGCGTCTTTGGAAAACAGTTAACCGTTTCAACGGTTTACCTGCACCTCACTACTTAACGCAGTTAGGTAAACCGTTGAAACGGTTTCCGAATCCGAGAGGAGGCGATGACCCCAAGCTGAAGCTTGGCGAGAATGAGAAGTGAAATCTAGTGCGGAGCACGCGAGCTAAAGCCCTAGGAAAATTTGGATTTACCTACACCAGTCGAGAAATGCAAGTTCGCTCGTGTGGGAATCTCAAACGGTGAAGGCTTGAAGCTTCGGACGGGCGATTCCCAATTTCTTCATCTTCGAGCGCAGTGTGCTTGCATTCAGACCGAGTAACTCTGCTGCCCCACCTGGACCCTCTACTCTCCAGTGAACCTTCTTCAAGGTCCGAACGATCAATCTATACTCATTTTGCTCAAGTGTGTCTGCGTCAGTTTCCTTATTGTTCTCCGAACTCTTTTGCTGAGTTGGCGGTGGTGGCGGTTCGAAAGACAGCAAGTCCAGACTGTCAATGATTCGGAGCTTGGATCCCTGGGTGATGATGACTGCACGTTCAATTACATTTCTCAGCTCTCGAACGTTACCAGGCCAGGCGTAGTTCTGTAAGACCGCCATCGCGTTCTGAGGGACCGTAACAATGTCTTTACCCAGCTTCGAACTTATTTGTTCCACCAAGTGCATGACCAGCATCGGTATGTCTTCGGCGCGCTCACGAAGTGGCGGCATAGTAATCGGGAAAACGTTTAGCCGGTAATACAAATCAGAACGAAAGCTACCTTCAGCAACGGCCTCAGCCAAATTGCGGTTAGTTGCGGCAATAACACGGACGTCCACACTGACCGTACGACTACCTCCGACGCGTTCAAACTCGCCCTCTTCCAACACGCGCAAAAGCTTAGCTTGTAGTTCGAGTGGGAGTTCACCTACCTCATCAAGGAAGAGTGTGCCGCCGTTGGCAATTTCGAAACGACCGCGGCGCAGCACGTCGGCGCCGGTGAATGCGCCTTTCTCATGTCCGAACAATTCACTTTCAATCAAAGGCGCAGGAAGAGCTGCGCAATTCACCTTTACCAATGTCCGGTTGTGCCGGGGACTATTATTATGAATGGCATGGGCCAATAACTCTTTGCCTGTACCCGTTTCACCCAAAATCAATACAGTGGTATTCAGAGGTGCTACTTGTTCTGTTTTTTTCAGGGCACGTTGCAGGGACTCGCTCTTTCCGACAATCTCCCCGAAATTCCTTGCGACTCTGATCTCTTCCTGGAGATAAACGTTCTCTTCATGAAGTCTATCCCTTAATTGTTGAACTTCGGCCATAGCATTCTTGAGCGCCTCATCGGCCAACTTGCGCTCGGTGATGTCTATGTTGACGCCTAGCATCCGCTCGGGCAGCCCCGACGCCGAACGAAGAACACGGCCCTTAGAAGACACCCAAAGTACGCGGCCGTCGCGCTGGACCATGCGGAACTCATCGTAGTACTCCTCGCCCTCCGCGATCACCTCGTTGACTTTCCGTTGGACTCGGTCGCGATCTTCCGGGTGAATGAACGCTACAAACCTTTCGACCGTCGACGCGCCGTCGTCCGGTTCTAGCCCGAGCAACTCCCAGATCATCTCTGACCAGACCGACACGCCTGTCCGCACGTCCCACTCCCACGTGCCTACACGGGCCGCCTGCTGTGCCACACGAAGCCGGCCCTCGCTCTCGCGGAGCGCTTCCTCAGCCGACTTGCGTTCGGTGATGTCGCGAACCATCGCCAGAACCTTGTCTCCCTCGCATCTGACCATCGACGCTTCGAAGACGCGATCGCCGTCCGGCAATGAAAGTTCATATTCCATGTACACCGGTTTATCTGAAGTTTGCTGAACACATTCATTGAATTTTTCGGCAAGCTCGGGAGACATGACATCCGAAACCTTCTTGCCGAGAAATTCCTCTGGGGCCGTGAACAGGAGTCTCGGATTGGCAGCGTGGTAGTCCAAATATGTTCCATCAAGACTGTGGAGGAACATCAGATCCGGTATCGCACTAAGGATAGCTCGGTTCCTGGCCTCGCTTGCGTGAAGTGCAGCCTCACGTCGCATTAAGTCAGCACGTGAATATGCGTCCTCGATGTGCCACGGAAGTTGATAAAGATAGCCGGGAGTCTTCATTACGTAGCTGGACGCTCCGAGATTAAGGGCCTGCCGCGCCCACTCTTCATCGCCTCGACAAACCAGGACAACCGGGATGTCGAGCTTATGTGTGAGGCGCAATTCTCTTAGCAGTTCCAGAGCGTTCAGTTCAGGAAGGTGGAGCGCCATCAAGAGAACGTCGTAGGCGAGAGACTTCTCCTTTTGTTGAAGTGACCGAATTACATCCGATCCCAGGGTAACGACATCGAGGTGAAGGTGATCCGCATGCACTGCAAAGTGGTGGAGTGTACCTTCCCTATCCGCCAGGTTGTCTTCGGCGTATAGCACATTGAGGTGACGACTGTGACGAGAAGCGCTAGCTTGATAATGATTGAGCGCACTCTCCAATATGACTGGTAACCGCTCAAGGTAATCCTTGTTCTTAACAACATAATCGTCAGCACTGGCTTTTAGAGCGGTGACGGCAGTCTCTTGATCTCCCATTCCCGTTACAACCACCACCGCCAGCGGCAGGCTGCTTTCACGGATATGCTTGAGCAATGATAGTCCATCTCCATCAGGCAAATGCATGTCGGTAAGTACGAGATCAAGCGGCTCAGAAGCTAAACGACCAAGCCGCTCTAATGCCTTACCAATCGTCGATACTGACTCTATGTGAAGATGCGGCGCAGTCTTAGACAACATGCGCACAGTTAAGTCAGCGTCTCGCGGATCGTCTTCTACATACAAAATATTCATAACTACCGTGCTGCAGTGTTGAGCGCGCACCAATAGACTTCGATCTGGGTTGCAACGTCCATGAACTTGTTGAATTCAACAGGCTTCACGATGTAGGAGTTGCAACCGAGTTTGTACGCTTCCTCAATGTCATTATCCTCAGCTGAAGTTGTCAGAACGATAACCGGGATTGCGGAGTACTTCGGATGATTCTTCAACTGCCGCAGGACTTCTAGCCCGTTGATTTTCGGCAGCTTGAGATCGAGAAGAATAAAGATCGGTGACAGCTCGCCTCTGTCCCAACGGTCTATGTTGGCCAGAGCTTCTTCGCCGTCTCGCGCTACTTCAATAGGATTGAGCAATCGGCTTCGAGCAAACGCGCGTTTGGTAAGATCGATGTCAGTGGGACGGTCTTCAACGAGCAGAATCGGACTAAGTTCGCCGTTCATCCATTTAAATCTCCATCGAGTGATTTTGGAATGGACAGATAGAAGGTCGCTCCGTGACCCAGCTCACTCTCGGCCCACGCTCGACCGCCCATCCGCTCCATCGACTTGCGCACAATGGCCAAGCCTATTCCAGTTCCTGGATAATCCTCCAAGGGATTCAGGCGCTGGAAAATATTGAAAATCCTGTCGTGATACTTCATATCAAACCCGACACCGTTGTCGCGAACCCAAAGAACAACATCCTTCGATGTTTCTTGCGAGCCAATCTCAATAGTAGGTTCAGGGACTTTACTGGTGAACTTGATCGCGTTGTCAATGTAGTTCCGCAATGCTTGATGGACTCCGTTAGCGTCGGCAAAAACGCTTCCGCCATTCACATTCGACACAAAGTTAACCTGGCCCTCAGTTGTTTCACGTTTTGTTTGATCAACAACAGTTGAGACGAACGATGCCAGCTCAATCCGGTCAGGGTTCAACTGCCGGCGCTCCAGGCGTGAATACTCCAGTAAGTCGTCGATCAACTGGTTCATCTCTCCGGTTGCAGTATGGATAGTTGTAAGGAAAGAGCGTCCTTCCGGATCGAGCGCGCTAGCGTGATCCTCAAGCAGTAAACGACTGTAGCCATCGATGCCACGCAAGGGAGCCTTGAGATCGTGAGCGACTGAGTAGGCGAATGTTTCCAGCTCGCGGGTCTTAGCGTCGAGATCAGCGGTTCGAGAAGCGATGCGCTGCTCAAGCTCTGCATTCAGTTGGGCAAGTGCTTCCCTCGCTCGGCGCCGGAGTCTCCTTTCGAGGAGCAGAACTACTATGAATGATGTTTGCAGGAGTAACAGCGTGAGTACGCCGATGATGTACCACCTGTACCGCTGCCAGAATGTGAGTTGTACGAAGCGAATGATGCTACCCGGTGGTAGACGGTTTTCGTTGATGCCCCAACGTTGCAGCTGGCGCCAATCGAACATAGGAACTTTAGGTGCGCCTTCAACACCAATGTCTTGCGGACGCGTTCCACTCAAAATCCGCAGAGTAATCTCCGCCAACTTAGCTCCATTGGTATCGGGACCTTGAAGGTATCCACCGACTAATCCTTGACCAAGATTCCCAGAACCGATGCCATAGATCGGCACGGATGATGTAGGTGCAATCCGAGCAAGCACATCATAAGTCTCGAGCAGTTTTCCCTGCTCATCCATTGATTGTTGCCAGACATATATGGCGATTGAATTTGATGGTAAGGTCCTGGTTCGTAAGATTAATTCGTTAAGAGGCAGATCTGTCAGATACGTGATTTCGACCTTGTCTGTGAACTCACTAAGCTCGCGCCGCGCGACTGTTTCGTACCTTTTGTCGCGTTCGGGAGAGCCGCTAATAACAAAAACTTGTTTGGTATTCGGATGTAGCTTCAGAGCTAAACCGAGAGTCTCTCGATAAGTACTCTTCAGGATAACTCCGGTTGCGCCTGGCTTAGCTGCAAGAGTTTCCGCAGCTGGAGGACTGGTATCCAAAAAAACAATCGGGGAGTTAGGGAACAGCTCGGAACGGTATTGAAGAAGAAAGTTGAGCGGTACAGCAGCGTTCGCGACTACCACATCAATGGTTCGTCCTTCATATTTCTCTCGCAAATAATGGCGAAAGAAATCCTGACTTTTACCAGGGAACCGAGAGGTTTCTATGTATTCGGGGTAATACTCCAGGTTGTCAGAGAGCTGAGATTGGTGAAGCGCTGCTCTAAAGCTCTCGTCGAACTTCACATTGCCGGGGAAATCCTTGTTATCCCAATACAGAACCAGGACACGGTAAGTGCGATTATTCGACTGTGCGTGAAGTAAGGCAGGTGCAAAGATAACTGCCAAACCTATTACCAGAGGAAGTAGTCGGGATGTTTGGGGCGGTCCACCTGTCATAAACCTTGGGTCTGCGTACGATGCCTTGAGATCTGAAAAGCTATCCGATCAATTTGATGGCAAACTGAATCTGACGCGACGAACCAGTTTCGCCTGTCGGAAAGCGAGTATTTGTAATTCGGCCGAAAGCTGGCGTTCCAACGATACTGCCCGGCTGGCCAAAGTTCGCATGATTAAAGAGATCGAAAAACTCCGCCCGGAACTGTAGGTGAAAATTATCGCTGAGCCGGGTGTTCTTTACAATTGAGAAGTCAGTGTTGTTGAAAGTGGGTCCAATCACGACATTGCGACCCAGGCTACCGAAGTTTGTTACCGGAGTGAATACTGAGGTGTCGAACCACCGATCAACACTACCAATGCTTGTGATTGGACCATTCACATCGGGCCTCAACGTACCGGGCACGCCATTGACAGTGTTGTTGCTGGTAACGATATTGACCGGGTTTCCGCTTTGAGACTGAACGATCAAGGACAACTGCCACCCTTTGGTCCACTCGTTCCCGCGGAACGGCAAATCGTAAAGCGCGCTGAGCACAAAGCGATTACGCGCGTCGTAATCTGAAAGTCCGCGATCGCCGCGCAAGTTGTAACTGTTTTGTCCGACGATTCCCCCGGTACTAAAGGAGTTGGAGTCTAATGACTTCGACCAGGTATAGGACGCGTTGAACTGGAGATTTCGCTTTAGACGTTGTGTGGCGGTCAACCACATGGCGTTGTAACTGGAGATGCCGGCGCTCTCAACCTGCGTAATATTGCCAATAGCTGCACCTGGCAAAATCGGACTCGTCGGAGACAGGTTGTTATGCGGTCGCACTCCATTGATAGGTTGATTCAGATTGCGGCGAATGATTAAGTGCGTCCCCTTTGAACCAAAATAGCCCGCCATAAAGGTGAGGTTCTGAGTTAACTCGCGTTGAACGTTCAAATTCCACGACTGCAGGTAAGCGTTGTCAAAACCATGATCGATCGACAGCGGCGCGATGCCCGCCGCGCCGGCCAGGTTGATTGCGTTGTCCAACCTGATCGGTCCCGTGAAAACTAGTGGCATTGCCAGCGGCGGATTTGTCGCCGTCCCCAGGACAACACTCGTCATGGGCTGATCGGTTAGTAAACCATACGCAATGCGAACAACTGTCTTGCCGTCATGGAATGGATCCCACGCCAAACCGAGCCGTGGTTGGAAGTTTTTGTTGTTCTGGTGATAGACCTCATTAAGGTCCGTACCTACCTGAACAAGGGAAGCGGTTTGCGGATC
>DATEXA010000145.1:0-6349 GCA_035257465.1 Pyrinomonadaceae bacterium | reverse complement strand
TCTTTCTTTACTCGGAGGAGTGCGATGTTTATAGCTCAAACAGGACTCAGCAACTCTGCTCTGTTCGGAAGAGCGGCGTTCGAATTTAGGGGGATCGCCATGCCGCTCTTCCGAACAGAGCAGGAGGAGGAAGGCTTGCTGACTATAAACATGGCACTCCTCCGGAGTGGACGCCCAATGGGCACCCGATTTCATGCATACAAAAGAACCATTAGCCGATGACCATTTCAGATGTTGACATCCAAAACGCTTCGGGATTATTGTTCGCGGCATACGGGGCCAGATGCTTCTAACAGCAAGTGCCCAAGCCTTCTGTGTCTCGTTTACCTACCCTGGCAGTTAACCTTAATTACACTTTCTTTGAGAGGAGTGGTTATGACTCACCTTTCAAGATCCTCCAGGTACTTGCTGGTCCAGTCAGCTTTTATCGTTTCGATCGCCCTGGTGGCAGCTTGCTCACTGTCCGCACAAACTCGCCGGTCGACCCCGGCTGCAGTCGAAGAGGAACCAACGTTCCACGACTATCGCGGCGTTCAGATCGGTTGGCTGGCTGACGACGTCCGTAAGAAACTGGGTACGCCGGCCAACAAAGACGACGAACAGGATTTCTACATCTTCAACGAAAAAGAAACGGCCCAGATCCTCTACGACAAAGCCACTCACAAGGTGACGGCGATCTCGGTTGATTTCAGTAATGGCGCCAACGGAGTGATTACGCCCCAACAAGTATTTGGTGCGGAGATAGAAGCCAAAGCTGATGGGTCAAAGTACAAAATGGTCCGTTATCCAAAAGTTGGTTACTGGATTTCCTATAGCCGGACTGCGGGCGAAGCGCCCTTGACTACAGTCACCATTCAGAAGATGCCGCAGTGACCTGATTGCTGATTGTTGATTGTTGATTGCATGTTGGCGCGAACTGAATTCAAATCAGCAATCAGCATTCAGCAATCAGAAATTACGCTCACCTTCAACGCTCTCACCCTTTTGACATCTCTCACCTTAGACGGTAGCTTTCACCCGAACCTAATTTCCTAAGGAGATAATTGAAAGGCTTTATGGCGAAGAGTGGCTTTAAGGGCATCAGCCGTATCGACTGCCCTGAGAACAAAACTGTCGGCTGGTATGTTCGCGTTCGACTCGGGAATGTCACTAAATCCAAATTCATCAGCGATCATAAGAACGGTGGCAAAGACGAGGCCTTGAAACGCGCGGTTACATGTAGGAATCAACTTGAGCAGGAATTGGGAAAGCCCCGGACAGACTGGATCATCGTTGGCTTAAATCCGCGAAATCAAACCGGCGTCGTCGGTGTGCGACGAACTGCCAAAAAATATAAAGGTAAAGACGGACGCATTTATCTAAACGATGTCTACGAGGTCACGTGGAATGCTGGTCGCGAGAAACGCGGCCGCACGTCTGTTTCGATAGCCAAGTACGGTGAGCGAAACGCGTTTCGCAGGGCCTGTGCAATCCGGCGTCAGAAAGAGACACAACTCTACGGTGATGTTGTCGTCAGCAAATGGGCCCAATCAGCGGCCAAAGTTTGCTCAGCGTAAAGTGATGTCATGCGGGTTTCCAGTGATTCCAGTTCTGTGGAAACGCTTCCGCAACAACAAAACTTCTCCGTTTCACTGAAGCAGCAGGCGCTCGCTTTGGGCTTTGATAAAGTCGGAATCGTCCGAGCCGGATCTCTAAGCGAAGAAGCGCGCCACCTCGATGAATGGTTGGATCTCGGCTATCACGCTGATATGGCCTGGATGCAGCGTGATTCCGAAAAACGCGTGGATCCTCGACGCCTTTTTCCATCAGCGCGTTCGGTAATCGTTGTTGCCCTCAACTACTTCACCCCGGAAAAACATCAAGACAGTCCAACCACTGGAAAAGTCTCACGATACGCGTGGGGCGACGACTATCACGATGTGGTTGGTGCAAAGCTGAGTTCATTGTTGGCGTGGATAAAAGAACAAAACCCGGATGCGGAAGGAAAAGTGTGTGTCGATATCCAACCGATCATGGACAAAGCATGGGCCGTTCGCGCAGGACTTGGTTGGTTAGGTAAGCACACGAATGTGATCACTCCGGAGTTGGGCTCCTGGGTCTTTATCGGAGAACTGCTCGTCAACCTCGAACTCGACTACGACACCGAAACGATTGAGGATCATTGCGGGACGTGCACTCTGTGTATTGATGCGTGTCCTACTCAAGCGATCACAGAACCCTATTTGGTTGACTCCAACAAATGCATCTCGTACGCGACTATTGAGCTGCGGTCTCCAGAGCTGCCGGCGTCGATTGAAGAAAACCTCTCAGGTTGGCTTTACGGTTGTGATGTTTGCCAGGACGTTTGTCCGTGGAATCGTTTTGAGCAGACCGCTAATGAACCGCGCTTTGCTCCACGCGCAGGTAACGTCAACGCTTCACTCCCGGACATTCTCGGTCTTACTCAAGAGAGTTACGCAGAACAGTTTCGAGGCAGCGCAATGAAACGTGCGAAACTATCTGGCCTTCAGAGAAACGCAAAGGCCCTGTTGTCCGATAAACTCTAGGGCCTTTGGCAAAAGTACACGAGTGAACTCGCGGCTTGCGGTTTACTCGAAGCTTTTGCTTCTTCGGCAGTTCTTTCTTCACTCCGGAGGAGTGTGATGTTTATAGCTCGACGCGCCTCACCAACTCTGCTCTGTTCGGAAGAGCGGCGTCTGTTCGAAAGTAAATGAGATCGCCATGCCGCTCTTCCGAACAGAGCCGGAGGAGGATGGCTCGCACGCTATAAACATTGCACTCCTCCGGAGTGGAAACCCCGACGTTGTCTTGTTCAAATTCTGAGTTTTGCAAGAGGCTCTCCAGCGTGTCGTAACACCAGAAAAAGCCAGCTCACCATGAAACCAATCCTACTGTGCACTTTGATCCTTTTCGCAATTCTTACCACTCGAGCTCAAACACCTTCGACTCCCGTTGATCTTCATCGCATGGCCGATGACTATTATCGATGGCGCAATCAAAACTATCCCGTCGCCTCCAGCGACATGGGTTTGCATACCTGGGACAACCGCCTCACTGACTATTCACTCTCGGCAGTACTCGCCAGGCGACTTTACGTTAGAGACCTGCTCAACAAAGTGGAGGCGATGCAGACCAAAAGCTGGTCAAAGGAAGATCGTGTTGACTGGCTGCTGTTTCGTTCTCAACTCGACGGGGTTGCGTTCTTCAATCGATTAATGGACTTCGAAGCAACCGACCCTCAGACATATGTAAACGAGTGCAGCAACGCGATCTTTTCTCTCTTAAAAAAAGAATACGACGCGCCGCGGGTTCGTGGTATCGCGGCAACGGCACGATTGAAGGAAATGCCGTTTCTGATCGAGCAGGGCAAAGGGAATCTAACAAAACCGGTGCAACTCTATGCGCAGTTGGCAATCGATTCGGCGCGCTCAATTGACAGTCTCTTCAATGATAGTTTGATAACGCTCACGAAAGACATGTCTCCCACGGAGAAGGCTGAGCTGGTGAAGGCTCGTGATGCAGCCCTCGCCTCAATTCACGGTTTTGCGGATTGGCTCGAAAAGCGTTCGCCAGGAATGGTGCCATTCAAGCCGATGGGCGTAGAGAACTACAACTATCTTCTGAAAAACATTTACTTGCTGCCGCTGAATGCAGATCAAGTGGAAATGCTTGGCCAGGCAGAACTCGCCCGGTATCGCGCACTTGAGTCGTTGTTGCCGGATCCATCACTGGCCGATCCGAATCCCGCTCGGAGCAAGAATATTCCGAAAGACCAACAGGACTTTCTGCGAACCTACGAAAGTCGTGAAGCGGAAATGATCGACTTTCTGAAGTCGAATCGTCTCGTCACACTGCCACCTTATCTTGGTCGGTTTGAGATTCGTCAATTACCAGAAGCATTCAAGCCGACGAGTCCGGGCGGCTTCATGAACCCACCGGGACTTTACGACAAGGACGACAACGGCTTCTACTTCATTCCTACTTACAACCCACAGAGTAAGAACTTCTACATTCGCGCTGCTATCGAAGACCCGAGACCGATTCTTGGTCACGAAGGAATTCCCGGTCACTTTCTGCAACTATCGATCGCAAACCACGTAACGGACGAGATTCGGCGCCAACACGGCGATGGAATCTTTGTCGAAGGCTGGGCTCTTTACGGCGAAGAGATGCTGATGCGCACGGGTCTCTATCCAAACAACTCCGCATCGCAGGCTCAGATTCTGCGTCTCTCTCGCTATCGAGCCGCACGCATCGGCGTGGACGTCAATCTGCACACTGGACGTTGGACCTTCGAGCAGGCTGTTAAGTATTTCATGGAAGCGGGAGGTCTCGATCGCGAAGCGGCTGAAGGTGAAGCAGCAGGCGCAGCATCGAGTCCCACGCAAAAGATTACTTACATTACCGGTAAATGGCAGATCATGCGTTTGCTCGGCAAGTATCGCGATAAACAAGGAGCTAACTTCCGGCTCGGTCAGTTTCACGACGATCTTTTGAAGAATGGGAGCCTGCCGTTGTCGATCGTAGAATGGATTATGCTTGATGATGCGACTGCGTTAGACCAAGCGTTGAAGTAAGAGTGCGATAAGGGTTAGGTAAGCTTGCGCGGTTGAACTGCAGCAACTTAAACCTTGGAGCCGATCAGTATCGCTTAGAAGATTTTCAGGTTAGGAAGGCGGACCCTGTCCCCGCTAACCGTGAACAGCAATGAAGCTTCACTTCAATAGGATCCCGTTGCAGAATTTTCAGCTTGACTGATCAAATTCAAGTTTGAAGTTGGTGAAGCTTGGCGGGGACAGGGTCCACCTTCCCAACCTGAAAATTTGCTAGGCATTAATTTCTACCTCGTCTGGCTATGAAACAACATTTAGAACGCTACTGGGTCATCAAGTATTCAATTCTTACTATCGCGCTCTTCCTGCCGCTGCTCTGGTCATTTCGCTACGTTCGAAATCTTTATCCGTTTACAGTCTGGAACGTGATGATGGCTGGTGGAGATTTGGCATCCGATCGCAGTTATTGTGTGTTGCGTGGTGAAACAATTTCCGGCGAGACCATCGATATCCGAGCGACCAGCCTGACCAATGCCATGTCCCAACGAAACTGGAGCATGGTCAACGCTACCATCTCTAATCAAAGTTTCAAGCTCTCGTCGATCCATCCTGACAACGCGTTGCTACTCAAACAGGCCGGAGGAATTGAACAACTACCTCCTGGCGCTCGCATGACTGATCTGCTTACGGCATGGGGAAAGCTCTACAATGAGCAACGCCCCATTTCCTCACCACACCGGTTGAAGGCAATCCGAATTGACATGTATCGCTGGTCCAGCGGTCGTTATGCTAACTATGAAACGTTCATAACGTCGTGGCGGAAAGAACTATGAATTGGGTTGGGCGTGGTGGCGCGCTGTCTCTGGGTGTTGCGCGAAGTTTTGTCCACGGTACTTTCCTCATATCAACGCTGGTCACTTCGTTCTCAGCGCTCGGCCAACTGCCCGTAACTATTCTCCGGCCCACCGGCCTGATGAAACTCCTGCCCTGGAGTTTTTATGATCGATTATTGACTCCCTCGGGAATGACAGTTTTCAAAGGGGTAATGCTGTTCTCGCTGTTGGCGAGCACGTTTGGATTTCTGACTTCATTTTCAACCAAGCTTTCGTTCGTGCTCGTCCTTTTTTACCAGGGACTAGTGCGTAGTTTTGGTCATTACAACCACGACGAAATGTTGGCGGTTTACTACCTGGCTGTGCTCGCATTTACACCGTGTGGCGATCTGTTTTCGCTGGACCATTGGACAAAGCGAAAGCAAGCGAACCAGCCTGGGTTTGTATATGGCTATCCCATCTTGCTTATGCAGCTATTGATGGCCTGGCTCTATTTTAGCTCGGCGCTTGTGAAGTTGCGTGTGGCTGGGTTGAAGTACTTGAGCCCCGACAATTTTCCGGTCTTGGCTATCTATCACTCGCTCGACAATTTGCACGACACAAACTTCAAACTCGCGTTTTGGTTACCGCAGATTCGCCAGGTGTTACCAGTCATCGTCGGACTAGTCCTCCTTTGGGAGCTTGCGTTTCCACTCGCCGTATTCTGGCGACGTTCGCGCGGGTGGATACTTGGCTTTGGCGTCTTGTTTCACTTGATGACATTGTTCTTTATGAACTTGTTCTTTCCATATCAATTGGCAATGTATTTGATCTTCGTCGATTGGGAGAAAGTGGCAGGCTGGCTTAATCGACCGCCGAAAGAAACTTGAGTCAGTGAGCTAAAACTCTGACAGTCAACAACACACCGTCGGGAAGGGGGCAGAGCTGAAACTCTAATACTCAACTGCATGGGGTCGGGAAGGG
>DATEXA010000144.1:0-4760 GCA_035257465.1 Pyrinomonadaceae bacterium | reverse complement strand
GCACGAAGGCATCCATTCGGTTTGGGCTACGCCCCAACTCGAGTTTTATGTTTCTGGACAACCACTTGATACCGGAGGGCGTAGCCTGGAAGTTTAAAAAAAGGCACTGTGACGGCGGGGCAAAGCCACGCCTCACATCAGACGCACAGCCGTTTGGAGTGTGCAATCAAAGTACGAAGCCAAAGTCCCAGGAATCCATGAGCGTTTCAACTCTTACAAATCACATTGGCTCAACTCCTGGTTCTGGTCCAACCATGAGGGCCAGTGTGTTGTGCGATGTCGGCCGTTTGGAAGTGCGTGACGTTCCCCGCCCGGTGATCTCTGCTCACGAAGTACTAGTACGCGTCGGCGCAGTTGGAATTTGCGGAACAGATGCGCACATCTTTGCGGGTCACGCAAACTACAACACGAACGAGCGTGGCCTTCCGATACCACTCGTGTTACAACCACAAATTCTCGGTCACGAGATCAGCGGAACTATCGAAGAAGTTGGTCAGGGAGTCACAGACCTGAAAGCAGGCGACAGGGTAGTTGTCGATCAGGGTTTGAATTGCGTCAGTAGACGTCGAGACATTCTTTGCGATTATTGCCGCACGGGAGATTCGCATCAGTGCGAGTTCTATCGCGAACACGGGATCACGGGATTGCCAGGAGGTTTGGCAGAGTTCATTGCCGTACCGGCCGTGAATGCTGTTAAGTTTTCAAGCCGGCTGGCGTTTTCCGCGGCCGCACTGGTTGAACCGCTCGGCTGTGTAATCCACTCGTCCAACACTGTTGCCAAGGCGCGCAAGCGTTATTCTTTTAATGCTGACAAGCCAGATGAACGAGTGCGCAGCGTGTTAATATGCGGCGCCGGACCAGCAGGTTTGTTGTTCACACAGTATCTTCGAAACGTGGTTGGGTACCAGGGTTCACTATGCGTGACCGATCCAAACGGACGCAAGCGAGCACTTGCAGCAAAGCTTGGCGCGAATCAGACTATAGATCCCACGAGCTGCGACTTGGTTGACGTTGTTCGCGAACACAGCAACGGCAAAGGTGTTGAGTACTTGATCGAGGCATCCGGGGCAGGCGAAGTATTCGCATCGATTCCCGGTTTGATTAATAAGCAGGCGGCAGTTTTGCTTTACGGCCACGGTCATGCGGGAACCGATTTGAGTGTGATGAATAACATACTCTTTAAAGAGCCATTCATCGTTGCTTCTGTCGGCGCCTCCGGCGGGTTCGAGCCTGACGGTCGCCCGTCGGTGTACAAGCGCTCTCTGTCGCTTATTGAGACCGGCCAAATCAATGTCGAGGCTCTCATAACACACCAGTACAACTCTTTTGAGAACGTCGAGAGTGCACTCACGACGGACATGACGAAAGAGAACTACGTGAAGGGTGTGGTGGTGTTGTGATTTCTGATTGCTGATTGCTGATTTCTGATTGTTGATTGTGTGGTACAACGATTATCGAACAACCAAAAAAATCAGCAATCAGAAATCAGCAATGAAAGTATCTCTATTTGTAACCTGCCTCGTCGACCAGCTATGGAGCAGTGTTGGTGCAAGCAGTGTCGAGGTGCTGAGACGTGTCGGCTGCGACGTTGAATTCGACGATCGGCAAACATGTTGTGCGCAACCCGCTTTCAATACCGGCTATCGTGACGAAGCACGCGATGTTGCGAAACGTTTCATTAGTATTTTTGAAGAAAGCAGTGCCGAAGCGATAGTCAGTCCTTCAGGATCGTGCACCGCGATGGTGCACCATTATCCAGAGCTCTTTGCCGAGGACTCAGCATGGCTTAAGCGAGCGCAGGCGGTTGCTTCGCGCACCTATGAATTGAGTTCGTTCCTTGTTCGCCTATTGAAGGTTGACGATGTAGGCGCAAGTTGGAATGGTCGACTTACCTGGCACGACGCCTGTCATGGCTTACGTGATTTGGGTTTGAAGAGCGAACCACGATCATTGATCAGTAAAGTTCGAGGTGCTGAGTTTATAGAACTCGAGAACGCGGATTCGTGTTGTGGGTTCGGTGGTACGTTCTCGGTCAAGTATCCCGAGATATCTCTGGCGATTCTCGATCAGAAGATTGAAGCGATCGAGCGCGCGGAAGTAAAAGCTGTTGTTGCTGCTGATGCCAGCTGCCTGATGCAGATCGGAGGGCGTCTTTCGCGTAAAGGTTCGCATGTGCGAGTAATGCATTTGGCGGAGTTGTTAGCGTCACAGGAAAACGGTGTCCGATAAACTTTGGTTTGTCGTTCGTGAGCCATACGTGTTAGCCACAGATAGACACAAATGAGACAGATCAGAAGAGAAGATTTCAGCACGGATAGTCTGACAATAGAATTCGGATGATCCTGATCTGATTTATCTGTGCTTATCTGTGGCTAGTTTTCAATGAACCACGTAACCAGTGAAACGTTCGATGAGAACGCGAAAGCCGCGCTGGCTGATTCGCAGTTACGCGGAGCTTTGCGAAATGCGACCTCTCTGTTTGGGCAAAGACGATTGGCCGCGGCAACGAGTCTGAATAACTGGGAAGACTTGAGGACGCAGGCGCGCGCAATCAAAGACGAGGTTCTACTTCATCTCGATCAGTACCTGGAAAAGTTTGTTAGTAACGCCGAAAGTCGTGGCGCGCAGTTTCATTGGGCCCGCGATGCAGCCGAGGCCAATTCGATTATTTGCAACCTCGCAAAAGCGCGCGGCGCGCGCACCATCGTCAAGAGCAAGAGCATGACGACGGAAGAAACGCACCTGAACGTCGCGCTTGAATCTACCGGCATCCAGGTTGTCGAAACGGATCTCGGCGAATACATAATTCAGCTGGCAGAAGAGACTCCATCGCACATCATTGTTCCCGCAATTCACAAAACGAAGAGGCAGATCGCCGAGCTCTTTACACAGGAACTTGGCATACCACCGACTGACGACGTTGCAAAACTAACGAGCACGGCCCGGGAAACTCTACGCGACAAATTCGCCGCAGCCGATATCGGAATCAGCGGAGTGAACTTTGGCATCGCTGAGACCGGAACAATCCTCATCCTGGAAAACGAAGGGAATATCCGGCTCACGACGAGTTTGCCTCGCGTGCACATCGCAGTGATGGGAATTGAAAAAGTCCTGCCACGTTTCGCTGACCTGGATATCTTTCTGAAACTCCTGCCGAGGTCTGGAACGGGACAGAGACTGACCACGTATCAGTCGTTCATCACCGGCACCAAGATTGATCCTGATTCGGAAGGACCAGAAGAACTACACGTTGTGATGCTCGACAATGGTCGCTCACGAATGCTCGCGCATCCTGTGACGCGTCAGTCTCTTGCTTGCATTCGTTGTGGCGCGTGTTTGAACGCGTGTCCCGTCTATCAACAGATTGGAGGTCATGCATACGGATCGGTTTATCCAGGTCCAATCGGTGCGGTGATCACTCCACAGTTGATGGGTCTGGAAAAGACTCAACAGTTGCCCTATGCATCGAGTTTGTGTGGCGCGTGCCGCGAAGTCTGTCCGGTGAAGATTGATATTCCGCGACTGCTACTGCATCTGCGAGGCGAAATTACCGAGAATGCTCCACCTGGGAAGGGAAGAAGAGGTGAGCGGTACGCGTTCAAAATCTGGCGCAGTACTATGAAGCGTCAGTGGCTGTATGAATTGAGCACAAGGGTCGGAAGGATCTTTCAGGAATTAGTTGTGAAGAACGGAAGTATTGGAATAGTCAAAGGTATACCGCCGTTGAGTGCCTGGACTGCTGGTCGGGATCTTCGGCCGATTGAACGAGAAAGTTTTCGCGAGCTTTGGCGAAAAGAATTAGCGCACAAGAAAAACTAGATGGAGAATCGTTACGACAATCGGGTGTCCAGAGAATCGATATTCCAATCGATTCGCGCAAACCTCGCGTCAAGTGTGTCGCTTGATGCGATCGAACACGAGATTCGTCATGAGAATATTTCACAAACAATGTCAACTCCCGCTCCGCTGCTTGACCTGTCGTTGACTGCATTATTCAAAGCAAATCTTGAATTAGTAGACGGCCATTGTATTGTGGTACGGAGCGAGACAGAGGTTGTGGATGCGACCGGCGAGATCATCAGGAAACTTCAAAATACAAAGCTGCTAGCGCGTCGCATTGCAATCTCAGACGCGCCAGGGCTTGAGCAGCTAGTGAAGCAGAGTGGATGTGATGTTGACGAAATTGCCGTGACGCCTTCGGCAGCAGAAGTCTTTCGGTTCGATGTCGGCATCAGTAGGGTACAAGCCGGTATTGCTGAAACCGGCACACTGCTTTTGGATTCGTCTCGCGAGCGTCACCGGTTGGTTTCGCTTGTGCCCCCGGTTCATATTGCACTGCTCGCTGGCAGCCAGATTGTGGGTACACTTGGTGAAGCGCTGTCGTTGCTGCGCAAGACTGGACAGGTGAGTCCAATCGTCACGCTGGTAACTGGTCCGTCTCGCACTGCCGATATTGAATTGACGTTGGCGATTGGCGTGCACGGACCTCAGGAACTCTTTGTTGTAGTTAACGAGGTAGCGTGACGTAGTGCAGAACCATTTGTCATTTGATTTCTCTTAAAAGACCAAAGACCAAAGACGAATGAAATGAATATCATCTCTTTCGCAACCGCAGAATCTGACTGGAAGAAGCCGCGCCTGGGAATCATCCTGCACGACGGCTCGCGTGACCTCGGTTACCGCCTCGACTGTGAACGCTTGTTTGAGCCGAGCCATCGTCCAACGAATCCACTTTCATGGTTTGATATGGATGGCGAATG
>DATEXA010000143.1:0-2347 GCA_035257465.1 Pyrinomonadaceae bacterium | reverse complement strand
ACGACTTTGCAGGAACAGTCCGGCCACAAGAATGTGCTGACACACGCCGGGCGCAGGGCAACTACACGTCGCTCTTGCAGGACCACTGGATGGCATTAACACAACGTACGGTGGAACATCGATCTGCAACGACTCTCCGCCACCATCTACAATTTGAACTTTTAGCCTCTCGAGATCTTTGCGCGCGCGACGAACCAGTCCCTTGCTCGCCAGTGCTTCCCACGAAGCGTCGTCAAAGCCGCCAACGAGTGCCACGAGTTTGTTTATGAGATTGTCTTCGCTAGCCATTCTGCAAAATGTTTTGGAGTTAGCGCGGCGATGTCCATTCCCACAGCCGCAAGCATTTCAGCCATCTCAACATCGTAACCAGCGTTCGCACTTTCATCTAGTGCTGCTAGACCTAACAACTTAACGCCACCCTCCCGTAATCGTTGGCAGGATGAAATTAACGTACGAGGAGTGGCACCTTCACAAAAATCACTGATCAGGACAACTATACTGCGATGTGGATCTTCTACGAGTTGTTCGCAATACTGCATTGCCTGACCAATGTTCGTGCCTCCGCCAAGCTGCACACTCAAAAGTAACTCAACTGGATCATCAACATGGGAACTGAGATCGACAACTGACGTGTCAAAAACGATCAACTTCACATCAATCAACGGCAATCCACTTAAGATCCCAGCCATCACGGCGCTATAAATAACAGAGCTTGCCATGCTTCCGCTTTGATCCACGCAGAGAATGATCCGCCAGGGCAGACGTCTCTGGATGCGAGAAAAGAAAAGTACTTGCTCAACCACAATCTGCCTGCGTTGAGTATCAAAATTCTTGAGATTTTTCCGGATAGTGCCGCGCCAGTCGAGGTTCTGGGCCATCTTAAGATTCGAATGTTGAAAGCGATTTCTTCGTCCCGAAAACGCCCTGCGGACTTCGGTGATGAGTCGTTGCTTTATCTCTTCCACAACACTTCTGATTATTCTTCGAGCCTCATTCAACACTTCGCCTTTTAGATGACCACGAAATGTCAGCAGCATCTTTAGCAGATCAAAACTGGGTTCCAGTCTGCGCAAAATCTCCGAGTCCGTTATCAGTTCGGTCAATCCGTACCGATCGAGCGCGTGTTTTTCAATTAGCGCTACGGTTTCTTTGGGAAACAACTCGCGCACTTCACTAAGCCAATGTGGAACTGTAAGTTGAGACGGGTCGAGAGTGCCTTCACGTTTACGCGATTCCTCTTCTTGATCACGAACACCCCGGCCGCGATATTCGCGTGAGTAAAGGAAGTCCAAAGCATTTTCGATTCGTTGCTGCTGCGCGCTCATTCCGGCAGGGATTTGATCTCGGGCATATTTTCCGAGTACCAGGCGCCAGCGAGCGAGTGAGTCCTCTTGAGTTCTATTCATTTCCGTCCAACTTAATCCAATGAGTAAGACCGTCACTAGAGAGTGTCTCCAGAACGAGTTGAGTCAAACGCCGATTAAACTCCATCTCGTTTTCGGTAATTTGGTATCGAACGAGATCGCCAAGCTGCACCTGTCCATACAAACCGGCAACGCGGCTCGCAACCTTGTCTGTTTCACGCGGTGTGAGATCTGCCAGGGCTAGACGCAAACTCGGAAGTGCAGCAATAAATTCCCTTTCATCCCAGGCTGTGAGTATCTCGTCAAGCGATTGAATGAGCTGCAAGTTCTGCCATGCAACTTCCCGACAAGTTTTCAAGAGTCCACGAAGAAAGCCAACTCGCTTTTGCGAATCAGAAATGCCTCTGAGATAGCCCACAACCAATTCGTCGAGCTGCGATTGATCGATGCGTCCGGCACTAAACATAAGACCGGCTATCGCGCCCGAGATTGTTCCATAGGAGGGATGAGAATGGTTTTGAGCTGCGAGAAGGCGACCAGCGGCTTCCCAAAACAATTCCTCATCAAGCAGGTCGTTCGCTTGAGCAGTGGCCAACAGCTCACGTATTGAGGCTAAACTGTCGAGTGTGAACGACAGCTCTTCTTCGGGACACTGGGCCAACCCCGGCAGGAGATAACAGCTTCGCTGATAAGCTGCACCCAACAACACCGGAACCTCTTTCAATGAGTGAGCCTCCAACGGCTCGCGCGATTGCCAGAGCAACAGCAGTTGATTCCCGGCCCCGACAGCTTCAACGAATGAAGGTTCTTCAACAACCCGAGCAGCAATCAAACTCAACAGCTGACTAGTATGGCGGTGCAATCCCATTCGGCAAGCCATGATGAGCATGGAGACCGCCGCATTTGCACTTCGCCCCTTGCCTTCCTCATCAAGTCGTCCGATCGCTTCACGGAGTCGGTTTGTAGAGGCTTCTTCGATCGTT
>DATEXA010000142.1:0-7817 GCA_035257465.1 Pyrinomonadaceae bacterium | reverse complement strand
GAACTGTGATTTTCACATTTTGTTCTTGGTGTCTTGGATGGTTGACTCAGCGGGGGCGGCGCTAGGTTATTGCCAGTACTGCAGCGCCCATCGCTTTAAGTAGGTTGAGGTCACAGACAAGACCGCTCTGCCCCCTTCCTGACTTGTCCTCAATAATTGGAGTCAGAGAATCGCTGCGCTGCCTCCTTCCCAACCAGCAAATTGCTGCTAAAAAAACAAAGATCTTGACTTGGCCCTCGCCACCGAATTAGGGTTGAGTCTGCCCGCTTCCTCTCCGGCCCCGACCACTCACGCGATCTTCAAAATTCTATTTTGGGGTTAGTACCAATGGGTGTGTCTCTTTCGGTCCATTCTTCGTGGCGCAAACATCTGCGTAATCTTCTTGTCTTTACTTCACCGCTGGTGTTGCTGGTCCTTTTCGCACCCACTCGAGTACAACTTGCCACAGCCCCTGTTCTAATCACTAAAACTAACTCAACTCGTGGCATCGCCGTCGAGTCGACGAACCTGGTTGCCGAACCCTTTGCTCTCACCGCACCGGTCACGTTTGGCCAGGACAATCGTACGCGCATGATACTCTTCGCCGACAACCTCACATTACAACCTGGCGATACCTTCTCGGCTGTCACTGCCGACGCGGAAGATGTAAATCACATTCACTATCCATTGACCGTCGAATTCGTCGGCGTTGTTCCCGGCTTTTCGTGGATGACGGCAGTCATAGTGCGTTTGAACGACAACCTCGGTGACGTAGGTGATGTGCTTGTTGGGATCACACTTCATGGCGCGACCAGTAATCGCGTTCGAATTGGAATAGGTCATGTCGGTGGAGGACCACCTGACGACTCGCTACCACCGCAACCAATACCCGATCTCGGACCAGGGGCGAGTCTGCACGGCAAACAACTTTTTCCATCAGACAATGCGTGGAACGAGGACATCTCAAACAGTCCGGTCGATCCAAACTCCGACAATCTCATTGCAGGCATCGGCACGAATACCAATTTGCACCCTGACTTTGGAACCGTTTGGAATGGTGCGCCGAATGGAATTCCCTACGTCGTCGTATCTGGCAGCCAACCCACTGTGCCACTTAACTGGACTGCCTACGGCGATGAAAGCGATCCGGGTCCTTACCCGGTCCCTCCAGATGCGCCTATCGAGGGCGGCCCGAATTCAAATGGAGATCGTCACGTACTCGTAATCGATCGTGACAACTGGAAGCTTTACGAATTGGGTTATGCGTTTCCAATCAACAACGGTGCGAGTTGGGATGCGAACTGCGGCGCGATCTTTGATCTGAATTCGAATGCCTTGCGTCCTGCAGGTTGGACATCTGCAGACGCGGCGGGCTTACCGATCTTTCCCGGACTGGTCAGGTACGACGAGGTGTTTGAGCAGCAGGAGATCAAACACGCCATCCGGTTCACCGCGCAGATCACACGTCGTGCTTATGTTGCTCCGGCACGTCATTGGGCCAGTTCAAATACGAGTGTGAATCGTCCTCCGATGGGAATGAAAGTTCGTCTGAAAGCTTCATTCGATATTTCCAGCTTTACTCCGGCGATGCAGGTGATCCTGCGAGCGATGAAGAAGTATGGAATGATTCTCGCGGACAATGGTTCCAACTGGTATTTCAGTGGCGCTCCCGATATGCGCTGGAGCGACGACGAGCTGAATGCGTTGAAGACATTGAAGGGCTCGAGCTTTGAAGTGGTGAAGATGGATAATATCGTGGCGCCGTAGCAGATTGAGCTTTGTGCTTTGGTGGGGCAGAGCTGAAACTCTGACCTTCAACTACAAACAGTCGGGAAGGGGTCAGAGCGGACTTTACATAGATCTGAACCTACTCAGACCTAGCGCGCCCCCGCCGATAATCATGATTTTAGAATCAAAGTGTGAAGTCAGAATCCAATCAGAGAATAATGACCCTGCGGTGGCGACGCTAAGTTTGAGTAGGTAGAGTTTAGAGAACCTGTCGCTCTGCCCCCCTTCCCGACCATGTATGGTTGACTATCAGAGTTTCCGCTTTGCCCTCTTCCCGACCGCTTGTAGTTGAATGTCAGAGGGTGATCGCTGGCAGCCAAAAGCTACAAAGCACTAAGGTCAACTGCTGCAATCCAACTCCGGCTCCCCTCCCGTATATCTTCCAGTTCTAAACAATCAGTTCCAACAAGGAAGGTAACTACCGTGAAGAAGTTTCTAGTCATGGTGCTACTTGCTGTGGCATCGATCTCTGTCGCGAATACACGTGCCTACGCACAAATGATGGACAACTCAAACCCGATGGTCGGCGGCGCTGCAATGTTCAAGTCGAAAGACATTATCGATAATGCAGTGAACTCCGCAGATCACACCACACTCGTCGCGGCAGTTAAGGCTGCCGGTCTGGTCGAGACACTAAAAGGAAAAGGACCATTCACTGTTTTTGCACCGACAAATTCAGCATTTGACAAACTTCCGGCGGGCACAGTCGATACTCTTTTGAAACCAGAAAACAAAGGGATGCTTACAAACATTCTGACTTATCACGTGGTCGCAGGTCGATTTGATTCAAAAGCAATCGCTGCGAAGATCAAGGCGGGAAAAGGCAAAGCGTGGTTCAAGTCAGTCAATGGCGGTACCTTAACCGCATGGATGGATGGCAACACTTTGATACTTGCCGATGAAAAAGGTGGTCAGTCGCGTGTGACCATTGCGGATGTCTATCAATCAAACGGCGTGATCCACGTAGTGGATTCGGTGCTGTTGCCGAAGTAGTTAGGGGCCTTACCTACTTCAGTTGAGAAAAGGGGCCGAGCTGAAACTCTGACATTCAATCAACTACAAACAGCCTGGAAGGGGGGCGGAGATTCAGCTTTGCCCACTTCCCAACCGCGTCTAGTTGAATGCCAGATTCAGCTCGGCCCCACAATTACTTCTGCTGTCCCTCGGTTGCCATGTTTCTTCGCGAGCCATTTAACTGTTTCATCAGCTCTTCTACAGCAGCTTCCAGCTGACGATCGCGTCCGGCGAGTGTGTCCTCCGGTTTGTTATCAACCAACAGATCCGGTTGCACACCATAGTTCTCCATGTTGGTTCGTTTCGCATCCGCAAGATAGACACCAACTCCCGGCGTGCGAACGGTAGAGCCGTCGATCAAACTGTAACTGCCCGTACCGATAACAGCTCCCATCGTTGGTGTGCCGACAACCTTACCCAGACCAAGCGCACGGAAGCCTGCTGGAAACATTTCAGCGTTTGAAGCAGAGCGCCAGTTCTGCAGAACTATCTTGGGACCGAAGAAACCTGCGAAAGGTCTGCCTGTCGCTTCAGTGCCGCGCGGTTGCCAGATCTCATATTCTCGTTGCACCAAAATCGCGAGCAACTCCTGTTCGATGTTGCCGCCACCATTCCATCGCTGATCGATGACCAGTGCTTCCTTGTTTCGAAACTCGCGAATCTCTTTTTCAAAACGACGAAGCGAAGGTTCATTCATCGCCTGGATGTGCAAATAGCCGACGCGTCCACCCGAAAGCTCGTCAACTTTCTTGCGACGTTCTTTAACCCAACGCTCATATCGTAATTGGCTGTACGCGTTAGGCGAGATTGCCTCGATGCGTGTGTGCCACGCGCCGTCCTCGGTAGGCTTCGAGTTGAACGTGACGTCGACTTTACGATTTAGTCTGTTATTCAGCAGCTCCCAGTATTCATCTCCAGATTTCACTGGCTTGCCATTGATTGCGAGTAGATAGTCGCCGACCTTCACGCGCACCCAATCTTTGTCAGCAGGACCTTCCTCGTAAATGTAAGTGACGCGATAGCGACCTGCAGTTGCGTCAGGCTCAAGCTCCAGACCCAGGTGGCCCGTTGAAACTCCACTGCCTGCTGCTCCACGTGGCGGCGGCGCTGCGCCAGTATGTGAAGCATTCAACTCTCCGATCATTTCATTGACGAGATTGAGTACCTCCTGCCGGTCACCAACGAAATCTACGAGGGGACGATATTTCGCGCGCGCCGCATCCCAGTCCATACCGTGCATCTGCGGATCGTAAAAACGATACTTCATCGTTCGCCATCCATCGTCAAACATCTCGGCCCATTCGGCAGGTCGGTCAACTTTCACGCGAACATTGAAATTGATCCTTCTACGTCCGCCGGCACCCGCTCCCGCAATAGTGCTTGCTCCTGTTCCGCCTGCGCCAGCACCCGCACCTGCGGCTCCCTGTGGTGTTCCCATAGGTACCGAGTAAACGCCTTCGCGCTCTCGGAAGAACAACGTCCTTCCATCTCGCGAAATATTGAGTTGCGAAACGCCACCACCGAATCCCCCGCCTCCGCCAGGTCCACCTTCAGCTTCTTCGGTTGGCGGCTGCCCTGATGTGATTCTTGTTAACCGGCGTCCATCGTCCTGAATCGAATAGATAACAGGCACACTTGCCAATCCAGCAGGTTCACTCGTCACAAAAACGATGGTCCGACTGTCGGGAGCAATCGTGTAATTCGAGATCGGAAACGGCATGCGTGTGATTTGTCGCGTGCGATGTTTCATGCCCGCCCAATCCATCTTGATATCTCGAACTGGACGATTTGCAGGAGCTTGTCGTCGCGGTCCGACGGCGCCATCCGCACCCTCACCTTGTGAAGACGTGGATTGAGCTTCAGCTTCGCGTTCCTCCGCATCGTCAGGATCGCGATCGAGGTGCTCGAGCCAGACTGAATAGAGTTGTACAGCGTTGCCAGCACCCGTCGCCGTAATGCGTTGGAAGAAGAGCTTTCGTCCATCGGGTCCAAAGCGCGGGTTGATGTCATTGTTTGAATCAAAGGTGACCTTGTGCGGCTCTTTTTCTTCGCCTGAAGATGCAATTACATAGATATCTGAAGTTCGTGCAGCATCAGGCTTGGAATACGCGATCCATTTTCCATCAGGCGACCACACAGGACTGCCAAACCCGCCGTAACGGGACGAGTCGAGCTCGGTCACTTGTTTTGAAGAAACTACCAGTTTGCGCAGTTTGTCGTCTGAAGAAGAAAAAACAACTTCTTTTGAGTCGGGAGACCACTCGTACGAAAGCTTCAGCGCGTCGATATTTGTAATCTGTTGAGCAGCGCTGGAACCATCAAGCGACGCGACGTACAACTCTTCTCGCCCACTTTGATCTGACACATACGCCAACCACTTTCCATCGGGCGAGTAATTAACGGAACGTTCGCGTGCTGGACCATCAGTGATCTGCTTGAGATCTCCCTCCTCAACCGGGGCCGTAAAGATTTCGCCGTGTATTGAAAATGCAATTCGTCTTGACGACGGCGCAAGATCATAGTCGTCCGCTTGAGAACTGAACGACTCCATCTCAGTCATGTTGTCCTGCGTTTCGGCATCTATGTTGAGCGTGATGGGCGTTGCCTTCTTTGAAGCCACATCGAGTTTCCATATTCCGAAGTCATGCTCGAAAACGATCACGCGACCGTCTGAGCTGATCGACGGCCAACGCACGTCGCCAGTCTTAAAAGATGTGAGTTTGTCTGCCTTGCCTCCGCTGTCTGAAACGCGCCAGATGTTTGTGAGCCCGTTACCATCGCGATCGCTGACAAAATAGATAGAGCCGTCGCGTCCCCACATGGGCCATGAGTCGAGGCCGTCGAAGTCAGTTACTTGCGTAAACTTCTTCGAAGCCAGGTCCATGATCATAATGTCGCTCTGATATGCACCTCGATAATATTTGCGCCAGTAGACCTGTGATTTTTGGTTGTAGGCGAGGCGCTGACCATCGGGCGAATAAGCCGCCTGCACACCCATGTCTGTTCCAGCTTTAGTGGGCATGCCGCCATCGATACTTACCAGGTAAAGCTGGGGCATAAAATCTTCACCGCGATTGCTGCTGAACAAAACCGAACGCGAATCAGGTGTCCATCCCAAGACGGTGTCGTCAGCAGAATGGGTGGTTAACTGTTTGGCTGTCCCACCTCCCGAGGGCATAAGAAAGACATCGAGATTGCCGTTGCGATCACTCGAGAAAGCGATCCATTTGCCGTCCGGCGAAAATCGCGCGTAGACATCGCGCGCACGATTGACCGTCAAACGCTGAACGTTCTGACCATTTTCGTCCGCGGTCCAGATGTCACCCAGGTAAGTAAAGACGATACGACCATTGTGGTAGTTCGGATAGCGAACAAGTCGTGCTTCGCGACCAAACGCTGAAATTGCTGTGATGACAAACAAGGTTGCGGCTAAGAGAGACGTTGTCTTTTTCATGACTCATGACCTCGAGTTGATGGGATGGAAAACTACCTAGTATGCGGAGCCGGGATTATACCATTGCCGATTGCCGATTGCGGATTGGGAGCTTTGTACTTTGAACTTTGTACTTGGTTCTCTACGATTCTGCGACGAGTCACTTCTGTTGCGTCAAGACCCAAGATCTAAACACAAAGTTCCAAGCTCCAAGTTCAAAGGTCCAAATCGGCAATTGGCAATCGGCAATTGGCAATGACTTGTGGCATCATTAGAGTGGAGACATGACAGTGATCACTTGCCGACGAATGCGGGCTGCGGATGTGCGAGAGGCGTTCGAGATGCTTTCAAAATTTCTCACCGCCGATGAGCATTATCTTGCAAGCAGCGCAGCCTATGGCGACTGTGGAGTGAAAGGCTTAAACGATGCCCTCGATCTCTTCATGGAACGTCCCGAACTGGGTTTTGTCTGGATGGCGTTTGATGAAAAGGGCGCTGCGGCAGTCTGTGTCGTTTGCTACGCGATTTCCACTTCAATGGGTTCGGTTGTAGCTAAGCTTGACGATGTTTCCGTGAAGGAAGATCGCCGCGGCATGGGTGTCGGGTCACAACTAATGGAGCAATTGAAAAGCGAACTCAGACGTGAAGGCGTGACCCGGATCGACGTTGCAGTTCACATGGACAACCCGGATGCTCGAAGGTTTTACGAGAAGAGTGGATTCGTCAGACTCAACGAAGAACGTCTTTCCTGCGTGATTTAACCCGCCTGTAGTTCAATTCTTCAAGTTCGCTATTTCTTCAAAATATTTCGCGAACGCCACCATTCCACCTGAAGCTTGTTGCCAATCGAAATTCTCGTTTGGTGCGTGATAGCCGTGTTCAGGTAAAGACAAGCCCAAAAACAGCACCGGACACTTCATGACTTTTTCGATACTCGACATTGCCCCGATAGTTCCGCCATCACGCACAAACACTGCTTCACGACCAAAAGCAAACTTGATCGCACGTTTCAATGCCAGTGGCAACTCACCCTCCAACACAGTGCGAAATGCCGGAGCCGCGTGCTCAAATTCAACAGACACATCAGGGTTTTTTTCTTTCACAGCCGCGCTGATCAATTTCTTGATCTTGGCTGGATCTTGCCCGGGTACGAGCCGGCATGAACACTTGACCTCAGCACGTGGTGGCACGATTGATTTCAATCCCGGTCCCTGATACCCGCCGACGACACCATGAACTTCCAGTGTGGGCATTCCCCAAATGCGTTTCATGACCTCGAGTGGATCAGTAGATCTCATCTTCTTCAAGTGATGAGCTTTTTTGAAACCACTTACAGTGAATCCGGAGTTTACCCAGTCGTTCAACTCCTTTTTGGTGGGAGCAATCATGTCGTCGTAGAAGCCCTTGATCTTCACCTTTCCAGTTCGAACGTCGTAGAGGTCACAGACGAGTTGCATCAGCTCGGCGATCGGATTACGTGAGGCGCCTCCCGTTTCACCCGAATGTGTATCAACCGAGGCCGTCTCCAATCTCAAAATGAAGCCGAGCAAACCGCGTAACCCAGCGGAACTTGCCGGACGATTGCGCGACACCCAAACCGTGT